>DTUG01000076.1:6261-15044 GCA_012964275.1 Fidelibacterota bacterium | reverse complement strand
GGTATACCGTGTGTGTGGTAATGTCTCAAGGGATGAAATCGACGAAAAATCACTAACAAATAAAACAGGTCAATTTACTATCCAGCCATTGGAGAGAGGTTATGGAATCACTCTGGGTAATGCTATGCGAAGAGTATTATTGACCAGTATTCCCGGTGCAGCGATCACCCACGTGAAAATTGAAGGTATACAACATGAATTTTCTTCGATAACAGGTGTTAAAGAAGATGCTGCTGATATCATTATGAACTTAAAAATGGTGCGGTTTAAATTGATGGATAACAACCCAGATAAGGTTACTTTATCTTTTAAAGGAAAAAAAATGTTCACAGCAAAGGAAATTCAGGATGCGAGTGATCAATTTGAGATATTGAACCCGGATCAATATATTACGGAGATAAATTCTGCTGGAAAGCTCGATTTGGAGTTACGTATTGGCATTGGCAAAGGATATGTTCCATCAGAGGAAAATGAATTACCAAATCTCAGCAGAGGTACCCTTTCCATCGATAGTATTTTCAACCCAGTTACGAAGGTAACCTTCAATGTTAAGCCTGTTCCTGGTGCAAAAGATCCAATCGAGATTCTTTCTCTGGATGTAGAAACAGACGGTTCTATATCACCCCAGGATGCGATCAGTTATTCAGCGACTTACTTGCGAGAACATTTAAAATTTATTGAGGCCATTTCTCATCCGGAAGTACTGGAAATTTCCATAGGTGTTTCCGAGGAAACCTTGGCGTTGCGGAAATTATTGAATCAGGCTATTGACGAAATGGAATTATCTGTACGTAGTTTCAATTGCCTACAGGCGGCAGGGATCAAATATATACATGAGTTGGTCAGCAAGGAAGAAACTCAAATGTTGAAGTATAAGAACTTTGGACGTAAATCCTTGACCGAGTTAGTCGAAAAGTTGGATTCTATGGGGCTTCATTTTGGTATGGAAATTGAAAAGATCATGGCGGAAGAAGGGTAAGAATGCGGCATAGAAAATCAGGCCGCAAACTTGGACGCAAAGTCGGGCATCGAAAATCATTGATGTCCAACCTTGCATCCCAATTGATTCAATACAAAAGGATCAAAACTACCGATGCTAAGGCTAAGGAGTTGCGCATGTTCATAGAACCTTTAGTAACATTCGCAAAGCAAGGCGATTTGCACGCCAGACGTCAAGTGTTGCGGAAAATACCGCATAAAGAGATTGTAGGCATTCTTTTTAAGGATATTGGCCCTACTTATTCAGATCGGGATGGTGGATATACCCGAATTATCAAATTAGGTTTCAGGGATAACGACCGCGCACCCGTATCCATTATTGAATTTGTTGATCTAGCGGGGGTTTCATTAAAAGAAGAACCAGAAACCACTACATAATGTCTATTATCTAAATCTCAACAGTGACTATTATTCAAGCAACTTTCCGGAGGGCAGTAATAACGATTGCCCTTCTTTTTTTATTTAATATTACATTAAAAGCAAATTCAAGCAATACCCAGGCAATATGGGTGGTACGGGGTGATATGACTTCAACTGAGTGTATTGATAAAGTATTGGAATTTGCTAAAAATAATAACTTCAACCATATCTTTGCCCAGGTTCGCGGTCGGGGTGATGCATATTACAAATCAGATATTGTACCCAGGTCAAATTTTCTAAAGGGAGATTTTGATCCTCTGGATTATATTCTGAGAAAGAGTGAACCTCTCAATATCAAGATTCATGCTTGGATCAATGTGTATTACCTGTGGTCTGCCAATAGGATGCCTCTCCAGCATGATCATTTATTAAATACCCATCCGCAGTGGCTAGATAGTAAAGAATTTCGATATGTGAATGTAAAAAATATGTTATCCACCATGAATAGAAGCAAAGGTGCGTATGGAGAGGGGTTTTACCTTGCTCCAACGCATCCAGATGTTGAAAAGTATTTATTGAATTTGATAACGGAACTAGCTCGGCAATATCCGATAGACGGTATCCATCTAGATTATATACGGTACCATGATTTAGAGTACGGCTTTAACCCGGTCGGCTTGGAAATATTTAAAGGTGAATACCCAAATTTGGCTGAGACACCGAATTCAGTTATACGTGAAAAGCCTTCATGGGGTAATTTTCGTCGAAAAACAATTACGCAATTTGTTGAAAAAGCCAGCAAAATAATTAGAATCAATTCTCCAGATTGTATTATTTCAGCAGCTGTGAAACCAAATATTTACATTGCGAGGAACCGGTACGGCCAAGAATGGGATCTATGGCTGTCAGCAGGATATCTGGACTGGGCTGTGCCTATGAATTATGCCACTGAAAAAGATGATTTTGATCTGAACATTCGTGTCATGCAGGATAACCTACCAAAGAAATACCATGAAAAAATAATCATGGGGATTTCAACCTATAATCAATCAGCAAGGTCTGCGGGGAAAAAGGTACAACATGCAAAAAAATTAAACTTTCCAAATATTTGTGTTTTTTCTTATAACACTTTTAAGGAAAAACCTAGTTATTGGAACCTGCTGAAAAGATATTTTCGCTGATTCACGCTGGGTTTTAAAAAGTAATATTACTGGTTACTATTTTATTCACATCGTTTCAAATGCCCATCGTTTGTAAGGTATTATAATAAATCCTGCTTGAGAACCATGAAAGAAAACTTCCATAAATTCTATCACTGCTAAGGAATTAATTTCTATGACCAGAACAATATTGCCCCCAACTGGATCAGACATTACTTGTAAAAACTGGCAGATAGAAGCGGCCTACCGAATGATCCAGCATAACCTTCATTCAGATGTAGCGGAAATACCTGAAGAATTGATCGTATATGGCGGAAAGGGTAAAGCAGCTCGAAACTGGGAATGTTTTGATGCTATTCTAGATACGCTAAGAAGATTGGAACCAGATGAAACGCTATTAGTCCAATCTGGAAAACCAGTAGGCGTGGCAAAAACCCATAGCTGGTCCCCCCGAGTTCTCATAGCTAACTCCAATCTAGTTCCAAACTGGGCTACATGGGAGCATTTTAATGAACTTGAGAGACTTGGATTGATGATGTATGGCCAGATGACCGCCGGCAGTTGGATCTATATTGGCACACAAGGAATTTTGCAGGGCACTTATGAAACATTTATTGCAGCAGCTAGAACTCACTGGAATGTGGATACACTGGCTGGAAAACTGGTATTAACAGCGGGATTGGGCGGTATGGGTGGAGCACAGCCGCTGGCTGTTACCATGGCCGGTGGTGTGGTGATTTGCATCGAAGTGGATCCAAATCGAATAACGAGACGTCTTGAAACGCAGTACCTAAATAAATCTACGGATAGCCTTAAAGAAGCGCTGGATTGGGCACAGAATGCCATAAATACTAAAAAACCGCTCAGTATAGGACTATTAGGCAACGCGGCTGATATTGTACCAGAATTCGCCCGAAAAGGCATTATACCAGATTTGGTAACAGACCAGACATCTGCCCATGATGAGCTAGATGGGTATATTCCCAATGGGATGACCCTTGAGGCTGCACTTGATCTACGTAACACGGATGCAAAAACATATGTCAAAGAAAGTATTAGGGCTATGGGCGAACACGTCCAAGGTATCCTTGATTTAAAAGCAGAAGGTGCGATTGCTTTTGACTATGGAAATAATATACGGGCACAGGCAGTGAAGGCCGGAGTGAAAAATGCGTTTGATCTTCCAGGTTTTGTACCGGCGTATATTCGCCCACTGTTTTGTGAGGGGAAAGGACCATTCAGGTGGGTAGCTCTTTCAGGTTCCCCTGAAGATATATATCGGACCGATGAACTTGTCTTAGAAATGTTCCCTGACGATGATGCTCTCTGTCATTGGATTAAGATGGCCCAGGAAAAAGTCCAGTTTCAGGGACTCCCATCCAGGATCTGTTGGCTTGGATATGGGGATAGAGCCAAGTTTGGATTAGCGATAAATCAGTTGGTCGCTGATGGTGATCTGGAAGCACCCATTGTGATAGGTCGAGATCACTTAGACTGTGGTTCGGTAGCATCGCCTAACCGCGAAACGGAATCCATGAAAGATGGAACAGACGCGGTGGCCGACTGGCCTTTATTGAATGCATTATTGAATACAGCTAGCGGCGCATCATGGGTGTCTATTCACCAAGGAGGTGGTGTTGGGATGGGCTATGCTATCCATGCCGGACAGGTGATTGTTGCAGATGGCACTGCTGAAATGGCTAATCGCCTACAGTGTGTCCTGACCAATGATCCTGGATCAGGTATCTTTCGCCACGCTGATGCGGGATATCAGCAGGCAATCGAAAATGCTCATAAATGGGGTGTAGATATTCCCATGATGAAGTGACAATTAATCGAGGATTTAATGACAGATAGGCTGCTAATGTATATTTTCTACCTCCAAATTGAGAAATGTCAGATTTACAACTAACCAATATAGGTCAGTTAGTATCCTACAACTCTGAAACCAGAGGAATGGAAACCCGGGATAATGTGGAAATTGCCATTAATGATGGTGTCATAGCGGAAATTGGACATAGAGTGAATAGTACAAATAAGCAAATCGACTGCAGTGGAAAACTTGTAACTCCCGGGTTTGTGGATGCCCACACACATCCGGTTTTCCTAAATGGAAGAGAAAACGAGTTCACAATGCGGCTAAAGGGAGCTACCTATGAAGAGATCGCTGCCGCAGGCGGCGGGATCATAAATAGTGTTGATGATGTGAGACATGCATCAGAGAGTGAACTTTTTAGTCGCGTATTATCCCGGATGGATCGGTTCCTTTCTATGGGCACAACAACCGTAGAAGCCAAATCCGGATATGGCTTAAATACTGAGTCTGAGATAAAATCACTTAAAGTAATAGATGAAGTTAATAAGAGACACAAGATCGATATGATTGCTACATTTATGGGTGCACATGCTATCCCACATGAGTTCAAAGATAACCCGGATGATTATGTAAATCTGATCTGCAATGAGATGCTGCCTGCGGTGGCTCAACAAGGAATAGCTAAATTTAATGATGTATTTTGCGAAAATGGATATTTTACCATTGACCAGACCCGCCGTATCCTGTCAGAAGGTACAAAAAAAGGTTTAACTCCCAGGCTGCATGCTGATGAATTTGAAAATTCAAGTGCGGCGGAATTAGCGGCAGAATTAGGTGTCATTTCAGCAGATCATCTCATGAATGTAAGCGATGCAGGTATTGAAGCCATTGCGGAAGCTGGTGTTATTGCGATTCTGCTGCCTGGAACTACCTTCTTTTTGGGTAGTTCAGATTACGCACCCTTAAAGAAATTTGAGGATGCAGGTGTGGATATTGCCTTGGCAACTGATTTTAACCCGGGCAGTTGTTATATCCAATCTATGCCGTTTATTATTGCTCTTTCATGCATATTTATGAAAATGGATGTTATGAGTGCAGTGCAAGCTGCCACATTTACTTCGGCAAAATCACTACAGGTGGAAGATAAGGTTGGTTCAATTGAGATTGGTAAGCAGGCTGATTTGGTCATTTGGGATATAGAACGGTTGGTTCAAATACCTTATATTGTTTCAGATCACCCTATTCGGTCCGTTATAAAATCTGGAGAATTAATATTTTAGTCTTGATTGCCCGAATAGGTATCGAGTAAACTCAGCATTAGTTTATTATATCATAGTGTTGAAAACCCGAAAAACCCTTATCATTCTAATTTGTTTTGGTGCGTTGACACTGGATGGGGTTTTTGCGAACTATGCCTTTAAAAAGAAAGTAAAGAGTGTCTGCTTGGCCTACCGTGTACCTGTTGACGCAGCCAATATGGATTTTGGGGATGAATTATTTTTACTGACGCTCGATAGTAGAAGAAATGATTTTGAAATGGTGATATTGGTAGGATTCGCATCTGCTGGGCAGGCAGTTTCCCACCAGCAGGCTCTTAAATTAGCAAATGCATATCTTCCGAAAACTATAATGGTGCAGGTAAACGTGCCGGCGTCAAAGGGGGAAAAAATAATCTTTGAAGCAAGTTGTCCGACCGATATGGCCATAGCATTAGCCGAAGGACGGATGGAATCAATAGAATTTATGCAACAAATAAATTTGGAAATACTATAAGGAGGTATAATGCTAGATCCACTTTCACTAAAAGGTATATTGTTAGAATACCTGCGAGCCGTTGGCTGGTCCATTGCGGCAGCAGTTGGTTTTGCTTTTGGCGTAGGTATTGCCTTGAAGGTCTTTGACTGGCTGTCTACTGACATAGAAGAATGGGAAGAAATAAAGAAAGGAAACATGGGTGTTTCTTTGATTTTTATTTCTCTGATTGTCATGGTTGGCCTGCTTGTTCATAAGGTGATTTAATCACCAAGACCGCTTCTAATAAAAACGCCCCGATTCCGGGGCCTTTTTATTTCATATAATTCAGAAATATAATTAAAAGGCATGGACCACAGGATGTACAAAATATATTAACTATATCATTATCTATCCCATGCCAGCCTGTATATAGATACCCCTTTTGATCGTTTATTATCTTTTTTTCTGATATTTTACCTGTAAGGGGAAAAATGAAACGAGCCTGAACCGTCGCGCCCATAATTGAATCAAATATGGCGGATAAGAATCCAGCAGTAATAATGAAAAATATAATTATATGAGAGATACCAAATAAATACCCGGTAATACCTATGATTATAGCACCGGCAAAAGAACCTAATGTCCCAACCAATGTAATGCCGCCTGATTCACCCATTTGCAGGGGCTGAAATGTGATGATATCAACAGGGTTCTTTGAAGATAGCCGGCCAATTTCAGTGCCCCAGGTGTCCGCTGTAGCCGCAGCGACCGATGCCAGAAAAGCTGCATAAATCCATGGCTGCGGGTTAAAATGATCCATTATAACCAAAAGCAGAGCGATACCGCCATTTGCATATACTTGGACGATGTTTCGCCGGAGACTTTTAGCCTGATGGAGTACCTTGCTATTAGTTATATGACTAAGAAAAGATGATAGAATAAAAAAAATGAATAAAGGTGCAAGATATAAAATACCTCCAAAACCGAATACAAGTAGCCCCATAATTATACCGCCCATCAATCCATTCTCTGATAGAGAGTTCTTTCGGTAAGCTATGATGAATATAAAAATAATTGGCAAAACACCTTTAATATATTCAAGCGCCATTCCTGACTCAGTCTTTAATATGAAAAGTTCCATGAATAAAATGACAAGGATTGGGACAGATAAATTATCTGAACCTCGATAACTGATCCCCTCGGCTATCGTAGCGGTTATACCCGTCACTACAGCCAGCATTATATGAAAGGATGCTTGCTTCTCAGGAAAAAAGAACAAAGATAATCCCCAGGTAAGGAATATTGAGCTAACCAGCATTGCAATTGACCCTTCAAATGATTTTGTTTCTGCCCAGATTATATACTTTTTAGGATTATTAATATTCTGGCCCACAAAAGCGGCCAATGGGTCTCCCAGGGCCATAATTACCATAGCAATAATGATATAAATTGGATGATTCCAGAAACATAATACGGTAATTAAGAAACCTAAGGGAAAGAATACTGTCCCATACGATACACGTTCCTGGGAGTGTATCCCATCAAATGAACCGCTTGCTATTGCAAATCCATTCAATAACACAAATATCAGTGCAAGGATAGCTGGATGTGTAGAAGTTTTGAATATCAATGGGGTAATAGAAACTAATAGGCCTACAATAATGTGGACAATCTTACGATTAGTTTCACTGGTCCATAATTTTAGCTGGTGCGTTATTTCGCTAATTCCGACCAGGAAAAGAATAGCCAAGAATACAATGACAAACGTCCACCATTCGCTGTTGAAGGGTTGCCAAATCGGAAAATCCATCATTTAAATTATCCGAATATATCTGTTTCTGCAACGTAGTAACAATTTTCGTTAATTTTTATGATGAAAGTTGCAGTAAATAATTTTGTCCGGCGACAGATTAAAGGCACCGGTAAAACTTATTCTAGCACATTAACATTTGAAAAAATTGCGGCACACGCAGAAGTAAGGATGTTATTGGGGTTCTATCGAAAAGGATATCGTGATGGAGTAAGGATTGTTGATTCAGATCCCAAACTGGCTGACCAATTCTTTTGCCCCTATGTGGAAGTAACGCCCGACACAAAACTGGAAGCAACAGTAGTCAAAAGGCAAGAGTTCGAGGAACCCTATATACAGATCCGTGCTTTAAATGGTACTCCCTTAAAGTCCAGATCGGTAGAGTTAATCCTTTACCGCCACGATGTACTGTTGGAAAATAACGAACATACAACCGATTCCGACTGGGAATTGATCAGTATTAACGCAATACCTGAGAGTGTGGAAGAATTGCCTTTGGGACCAGTGACGATGATGAGAAATCAATTGCAGTCATCTGGCGGTACTAAGGCACATTATTCATCTGAAGAATGGGCTAATTCCATTCACTTTTGGCAAAATTATGCAGCGTTAAAATCTGGATAAGTCTTTGATAATTATGATGATATAAGGCCATTATACCAGTTTTCCATAAGCCTTGTAATTATAGGTTGTATTTTTTAACTTGGTAAGCAGCTAATTTATAGTTGCCATAGTTAAATGCGGAGTCCAAAGCGTGAGGTAAGTTCTCCGATTTGGTAATTTAAACATGACGTTAAAGAGATAGGTGCCCGAATATCCATGGATATTAATGGAATTGTACGCTCAATAGTATATGACTTGCGATATGCTTTTGGCGTAGGTATTGCCTTGAAGGTCTTTGACT
>DTUG01000076.1:0-6251 GCA_012964275.1 Fidelibacterota bacterium | reverse complement strand
ACTTGCGGTATGCTTTGGTTGTATTTCTACTTGTTAGTCAGATCTTTGCCCAGACATTTACAATATCTGGTCGTGTCTATAATGAAAGTGGAAAAAAATTGCCTAATGCTCGCCTTACCTTATATTCAATGAAGCATCAATTGGTGGCTACTGGAAAAGCCAGAAGCAATGGAAAATTCAAGTTTAAAAAAATAAAACCGGGTAAATATACGCTAAATATTTATGGAGAAGGGGGATATACCGCCACACAAGAAATTGATTTGAAATCTTCAGAAGTCACAGGTTTGGAAGTCACAGCCAACCAGGATGAGAAACAGCCTCAGTTGACTGTTAAATCTGAAGTTGGAAGTATCGTTGTGACCTGGAAACCTGTAACTGGTGCTGCGGAATACGTGATCTTTAAGGATAATCAGGAATTGATTACAATTAAAAAACCAACTTATAAGGATAAAGTCGGTGGGGGTAAATCATACGCTTATAATGTCACGTCAATCGACAAAAGTGGTAAAAAAGGAACTCGGTCTTTGACAGAATACGGTAAGGCACGGCTTCCATCCCCAAAACAGATAAGAGCAAAGGCTAATAAAAATACAATTAATCTCACTTGGAATCCTGTTGAAAATGCATCTTCTTACAATATTTATCGTGATGATGATTTGATAAATACAACCACTGAGACGGAATATAGTGATTTCAAGCTCAAGTATGATGAAGACTATTCTTATATGGTCGTTGCGATGGATCACCATCAGGAAGAGGGACCTAAGCCAAGTCCGGCTGCAGGAAAGACCCATAAAAAAGTAAAAAAGATAAAAAAGATCACTGCGGAAGCGGGTGAAAGCATTGTGGACCTTGAGTGGAGCAAAAACGAACTCGCTGTAATATATAGGGTTTACCAGAATGGTACGTTGATTGATTCGACCAAGAAAATCACCTATACTGCCAAAACTGAGCCGGGTACCGATAACTGTTTCACAGTAACTGCCGTTGATAAATACGGTACAGAAGGCAGCCAGTCCAGCCCTGCATGTGATAAAGCTCAATACCCGCCACCGGAAGAGATTGCTCTAAAGCTTGGAGAACCCTACTCTGATGAAATGAATTCCATCACCATTAAATGGGTACCTGTAGAAGGTGCCACGTCCTATAATATTTATCGCGATGGAGATGAATTAACAAATTCCCGTAAAACTAAATACAAAGATCTGGATTTGGATTTTGGGAGGAAATATACGTATAAGATCTCATCTTTAGATGGTGATGGTCTGGAAGGTCCGGAATCTGAACCAGCTATAGAAAATACTCCTGAAATATACAAGATAATTGGTCAGTTGAAAAATGAGACAGGTCAACCAAAAATTGAAGAAGCGAAAGTTTTTCTTTATACCAAAGATAATGTTTTGTGGGAAGAATTTACTGCAGGTTCGAACGGAAAGTTCACTTTTGAAAATAGGATCATTGCCGGTGAATACATTATTAAGGCGTTTGGCGACGGACACGGTAACAATGGCGAGTACGCGGGAAACGGTGGTAAAAATGTAATTGTAAAGAATAAGAATTTAAATGTAACAATACCCCTTTCTACCGATGGTCTACGTCCTGAAATGATTGTGAAAAGTGGTGTACAGAAATTATTAATCAAATGGAAAGCATTGCCCCATGCCGAATCTTATACCGTGTATAAAAACAATAAAGCTATCGCTGAGAAGATTAATAAAACACTGTACGTTGATAATGTCGCACCCGGTAAGCGTTATGAATATTTTGTCCGTGCCTGGGATTTGTATGACCTAGAAGGACCGGAATCAAATAAGATCAAGGAAAAATCATCCTACCAATATCCAACCCTGAAGCCAAATATAAAAATGGGAGCGTTAAAAACTGAATTAAGCGGCAGGATTGTGACCTTGGATTGGGTTGCGATTCCCAATGTGGAAAAATATGCATTATATCGGGATGATGAGCGGATTTCAAAACAGGAAGAATTAATTTATATAGATACTCTGGAGTGGGGTACAGAATATAAGTATAGTATTAATTCTCTTGATGGTGACGGCGATGAAGGAACCATGGCAGAGGAGACAATTGTGAATACACATCCAGAGGTATTAACCCCTGTATTGGTTGCACAAGGAGATGTGAATTCAGTGAAGGTAACCTGGACTGATCTTTCACCCGTTGCTGTTTATTATAAACTATTCCGAAATGGGAATTACCTAGGTGATATTGACCAGCCATCTTTTGCAGATAATGTAGCGCCAGGAAAAGAGTATTGTTACTCAGTATCGGCTGCAGATCAATACGAGACTGAAGGAGAACAGTCTAACACTGAGTGCGCTAAAGGACAATTTGCACCGCCGGCTAATTTTACATCAGAGATCTTGAGAAATACGATAAGTTTTTCCTGGAATTCAGTTGAAGGGGTTAGTGGCTACCACTTATATCGTGATGGTGAACTAATTTTGACAACAAATGAATTTTCTCATTTTGAAGAAAACCTCGAATTTGATAGAGGATATAAATACGATTTAGCTTCCTTTGACCCTGATAGCGATGATGGCCCAAAAGTATCCTTAACTTTGAGAACCCATGAAGAGGTCACCGCACCTGCAATGGCTGGTGCTGCAGATTTAAAACAAATCACGATCACATGGAATAAACTTCCACTCCGGATAGATCATATCTACAAAATTTACCGGGATGGCGTGCTGCTGGCTGATCAATCAGATACATTTTATGTGGATGCTGTCGACCCTGGAAAATTCTATTGCTATAAAATATCGGCCAAAGATACCTATGGCACAGAGGGTCCTTTTTCAAATGAAGAATGTTTTAAAGTACTGGTTAATTATCCTAAAGGATTATCCCTGACAGGGGACGTTAAACGAGTTGTGTTTAAGTGGAAAAAAATGCTGGGAGCTGAACAATACAAAATATATACTCACAATAAAGAGAATGGTGAGACAAAATTTATGACGAAGACTACTAGTATATATTATATACATAAGGGATTGGAATTTGATACCGAATATTGTTATAAAATGTCATCGGTTGATGCTGATGGCGACGAGGGGCCTATATCCCCTGTAACATGCGGGTGGGTAGTACCGCCACCGCATTTATCATTAGTAGAAAAATATTTTGTTGAGCAGTCTGATAACCAGATACTTGATGGACAGGAAAAAGGTTTTATTATTGCAAAAATAGTTAATGATGGCCGCAGTCCTGCGCGTGTATTAAAACCATGGCTCGAACCTGTTGACCATGCCATAACACCTTCTCTAGCCATTGACACAGTAGCAACTATTCCCGTGTTGGGTGTCGGTGATTCGATAACTATAACATTTCCTTTATTTGCAAAATTGAAAATCGAAACAGGTGAAAGAAATTTTAATATTCGTATTGATGAGTATGCGGGGATGGATCTTAAACCAGTGCCGGTAAGTTTTCCAACCTTGGCTGTGATTGCTCCTAACCTGGTGATCACTGATTTTGCCATCGATAATGAATTTGGCCATCATTATATTCCTAAGAATGAGACAGCTACTTTAACAGTTCGGTTTCAAAATTTATCTATAGGAAAAACTGATACTGCAGTTTTAGCATTTCGCCGCGATGAGACATTTCAGAAAGATCCTGATGAGGTTCATACATTTGGTTTGTTAGCGGGAGGAGAATGGTTTGATTACAGTTTTGAAGTCTTGAGTAAGGAAGACCGATTTACTGTTTATTTTGATACGTACGATTATTTTGATGTACGCAAAACGATCCCAATTCATTTGGAAGTTTTAAAATATTATAAAGGCAAGGATGAATTAAAAGCTTTTGATGTACCCATGCCTGATTTTGTTCAACCCGGTCAGGCTGCAATTGATCATGAACTTCTTTTAGATATTCCAAATGGTAAAACCTCTAGAGAATTGGTAGGCATTGTTTTAGGTAACCGGAAGTTTTGGACTGAGGACATTCCCGGTCGTATGTCTTCTGAAGAAAATGTAAAGTTGGTAAGGCGTTATTTTTCAGAACTGTTCGGCATTGAGAACCACCAAATAATCCCATCACAATTCTGGTTTTTTGAAGATGGTATTTCTAGCCATAATTTTCGTGAAATATTCAATCCGCACCTGGGTTTTTTACGTGAAAAAATTGAATCTGGTCTGCAATACACTAATGTGGATTCTGTCGATTTAATGCTATACTATTCAGGGGAAGGAACTACGATTGCTGGAGAAAAATGTCTGATTCCTTTTGATGCTGATAAAAATAAACTGCACTCGTTCTTTAAAATCAAGGATCTTTATTGGATGTTATCTGAAATCCAGAAAATGGATCAGATTCGGGACATATTTCTATTCATGGATGTTGATTTCAATAATGCGGGGTTTGAACAGCATATAGAACGTCCTAAGCCTATTGTGGTTGAAGAGGAACCGAAGAAGAAAAAGAAGAAAAAGAAAAAGAAAAAAGAAGAACCGGTTCCACCTCCTAAGCCGGTCATTGCAGAAGAATTAATTCCTCCGAAAGGCATCACAGCATTTTTTGCAGCAAATACGACTGAAATATCGTATGATCATCCAGATATGGATAATGGGCTATTCACTTATTATTTCCTTAAAGGCATCCGGGGTGAAGCAGACAATGGTGATAAGGCTGTTACCGTATCGGAGTTACATGATTATATCAAGAAAAATGTACACGACACTACCAAACTTCTATACGCTGATCTACCGCAAACGCCACAATTGTTTACTCAAAAGCCTGATCGAGTCCTATTCCGCCTCCCTTAGCGGCGAATTGACATCATCAGTATTCATATAATTTCACACTTTCCTGTGATGATTAAAATTATCTCTATATTAGTATTGGGTATTCAAATTGTGACTGCCAAAACAGTTTCAATTTCTGGAGTTATTTTTAATCTGGAAAATAAACCTGTTCGTAAGGCCAACATAACACTTTTAAATCTTGAAAATATACCGGTAGTGGTTGAGACAAGTAACCGTAAGGGCCGGTTTGCATTTAAGGAAGTAAAACCGGATTTTTACTATTTAGAAGTGAAGCATCCAGAGGATGGTCAATCTAGAATAAAAATAAACCCTCGTAGAAAACGCAATAGAGATCTTGTATTGAGGTTGATTATAAAACCCACTCCAGATCTTCCTTTGGTATATACCTATTCAAACGCAAAAGCCCTTGAAACGGATCCAGCTTTAAGAATGAAGCCTGTAAAAACTGAGGTTGGCAGCGGAAAGATTACCATTAGTTGGGGTAAAAGATCCCAGGCTAAAATATATCAATTATACCGGGATGATGAGATGATTTTTGAATCGAATGACCATATTTTCAAAGATACATTGGCCGTTCCGGGGGTCAAATATTGCTATCAGGTCATGGCTTTGGGAGAACACGGGTTTAGGGGACCACTAAGTCCAGTACTATGCATTAGCGCATTGACCGATGTTCCCCGTGGAATTCAGACAACAGTAGATAAAAATAAAATTCTTTTGAAATGGAATCCAGTAGAAGGTGCGAAATCTTACAATATTTACCGTGACAATGAAATTGTCGCTACCAGTGATGAGGCGTCTTTCAAGGATGAAGAATTCTGTTTCAGCGAAAGATAACTTAGATATTGATGGTCCAGTTTCAGAAAAAGTAAAGGAAACAACGCGAGAGTTCGTTGACCCTCCTGTTCTCTCTTCATTGAAAGATGAAAAATCGGTTAACTTGATCTGGAATGTGGTTAGCCTTGCCAAACACTATAATCTATATCGGGATGGCGGATTTCTGAAATCGCTTACAGGTACTTCATTTACAGATAATACTCCACCGGGAGAAACCCATTGCTACCAGATAACAAGCGTCGACAAATATGATGTAGAGAGTGAATTGTCCAATCAGCATTGTGCTAAAGTTTTCTTAAAACCACCAACTGGTTTACAAGTCATTGGTGATGTAAAATCAGCCCGTTTGACATGGAATGCGATCCAGGGAGCTTTTGATTATCGGGTATACAGACAGATCGTTAATGATTCACTGTCATTTTTAGGGAAGATGAAATCACCTGCGTATACGCATATTGGGCTTGGATACACAGAGCCAGTGTGTTATGTCGTTTCAGCTGTTGATTCTGAAGGCGAAGAAAGCGGTTTTTCTAAAATTGGTTGTGGGGATACAAATGAACCGCCCAGTTTAAAAATACTGAAATATAAATTGGTGGAGCCATCTGGAAATCGGGCACTGGATTCGGG
>DTUG01000075.1 GCA_012964275.1 Fidelibacterota bacterium | reverse complement strand
ATACACTCATTTCCCATTCCAGCGATATTGTATCATTGGATTTAGTGGATCATATTATAACTGACAAAGGGGAGATTGAACGGGAGAAGCTTTCTGAATTCTGCACTACATAAATTATATTTTCAACAGTCTGGCTGTTGTAAAACATAACCCCGAGCCTCCATGGCCGGGGTTTTTTGTTTCTAAAAGTGCGGTTAGATTTCAGGCATGGTTAGACGCGTTAGCATTATGCTGCTTGTTATACTTTATGCCTGCACAGATGATAAGATTGATCTCTCACACACTGTCACTGTTGATTGTGTCCTGCCACAGCCGGTGGCAGATATTCCGGATGATCTTTACCAGGTTGGGGAGATCATTCAATCAGCAGAGTATCCGCCGTTTACAAAACAACTCAGCGTATATGGGATTACCCTGATCGCTAGGGATGATATCTCCGACGTGTTCATGCAGAACGTGGCTAGTACGATTACAGAGATGTTTCCACGAAGTGGGACCATTGACACCATACTTCAGAAACAGGTATTAAGAAACATCCACCAGTATAATACAGTTATCCCGCTATTTTACGGTGAAGACTGGGGTCTCTCTCCAGCTGAAGAAGATTTGTGGGACCAAACAGCCAGTGAAAACAGTATCTGCGATATCATCATGGAAAATGTTCCCAACCAGGTTATGGAAGTGGTAGAACATATTCTACATCATGTGACGGATGTAGGTCTCCATTATACATTCCCTGAAGAGTGGGGACTTTCTAACTCATCCACACTGTACAATGTGACACAGGAAGCCGTCGATGAAAACTACTATGATATACAGCAATATTCTGATATTGATGATGTTGGTGTTAGGATGCGGGTCATATTGCAAGAGTATGCATACTGGATCATTTATACGGCCTGGGATCTTCGTGAAATCTACGGACCACAGGATTCAGAGTGGTTTATCATGAATAGTTCTGAATTAAAAGAAAAATTGCCTGATTCCTACGAACTTTTTAATAAAACTGTGATGAAGATCATGGCCTGTCCCAGTGATTCGATTCTTAGTACATTTAATAATTAAGCTTGGATTGTTTTGTATTGAAAAATTTTATTTTTATTTTATAAATAGAGTGTAACTTCCTTGCGCAATTAGTATATGATATTGGAGTAAAGAATAATCCTTTTATAATCATCATTCCGTTTGTTAATTCAATAAAAACGGACTGAAGACCCCTTTCCTGGACCAACATCCTAAGTAGTCATTATGGCATTCGTTAGATTTTTCAGTTCTCAAATTTTGCAATCAATAACAAGGAGATAAATGTGAACATATATGTAGGCAATCTGAATTTTAAAACCACTGAAGAAGACCTCAGTGCTCATTTTGAGCAGTTTGGACCTGTGACTTCTGTAAAAATAATCAGCGACAGGTATTCTGGCCAGTCCCGTGGATTTGGTTTTGTGGAAATGGAAAATAAACCAGATGGAGAAAAAGCCGTCTCAGAATTGAATGGACAGGAATTTAATGGTAGAGATTTGAAAATTAATGAAGCTCACCAGCGATAAATTGACACCCTGTCTTACTTTTTTTGATTAGTACTTAAATATAATCAGACTGCTTAAAAACCCTGTCTCTGACAGGGTTTTTTTATATTGAAAGGATGCAAGAAGAAGCTGATATTAAATTTGCACTCTTGTTTCCCTACAATACAAAACTAAGTGTACTAATTTGGGGTATTAGGCTGTGAGCATCCTTCAAGATCCAGCGGCCATTCTAGTATATTTATTATCCCTGATAGGCTTGATATACTGGCTGCAAGATCAAGATGTATTGAAAAATATATTCAAATACATGCCGCCAGTGATCTGGATATATTTCTTGCCTATGTTTTCCACAACGCTGGGTATTACACCCGAAACATCTCCACTTTTTGACTGGGTTAAATTGTATCTTTTGCCAACGTCGCTTATATTATTATTATTATCAGCAAATCTTCCTGCGTTAGCTAAACTAGGCCCTAAAGCAATTGGCACCATGCTCATAGGGACACTCGGGGTTGTTATTGGCGGAGCCGTTTCACTTGCTATCCTGGGTCGCTGGCTTCCTGTCGACGCATGGAAAGGTATGGGAACCTTATCCGGTAGTTGGATTGGCGGTAGCGCAAACATGGTAGCAGTGGGCACATCCATTGGCACCCGCGAAGACCTGTTTGGGATCATGATTATTGTAGATACAGTTGTGGGGTATGGATGGATGGGTGTGGTCATCTTTCTATCTGCATATCAAGAAAAATTAGATCGCTGGAATGGCGCAGATACAAGCGTGGTAAAAACTTTAAATACCCATATGAAGATGAAAGGACAGCACGGACGAAGACCCATGGAGTTCAAGGACCTGATCACTATGGTATCCATAGGAATGTTAGCTGGTTTTCTATCGTTAAAACTGGGGCAGTGGCTACCTGATATAGGAAAGGTTTTAACCAGTTTTGGATGGACCATTATTATAGTAACTGCCTTGGGGATTACCCTGTCCTTTACACGCCTTAGTGAGCTTGAAAATGCTGGAGCTTCACATATCGGAAATGTTTTTCTTTATTTGCTTCTGGCAACCATAGGTGCCAAGGCAGACCTTAAAGCCATCACGGAAGCGCCCTTATTTTTAGCAGCTGGAGTTATTTGGATCATGATTCATGCTGTCATCCTGTTTTGGGGAGGACGCTTGCTGAAAGCACCGATGTTCTTGATCGCAACCAGCAGTCAGGCGAATATTGGGGGGATTGTGAGTGCACCGATTGTGGCCACGGTTTACCAAAAATCACTTGCCCCGGTGGGACTGATGATGGGCGTGATGGGTAATGTGATCGGTGTCTATTTCGGACTGCTCACCGCATGGATTTTATCGATGGTAGGAAGTTTGTACTTTTGATCGAAAAACACTGGAAGAATATTTGGATCAAACTAAGAAAAATATCAGCTATGATGACACAGCTATTGTTATTGGGATTCCATTTGATGATCACTCATCTTTTCTCAAAGGTGCGTCCAAGGGCCCAAAAGCAATTAGAAACGCATTATACAGCGAGTCTACTAACTTGGCAACGGAAAGCGGACTTGACCTTGGCTCCAATGATAAATGGCAGGATAGGGGCAATATTGAGATCACAGATACTGATACAGCATTTGATCTTATTGAGAACGTGTGTAATGAATATCTAAACCATGGGGCGCGCATTGTTACACTGGGTGGAGATCATTCCATCACACTACCGATTGTCCGATCTTATAGTCGCTCTTTGAAAACAATGGATATACTGCAATTGGATGCTCATCCGGACCTGTATGATGAGCTGGATGGGAATAGAGAGTCTCATGGGTGTCCTTTCGCACGAATTATGGAAGAAAATTTAGTAGAGCGCCTTGTTCAGG
>DTUG01000074.1 GCA_012964275.1 Fidelibacterota bacterium | reverse complement strand
AATGGTCAATGGGTGTTCTATTACGATAACGGCGCTAAAGAAAAAGAAGGTACACTAGTAGCTGGAAATGCTGATGGGCAGTGGGTGTTCTATAATAATGAAACTAGAAAACTACAGGAAGGCACTTTCAATCTAGGAATAAAAGAAGGGAAGTGGACAGCTTACTTTAGTGATGGGAGTATCACAGAAGGACACTATAAAAATGGGAAAAAAGATAATGTTTGGACCAGTTGGTGGGATGCGGAACGTACGCGCAAGGAAATGCAGGGTACTTACCGAGATGGTAAAATGGTGGATAAGTGGTATTTTTATAACAATAAGGGAAATTTGAAGGAAATTCGTTACTTCTCCCCCGTTTTTTAAATTATCCTTTCTTAACTTTCAAAGCGGCAGATTATAGCCTGTTGCTAAATACCCTTTTAAAAATCGTTCATCCGGTGTCTATAACAAGGATAAGTCCCCCCTACCACAATTTATTTATACTGATATTTTTATCCTTTTCCATTATAAATCAAACAGGGTGCGGCAGAAAAGATGATGAAATTAAACCGACAGATAAAACCTTTGTAACCAAGAAAAAAACTTTTCTTTATGGTGATGTACATGCTAGGGAAACTATTGGGAAAATTCCCGGATTCACCACCCTGAAGGCAGGGCGGAAGATGATAATTCAGAGATCTGCAGGAATGGTGGCGGTCTATTATGAAGTGACGTTCAACGAGCAGCAGGGATGGGTTCAGGCCATATATTTGGCTGAAGTTTTGGATGATGAAAAACAAAAAGAATCCAGTAAAAGAAAATCGCCTAATGTTGCATCAAAAACGAAGTCGAAAATTCAACGAACAGATAAAATTAAATCGAAGGCCATCAAAGGAATAAAAAAAAGCGGGAAACTGTCAAGGCCATCGCAGCAAGCACAAGCTGACCACAAAACAGACCTGGAGAAACAGCCAATATCAGTAAAACGCCAACAATCGTTTGAGCAGGAAACAGCCCCCGTATCCAATATAAACAAATTATTCAGCGTTCAAATAGGGTCTTTCAAAGATAAGGGCTATGCTCTGAATCTCGCAAACAATATCAGATCATTGGGGTTTGAAACTCACCTGGATGAATTCTACGGAAACAGTGGTTTATGGTTCAGAGTCCGGGTTGGAAAATACAATTTTAAAAAAGATGCCAATCAAACAGCCAACGCAATACGAAGCGCATATCCACTGGAACCCTGGATTGTTAGCATAACAGATGCCCATCCTCCACAAAAAAAACATTATAGCGTTTCACCAGAAGAAACAGAAATAAAAACCGAATATTACACAATCCAAGTAAGCTCCGTAAAAAACAAAGCTGAAGCAAATCTGCTCGCTAATAAGCTAGGGGATGCCGGTTACCCATCAGTTGTTTCCCGCGTTGTAATTAAAGATAAAATATGGTACCGGGTTCGACATGGAGAATACAAGATGATAACTATAGCAAAACGAGTAGCAGATGAAATAAAAAATAAATATAAACTAAACCCTTGGATCTCGAATTTTTATAAATAATCTATTTCTGATCTAATTTAAATTGCTCGCTTCTTTACGCCACAATTAACCTTCATTTGGAACAATAAATATGAAATACGTTTATTCTTTCGGAGACGGAAAAGCTGACGGAAAAACCGATATGAAAAATCTTTTGGGCGGCAAAGGCGCCAACCTGGCAGAGATGAACCACCTTGGAATTCCAGTGCCGCCAGGCTTTACCCTCACCACCGATGTTTGCACACATTATTATAACCATAACCTTATTTTTCCTGAAGAACTTGAAACACAGGTTGTTGAAGCCTTAAAAAACATTGAAACCATTATGGATTCCGGCTTCGGGGATACAGAAAATCCTTTACTGGTTTCCGTGCGCTCTGGTGCCCGGCAGTCTATGCCCGGCATGATGGAGACCGTTCTGAATGTGGGGCTTACCACAACTACGATTCCCGGTCTTATAGAAAAAACCGGCAATTCTCGCTTTGTTTATGATGCCTATCGCCGCCTTATCATGATGTATGCAGATGTGGTCATGGAAAAAGCCACTGGCATTAAACTTGCTGATGGTCAAGGCATTCGACAGAAAATGGAACGTATCATTGACACATTTAAGAAAGAAAATAGACTAAAGGACGATACGGACCTTTCCGCAGAACAGTGGAAGGAAATATCAGAATCCTTCAAAGCAGAGATCAAAAACACCTTTAGTGTAGAATTCCCGGATAATCCCGGTGATCAACTCTGGGGAGGCATCAAGGCGGTTTTCCAGAGCTGGAATGGAAACCGTGCTATTAGCTACCGCAGGATCGAAAATATTCCTGATGAATGGGGTACAGCCGTGAATGTTCAAGCGATGGTCTTTGGAAATATGGGTGAAAACTCTGCCACCGGTGTAGCTTTCACCCGCAATCCCGCTACAGGAGAAAATCAGTTCTATGGGGAGTGGCTACCCAATGCTCAGGGTGAAGATGTGGTAGCAGGACTACGGACACCATACCCTCTGAACGAGGACACCAAGACAGTAGATACACAGAGTCTGTCTTCCCTGGAATCATCCATGTCTGCTCTCTACAGCCAGTTAATTGAAATCCGCACCAACTTGGAAGCACATTACAGAGATATGCAGGATATTGAATTTACTATCCAGGATGGGCGCTTGTGGATGCTGCAAACCCGCGTAGGTAAACGCAACGGTGCTGCTGCCATAAAAATGGCGGTGGATATGGTTAACGAAGGTCTGATTGACAAAAAAACTGCGCTGTTGCGTGTGAAACCGGAGCAACTGGACGAACTCCTGCATCCCGTGATGGATACAAAAAGTGAACAAAACGCTACCATTCTGGCCACAGGATTACCGGCAGGCCCAGGCAGTGCAACTGGTCGCGTGGTATTCACAGCTGATGACGCGGAAGCATGGCATGGTCGGGGTGAACAAGTGATCCTGTTGAGGGAAGAGACATCCCCTGAAGATGTCCATGGCATGCACGTGGCAAAGGCAATTCTTACAGCCAAAGGCGGTATGACTTCTCACGCGGCGCTAGTAGCCAGAGGCTGGGGAAAGTGCTGTATCGTTGGCTGCAGTGACCTGCACATTAATTTAGAACAAAAAGAAGTTCACATCGGTGAGACAGTTTTAAAAGAAGGTGACTGGATCAGCATGAATGGTACTACAGGAAAAATTTACGGCGGTCAACTGAACCTGATCCCGGCAAATCCAGAGACCCATAACGAATACAAGCATTTAATGGCTTGGGCCGATGATACCCGTAAACTCAAGATCAGAACCAATGCGGAAACCCCAGCAGACGCCAAGCAGGCCATTCAGTTCGGAGCCGAGGGAATTGGCCTCTGCCGTACTGAACATATGTTCTTTGATGACACCCGAATCATGGCTATGCG
>DTUG01000073.1 GCA_012964275.1 Fidelibacterota bacterium | reverse complement strand
CCCAATCCACCGGTGCCAACTACCAATACCTTAGCTGCTTTTAGTTTTTGTTGACCCTCCATGCCAAATTCAGGTAAGGAAAAATGGCGGGCATAGCGGCGTAATTCGGTTTGTTCCAACTCAGGAAGGTCGCCTGATCCCCCAGCGATAGCAGGGATGATGCGAATATCGGCGCCGGGCTCAACCGGTGTTTCCAGATTGTCCTTTTCCCTCACATCTACGCCATTTACATAAATGTTGACAAAATTGCGGATAGACCCATTTCCATCTAACAGCTGATTTCGGATTTCTGGATATTGATTAAAGATATTTTCGAGAACTTCGCTAACAGTAGTGCCATCCACTGAAACGGAAGATTGGTTTTCAGTAAACTGCCGCAATGGTGATGGTATTTTTATTTGGCTGCTCATTTTAATTATTCCCTTTAATGATAATTTTTTCTTCAATAAAACTGCTGCGGTCTGCTTCCAAGCGCCAGGAGCGGAATTGGGTAGCGACGCCCTCAGCTACTGAAATGATAATATAACTGAACCCCGGCCAGGCATGAACACGATCGAACTCCGATGGCTCATCCGGATGATCCGGGTGGGAGTGAACAATACTGATCACCGCTAGTCCTTTTTTATCAGCCTCATCTTCCACTTGCTGGTAAGCGTTGGGAGCAATCAGGAAGCGGCGCTCCCGGTTTTCATCCTTTGTATTTTCTGCGGGGACATATTCCAGAGCCTCGGTCCCATTGTTGGTCCATTGCCCCAGGATAAAACCACAGGATTCATGGGGATAATCTTTTTCCCCATGCAACTGAAATTGCTGCACAATTTTTTGTGTAAGCTGAATTGCCATAATTTAACGCCATAAACCAGCGGAAAAATACCGGTCTCCGAAATCGTTTAAAAGAGTAACTATAACGCCTTCTCTTAGGGCTTGAATCACTTTGCTTACACCAGCCAAATAAGCACCGGAGGATTGGCCGGTAAAAATCCCTGTTTTTGAAAGTTTGTGGCACCAGGATCGGGCTTCGTCTGCCGTGACATCAATCCACTGATCCACCAGTGTTTCATCAAATATTTTTGGCACAATATCTTCGGATGAACCCAGAGGTTTCAGTCCTTCAATTCCCGGCCAAACTTCGGGCCGAATTGAAACAATATTCACATTTGGATTTTCTTCTTTAAATTTTCGTCCGATACCCGTGAGTGAGCCGCCTGTTCCAACTCCACCAACATAATGGGTAATCTTTCCAGGGACTTGATCAATTAATTCGGTGGCAGTTCCTTCATAATGAGCCCGCCAGTTGTTGTCATTTTCATACTGATTGCAGAGCCAGTATTTTTCCGGATTTTCATTATACAATCGATGCACATGACGCAATGCCTCATCGTAACCTTCCAAGGGGTCCGTTTCGATGATTTTGGCACCGTGGGCGCGAATACGCTGCTTTCTTTCTGCACTTGCATTCCCCGGCAGAACAATGGTCACCTCGTATCCCAATGCACAGCCAATCATAGCGTATGCAATTCCCGCGTTTCCACTGCTGGAATCCAGGATGGTTTTACCTGTCGTTAACTCTCCGGACTTTATTGCTTCCGTGATCATTTTTTTCACCGGCCGGTCCTTCAGGGAGCCACCGGGATTCATCCACTCTGCCTTTCCAAAGACTTTGACTTTGTCCTTTGAAAACAGGTTGGAAAGGTCTACTAGTGGCGTTTGACCCACTAATTCTAACACAACAGCGGTTGATGGTTGTTTTTTCTGCATTGTTTTCATAAATGGACTGTGTTTTCCTCCGATAATGACAATTCTAAATTTTGGCACTGGATACAAATATTTTCAGGGATAATATGCCAACGAATCAGGTATTTAAACACCCAGCATCCGGCACAAAAGCCAATCACTGCTTCCAACGTGGCAAACAAGGTTAGTATACTTAATAACCAAACTGTTAAAAGCCAAAATCCTGAAAGGGCAGTCCAAAGTGCTGAAGATGAAAAAATAACCCCGATACCTTGCGCAAATCTTTTAGGTGCGCCGATGGTTGTTTTACGTAGATTCCCCAGCGCAGGAATAATTCCTTTTGTGGCCAACAATCCCATAGGGCTTAAGGTAGGTCCAGTCAATACCCGTGCCCAGAATCCGTACGCCAAAAATCCCAAAAGCCAAATATTTTGGGTTGTTAGAATAATGGCAGATAGCGTAACCACCAACCCCGCCACAACTCTTGCAGCGTATTCATTTACTGTTTCAGGGAATGAAAATACATCTCCCAATTTTACTTTATTCATTAATTATTCCTCACAATTTCTATTCGTTACTAACTTATCGCAACTTTAACAGACCATGCTCCTAATCCGTCCATGAACCCCATTGTATTTGGTATTGTTATGAATGCTCATTAGTGTCTGTCCATAAAGTCTAATCATCCAATCTTTCAAAGGTTCGAAACCTTTGAAAGGTTTCAGTAATTGAACAATACTTCATTATAATGGCTCCTGTTTTGGAGTTTAAAGACAGACTCTAATTAAACAGTTAAAACATCTGCGACTATTTTATGATATTCATCAATGAAAAAATCAGCCAGTAGACCCCAGCCGTCAACACCATATTCTTCCTTAAAACTAGCTCGTAAAATTGACAATGGATTGATATCGTAAATATACCATTGTCCATTTCTCCCAATGGTATATTCAATACCACCGCACTCCATACCTGCATATGCTACAATACGTTCTACTGCATTAATTACATCCTCTGGAGGGTTCTCGTAGAGTTCAAATCGCACACTTGAATCAGATGTGGCCGGGCAATTTACCAATTCATCTAAAGTAGGTGATGAGCGGACATTATCACAACTATCAGATGGGCACAGGTTAAAGGTCCCATCCGTGAATACTTTCATGGCATAGGCCAGTTTTCCGTTTATAGTTTCCATGCGGACTATATATCCATCCTTGGGTTGGATAAATTCCTGCATTATAAATAGCTGATTGGTGGGAATATCAATTTTCTTTATATCTATAGCAACCCGTAAATCCCCCGAATTGTCGAATTTTTGAATTCCAGTCCCAGATCCCCCACAATTGGGTTTGATAAGAACCGGAAACTGAAAATCTGCAATATACTTTTTGATTTGAGAAATATGATTCAGTATGACCGTTTTGGGTTGCGGAATTTTCAACCTATTCATGATCGAAGCTTGCTTTGCCTTGCTGGTTTCTATCAGAACTGTATGCGAGCCATTAACAACACGTGCACCCAAAGACTCTAAGTGAATGATATAGTCTAAGGTGAATGCAAAAGCAGAATCATGGTCACGATTTAAAGCACTAGGGCTCAATCTGTTGATATAAAATGGAAGACAGTCGTTTGTTTGAGGATCATATGAAAAATTACTGATATCAATTTTTTCATATGGGATACACCATGTAT
>DTUG01000072.1 GCA_012964275.1 Fidelibacterota bacterium | reverse complement strand
TCACGGGCAGAATTCATTGCTGTTTTAGGAGAGTCTATTTTAAAGGTTGGCGGTGGAAATTATAGTGATTTCCAGGGACCCAATACAGAATTAATGGACCTTCATGGTGATTTCGTTGTACCAGGGTTTATGGATAGCCACACCCATTTCATGAGTGGAGGGCTCCAGCTTATGAGCATCAATCTGCGGGATGCGAAATCCAAAAAAGAATTTATCAGGCGAATAATAGAATACACAAGCCGAATAAAAGATGGCCAGTGGATCACTGGGGGTGACTGGGATCATGAGCTCTGGGGAGGCGAACTGCCAAACCGCAATTGGATAGATGAAGTCACAGAAAAAAATCCTGTATTTATTAGTCGAGTGGATGGGCATATGGCCCTGGCTAACTCCCTTGCGCTGGAACTAGCAGGGATTACAGCCAGTACGCCTGATCCCCCGGGTGGGCTGATTGTTCGTGATCCTGCCAATGGTGAACCAATAGGCATTTTAAAGGAAGAAGCGAAAGGGCTGGTAACCGCATTCAAACCCAAAGAATCTGATGAGGTTCTGGATAATGCTTTAACTAAGGCCATGGAGCATGCTGCTTCCTTGGGAGTGACCCAGGTTCATGATATGTGTTCATGGGAAGATCTTAAAACCTTTGAACGCAACAAATTGAACCTAACTCTGCGTATTTATGCATTGCCATGGTATACAAACTGGCGGCAGTTGATCGATCTAAATAAAGAGAAAGGACCCGGCAATGATTGGCTTCGCTGGAGCGGTATGAAGGCCATGATGGATGGATCCTTGGGCTCCCGCACAGCCTGGATGCACGAGCCGTACCTGGATGATCCTTCAACCACAGGTTTGCTGGTTATGGCAGACACGGTGGAATTCCGCAAGATCATGCGGGAAGTTGACCGTGCTGGCATCCAACTGGCAGTTCACGCAATTGGAACTCGGGCTAATGAATGGATACTAGATGCGTTTCTAGATATGGAAAAAGAAAATGGACAGCGTGACCGCCGATCTAGGATCGAGCATTCCCAACATTTAACTCCAACAGTTATGGACAGGTTTAAAACTGAAAATGTGATTCCTTCCATGCAGCCGTATCACTGCATAGATGACACTCGCTGGATGCATAAGCGCATTGGTCCGAAAATAATGGCCGGCACTTATGTATTTCGTACCTTTCTTGATAGAAACGTAAACCTGACCTTCGGCTCGGACTGGACGGTAGCGCCATTGGACCCCATGACTGGCATCTATGCCGCTGTGACTCGGAAAACAATCGATGGTTCCTACCCTGATGGATGGTACCCTGAACAACGCATCACTGTAGAAGAAGCATTGCACTGTTATACCAGTCACAGTGCTTATGCTGGTTTTCAAGAAGATAAGTTGGGGTCACTGGAGAATGGGAAGCTTGCTGATTTTGTTGTTTTGTCTAATGATCTTACGGGGATTCAGCCGGATGAAATCCTGGAAACGTTGGTGTTGCGAACTGTAGTTGGTGGGAGGGATGTGTACATTCGCTCAGCTAATAAAGATCGAACCTGGAACTAATATTATCGAGTACTGCCTTGTTTGTTTACGACGATCTCCAACCTCATCTTATTTTCCTGATTATATTACTTGTTCTGATTTGGACACTTGGGGTTTGGCTTACCTGGCAAAATAGAAAATTGCATTGCGAGATACTACCTAAATATGATTGGGTCTCTCGTATTGGCTTAGTTGCAGGTACGTTTGTGATGATATTCGATCTTTGGTTTTTATCTCTGTTTTATGGCGAACTCAGACTGGGAATGAGCCTAATATTTGCTTTAATAACCGTATCAATTGGCGGATATTTAGCTCGATACTTTGAATGGCTAGTATTTTCTCTTGAACAGAAGGATGGGTACTGGGAACAGCTTATCCTGGAATATTATCGGCAGGAATACAAAGATGGTTTAGGTCCCAACAGCGTTCACAAAATGGTTAAAAGCATGGTGCCTGAGTGGTGGGTAGAATTGATGCCAGCAGTAATTCAAAAGGAGGTCAGATCAGCAATGGAAAAGATTAAAAATGAAGCAGATAATTTTGCACAACGTAGGGCAGCCAAGTTTAGCTAATTCGGAGATTTATAGATCTTTCCTTCCTTCATGACAAATACAACCTTTTGCATAACATCCATATTTTGAATAGGATCACCATCAACAGCAATGATATCTGCGATTTTATTAGTTTCAATTGATCCTAGTTCATCTTGAATTCCTAATAGTTCTGCGGATACCATGGTGGCAGATTTGATAGCATCCATGGGCAACATACCGCTTTCCACCATATATTTGAATTCTTTAGCGTTATCGCCATGGTAGGATACTCCTGAATCAGTACCAAAAGCAATTTTGATCCCGAACTTAAGTGCTTTAGAGAATGTTTTAAGTATTTGCGGGCCTATTTCCAGTGCTTTTGGGACTATGATTGGGGGATAATAACCGTCTTCTTTTGCTTTTTCCGCAACAAACATACCTGCAGAAATGGTGGGAATATAATAAGTGCTGTACTGTTTCATTAATGTCATCACCTCCGCATCCATAAGAGTGCCGTGTTCAATGGACCGCACTCCGGCTCGTATAGCTCGTTTCATACCTTCGGCACCATGGGCATGTGCTGCAACATGCATATCGTAATCGTCGGCCGTTTCAACGATAGCGCGGATTTCATCTTCAGTAAACTGGGGATTTTTGCTGTTTTTTGCTACGCTTAAAACTCCTCCAGTGGCGGTAATCTTAATAAGGTCGGCACCATTTTTATAGCGCTGTCGTACTGCTTTCCGTGCATCATTTGTCCCATTTATCACGCCGTCTTTGGGACCTGGATCACCCATGAATCTCATATTTAATCCGCTGGATGGGTCTGCGTGCCCACCGGTGGTGGCAATAGATCTTCCGGCACTATAGATTCTTGGACCGACGACATAATCTTTATTAATCGCATCGCGGATGCTGTTACTGATAATTCCACCAACTTCCCGAACGGTAGTGAAACCAGCCATCAGAGTTTTTTCAGCATATGGGATGGAACGGTAAGCATATTCATCCAAATCCATGTAGAATTTTTCCATATAGCGCTTGGGATTGCTTTGACCGGAGAGATGGGTATGCATGTCCATGAGACCTGGCAACACAGTATAATCCTTCAGATCGATCAAATGATCTTTCTCTCCAGGTTTAAGATAGCCGCGATTGACTGTCTGAACAACTTTTCCATCCAGTATAATAGTAACCATTTCAATAGGTATATCATTTTTTCCATCGATCAACTTACCGGCGTGGATGAAAGTTTTCTGTCCAACCAATAGTGTGAATGAAAGATAAAGCAGAATAAAATATCGGTGGCATTTCATAAGTATTCCTTTTGGGTACAATGATGTACGTAATTTGTTCATAAATTAATCTAATTATTCCATGATTTCTTAAATGAAAAAGAAAAGAATTAAACCTTACATATTGGATGGGGCCATGGGCACAGAATTAATTCGCCGCAGTGTAAATTTGCCTTTACCACTTTGGTCTGGAGATGCCAACCTTACGCATCCGGAGACTGTAATACAGATTCATCAGGATTATGTGAACGCCGGGGCCGATATTTTGACCACAAATACATTTCGAACCACACCCCGGACATATTTAAAAAGTGGTTTTACGAATACTGATTCGACAAAAAGAGCCTTAAAAAGTTTGAACGCCGCTGTATCGTTGGCTAGGCGAGCGGGAAGGAAGGAATATACTATTATAGCCGGTTCCATTGCGCCCTTGGAAGATTGCTATTCACCAGAACTATTTCCGGGATATACTACTGCTGAGAATGAATTCGTCCAGCTCTCGGAATGGCTGGAGAATGCAGGTGTGGATGTTCTATTGTTCGAGACCATGGGCTGTTTGCAAGAAATCAAAGCTGCTATATCAGCATCTTCGGCAATAAATATCCCTCGTTGGGTCAGTCTGATACTTAAGGACAAGGATCACCTTTTGGATGGAAGCGATTTGAAAAATGCAATTAAATACTTAGCGAAAAATAATATTGATATCATTCTTATAAACTGCACATTGATAAGTATATTAGATCATGCACTTAAAGTATTAAATGAAATGTGGTCCGGCTCCTGGGGTGTCTATCCTAATACCGGTGTTTCCATGCCGTCCAAAGATGGGCACATTACTGAAATGGTATCTGATAATGAATTTTCGTCTGCTATTAAAGGATATGCTGATATGGGTGCTAATGTGGTTGGTGCCTGCTGTGGCTCTACGCCGAAAACTATTCAGTTAATACAAAATACACTTGAGAATGAATCAATCTGATGAACTTTTCTGGATGAAAAGAAAATGTAATGTCCAGAACAAGGCGATACCAAAACAACTCAGTGGTATAATGGTGTTATAATCCATGATCAGTGTGTAGATACCAACCAGGAAACAAATGGGTACTGAAAAATTTCGGGTGATAAAATTCAAATATGAATTAAACGATTATTTTATTTCAAGGTTTATTATCGCCATGAAAGGGGCTTTCCAGTAATTTTTCCAGCCCGCTAACAACTTTATTCGGGAAATCAGCTACATTTTCTAAAGGTTTCAAAAAATAAGCAAAAGGATCTGCATTAATTGTATCAAGTAGATCCTGAATTTTATTTTTGCCCCTATTTTTTTCCTTTCTTTCATTTCAAAATTTAAAAATAATTTCAAATGTTTGTTTACCTGATTGTTAACTATGATATATCAATGATATTTAAACGGGATGAAAGAGTCTGAAGTGAAAATTGTATCATTATAAAAAAAGCCGGAGAATCCAACTCTTGACGAATTTTCTTCTCCGGCTCATATCCTAACTCCCTTTCAGATTAACTAAAACCTTCAAGTTTCTCCTTTGCTTTCGCTCCAGCTCGTTAGGTTCGGACTTCTTAGGTCCAAGAACAAGTTCTTTTTCCTTTTCTGTCCTTGATTTAATCTAATAATCTGAAGGATAATTATCAAGCATTTCAGTCTCAATATTTTGGTTTTTATTCATAATTATTCCTATGAAATCAGTCAAACATTTTGTGCTTGTTTGTACACATTTATTTAGAAGATATTTATAACAGTTGATGACCAAATTCCTATGCATTCTGTCATTTTCCTTTTAACATTCTCAAATCTTCTTTTCAGTCAGACCAAAAAAGAACAGATGATTCTGGACTTTCTGGACGTACGATATGGTGGCAAAGTCGATTCGGTATCATTGTATCTTGACCCAAATTTTGTATATAATCAAATGCCTTATATTGGCTTGGGAATCAGTACAAATATAGATAGCAAAGGTCTCAGAGTATCATCGGTTTCACCCTTTGGTGCAGCAGACTCACTGCTCAATAAAGACGATATAATTCTCGAGGTAAACGGGGTTAAAGCAAGTAAAGATAATATATATTCCGAGAAGCTTAACTTCTTCGGTGCTGAAGGGGACACCATTGAGATAGTTTTTACAAGGGATACAAATGAGTTCAAGACTGTGAAACTTCCCCTGGTAAAAAATCAATTAAAACAAGGTCTTGATTCTTTTATAAGTGATATACAGAAATATAATGACCGCTGGTATGAATACGACTTAGAAGTATTAGATTATTTTTCCAGGAAAAATAAAATGCTCCTGCATTATCAATGGGATGGTGTAGTCAAAGAAGGAGGTCCCACTTATCATTGGAGTGTAATGGAAATAATTCAGACTGATCCAATTAGCCGTAAAATTCTTTCCATTGATGCAATCTGGACTGAAAAACAGTTCCGGGACCAGTTCAAATAAATATATCTCACAGGAATTCTTTGATCTGGTCAATCATTTCCTTGTGGACGCTTCCATTAGAAGCCAATATCTGATCGTCAAAAATAGAATAATCCGACCCGTCCAACCTGGATACAATTGCACCGGCTTCAGCGGCTATCAGTATTCCTGCCGCGGTATCCCATGGCTTTAGGTCAAATTCCCAAAATCCGTCCACTTTTCCAGATGCTACATGGCAAAGATCTACCGCTGCGGCTCCCAAACGGCGGACCCCTTGTGTTGTATCGGTAAAGTGCTTGAACAATTTCATGTTTGATTCCCAATTCTCGCCATGTTGATATCCGAAACCCGTAACCAATAAACTCTTTTCTAATGTTGGAGTCTCGGAACAGAAAATGGATTGTTCTTCGCACCAGGCTCCTTTATCCTTAATGGCTGTATAAATCTTAATATCTGGCATTTCTACAACAACTCCTATCAGTGGTACGTTTTTGTAAAATAGTGCTATGGATACTGCAAACGAGGGGTAGCCATGAATAAAATTTGTCGTACCATCCAAAGGATCAATAAACCAGCAATAATCTGAGCCCATAATTTCTTTTTCTGATTCTTCCGCAAGAATATCATGATCAGGAAATTGGGCTCTGATCTTTGATTTGATGATTTGTTCTGACTTGCGGTCAATATCCGTTACAAGATTGGTACGGCCTTTATGGTCCGCTTTCCTAGGTACACCTAGGCCATCCATAATTATATGCGAAGCGGATACAGCCGCTTCCGTTGCTATTTTTAGAATAGATTCGTTATTTAAAGGGGACATGATCTTGGGAAAAATAATCCCGGGTCATGTTTTTCAGGCCGGAGGATAAAAAAACAATCGCGATCAAGTTGGGAAAAGTCATAAATCCTAGTGCAGCATCCCCAAATGCCCAAACAGCTTCTAGGCTGGCAATAGCACCCAGGAATACGAATAGTACAAAAATCCATCGGTAAGGGTTGATTGCTTTTTCACCAAAAAGGTATTCTGTCGATCGGTCGCCATAAAAAGACCAACTGATAGCCGTGGATATGGCAAAAAGGAGTACAGATAAGGTTACTATTTTATCACCAAAATTAAATAGCCATCCCAGACCATTCTTAAAAGCAAAGGAAGTTAACCGGCTGCTATTCAGTAATTCCATACCTTGAAACGTTCCTGCTTCAAGTGCTGATTTCAATTCATCTCCTGAGGATGCTGTTATACTGGCAAAAAATTCGGTATGTTTCCAAGCATCAGTACAGATGATAACCAATCCTGTCAATGTACAGATGATGATAGTATCAATATATGGCCCCAGCATGGCTACAGCACCTTCACGAACCGGATAATTTGTTTTTGCTGTTGAATGGGCTATTGCCGCCGAACCCTGTCCAGCTTCATTCGAATACAATCCACGTTTAATTCCCCAAAGCATGGTTAGTAGAATTCCCCCGCCCGTTCCTGCAATAGCGGCAGGTGGATTAAATGCCATCTGGAATATCAATCCAACACTGCCACCGATTTTGTCTAGATGAGTCAGAAGAATAAGAGATGCAGCTATAACATATATAATAGCCATGATTGGTGCCAGATAGCCCGTGACTTGACCTATGCGCTTTATCCCGCCAATAATGACCATTGCTACCAGAGATGCCAATATTAATCCATTGATAATTTGTTGAACTGATATATCGAAACCACTGAAAACAGTATGTTTGATAGTTAAAAAGTGTTCAGTACCTACCACCTGAACAACTTCTGAATAGATCTGATCAGATACGGTAAAGGATTGGATCGCATTACCCGTCGCAAAAGAGCAGATGATTGCAAAAGCTGCAAACGCTACTGCTAACCAGCGCCATTGCCTGCCCATACCATTTTCAATTGTATACATGGGCCCACCAGCGGTAAACCCTAACGAATCCATTTCCCTATAACGCATAGATAAAGTGCATTCGGCGTATTTCAATGTTGTACCGAAAAAAGCTGTTACCCACATCCAGAACATTGCACCGGGTCCACCGTAATAAATAGCTGTGGCTACACCTGCGATGTTACCGATACCAACTGTGGCTGATAGTGCGGTTGTAAGAGCTCGAAAATGGTTTAGGTCACCTTCGTCATCAGGGTTATCATAGATCCCGCGAGTGACATCGATCCCGTGTTTCAAATATTTTATTTGGGGAAACCCTAACTTGAAGGTAGTGTACACACCGGTGCCAACTAGAGCAAGGACCATAAGTGGAATTGCCCGCTTGGTTGGAAAAGACCATACCGCTTCAAAGAATCCTACTCCGAAGTTATAAAGTAAAAGCGAAATGACAGAAAATGCTATTAAACCTGCTGTTTTACGATCCATGAATTATCCTAATGATTTAATAATAAACTAGGGCATGAGTTTAGACTAAACAGCCTGTTGGCACAATCCGGAATTGCAAAAGAATTCATTCGTAGTTTACAGCTTCCGCTATGATAAGTTCAGGAATCCAAACTCACTTTCAAACTAACCCTTTTTTATAATTAGTTTTCTTTTTGCCAGCGGTATTTGTTTTTCGATGTTTATTCCAGGTTTCTGGGTCCCGCTGCTGCTGTCGGTTATTCTCACAATTGCCTGGCTTTTTCTGACAAGACCATTGTCATTATTAATTATTTTACCCATTTATATAATTTTTAATAGGCTGGATTGGCTGTGGTTTCCATTGGTGAAGGTAATAAATTTTCACATCCTTCCCCCATGGTCATGAATCGATTAATAGAGTCAGGAGTTCAAGTACATCGTACCGATCAACTAGGCACACTATGGCTGAAAACAGATGGCAATACAATTTGGAAACACCCATGGAGATAATTGCTGGAGTTGATGAGGCGGGCCGTGGGCCATTAGCTGGACCTGTTGTAGCCGCTGCAGTAATATTACCGGATGACCATGGAATCAAGGGATTACGAGATTCAAAAAAATTGTCGCCAAAAAAGCGTGAAGATCTTTTTACCCAAATAAAAGATAGAGCTGATGCCATTGGCATTGGACAATCATCTGTTGGACTCATCGATAAGATCAATATCAGGAATGCTACGTTTAAAGCGATGCAAATGGCTTTAGGGCGGCTCAGGATAAAACCCGATAGAGCTTTAATAGATGGAGACCCGCTTCCTAATCAAATAATTCCAAACGAAGGAATCATTGGTGGTGACGATAAGCAGGATCCCATCAAGGCGGCATCTATTGTGGCTAAAGTGACACGGGATAACCTGATGCTGGCTTATGCTAAAATTTTCCCTGAATATGGGTTGGATCAGCACAAAGGGTATGGAACGGCCCTTCACTTTAAGAATTTGATAGAGTATAAAGCGACACCCATTCATCGTAAATCATTTAGACCCGTTAAAAATAATTTGCCAACGTTCAAATGGCTCAGCCGTACAAACCGGGTAGGGTGGTTAGGTGAGAAATTAGCGGCACTATATTTACAGGATCAGGGTGTTAAAATAGAAAAAATGAATCAACATTGCTCGCCCTATGGTGAAATTGATATTATAGGTAAAAAGGAGGACATTTGGATTTTTACAGAAGTAAAATCAACCCTAAAGTTTACTGCCGAGCCGGAGCAGAAATTGGAACATTCTAAACTGGGGAGAATAGAAAAAACTGTAAACAGTTATCTTCAGGAACACGATTGGATACATAATTTTCGAATTGATGGTATAGCAGTTTATCTAGGTAAAAAAGAACCTATCATTAAACATTACAAGGGAATACAATTTGACTAATAACGTAAGTTTTAATCTTCAATTACTCCAATGAATAAGAAAAAGATCATTTCAGAAACAAAGGCAATAGTTATAATTATTATTGTTGCTTTGTCCGTCAAAGTCACTATTCTGGAAGCATATATAGTACCCACTGGAAGTATGGAAAATACTATAATGACTGGTGATTTTTTAATTGGAAGTCGGTTTGTATATGGTATGCGCACTCCAGACTGGATTGGCATTCCTTATACAGATATAGGGTTTTTTATTCCATATATAAAATTTCCGGAATTTAGGCAACCTGCCAGGGGAGATATACTCATATTCAAATATCCGAGAGATAAATATGTTAAGTATGTTAAACGCTGTGTGGCTGGACCTGGTGACACCCTTCAGGTCAAGGATAAATATATATATTTAAATGGCGAAAAGGACCCTATGCCATCAAATGGAAAATTTCTTTACCCATTAATGCCAGAATCGATGAAGCAACAGGGGATATTTTTGAGTTCCGATAAAAATATTAATAAAGATCACTTAGGGCCGATTCGTATTCCTGCAAAAGGTGACTCTTTTATTATTAATCAAGCTACAAACTGGCGTATTCTGCTACCCCTGATGCTAATGGAGGGTCATAGCGCACAATTGATTCATAATGATGATCTTTATGAATTTACTCTGCAGGATCCGGATGAACTGTTTCGCCGCAAAGGTAAAAAGTCAGTGTATGAAGATTATTTCCCCAGTGGAAATTTGATTACACCCTGGTCACGAGCCATTAGAAATGAACATTTCCAATACTTGGTAGTTGATGGAAGGCCAGTTTCAGATTGGAAGGAATATACTTTAAAACAGAATTATTTCTGGGCTATGGGTGATAATCGGGATGACAGTCTAGATTCGCGATACTGGGGATTTATCCCGGAAAACTTTATTTTGGGTGAAGCTTTGTTTGTTTATTTTTCCCTGAATCTGGATTCATGGACACCTCGTTTTGAACGCGTGGGCATCATGCTCCGGTAGTAAACCACAGTGCGAATAGTAATAAGTTCCTGGCTCATATTGCTCGCTGCGGTAAAATTTTCTACTTGTCCGAAAACGCCGCGTATGATTATGAATTTTAAATACCAAGGTTCCCCAAAAACCATGCTTCCCATTTTAAAGACTTATCTTGAAAATGAAAAATTTAATATTCAGCATTATGCTCCTGAAGATGGGTATATTTTGACTGATTATAAAAAATACCATCTCAATAGAGGTAATGTAGAACTGGCATTATCGATACATGTTCATGGTCTGGTAGTAATAAGAGGTATGGGTAAAATTGAAATAACAACCGCTGGATTAGGTGATCCCGATGAAATCACTGGAATCAAGTCAGTTGACGAGTTGCCTTATTCAGTGCAAAAAGCAGTTTTTCTGCCGATAGGCAGTGATTTAGATAGCTTGGGTCTAAAAAGGGTGAAAAAACGACGTTGAGAGTGATTCTGAACAAAAATCAAGATATTTAAAAATTATTATGCAACTATTGATATCAATTACATAAATTCGCCGCCGATCATGAATATAGAGTTTAACAATCAAGACAGCCGTTTAGGTTACCTGAACGATAAGATGGATGATCTCCTAGAAGGAATAAATTCCAGTTACGGACAAGTATTGTTTGATGAACTGATGATTCGGCTTCATCGAACCATATCCGATTTTAATGAAGAGATCACTTTACTCACTGAAGAGGTCAAAGGTAATTCTGATAAGCGCGCCGAAATACTCCATACTTTAATGGAGGGCGAAGATCCATCTCCCGCGGACGAACAAGAGGACACAGTAGAAGACTCTGGTGGCATTGATTCAGAAGTGATGAGTGAATGGGAGAAACGGCTCGAAGGTTTAAATTAATTATACAACTTAGAAAGATAATATATTGAGACCTGCCGATAAGATAATAATCTTGTTGTTAGCGCTATTAATAATTGGAGCCGGATATTTTCAATATTTAACCGATCAATTAAATAAGCGTATGGACAGGATCACAGCAGAGGACCAGCGACTTACTGATAAGGTAGAAGATGAATTCACAGATAGTTTACGCGTATACAATCTTCGTTTTATAGGCAGAGGAAAGCATTTAAGGAAGGCACAATGGGATATTATTGCAAATACTGAATTGATTTTAAAAAATACAGATTCCCTAGCTAGTATGATCGATGATGTGGACTTCAAGCTTGGTAATCTGGCCCGAGAAACAGAAAGAAACTTCAAGAATGTTAGAAATGATATTGAAGATCTGTCTGATGATGTTCGAAATAATATCCGACGAACAAAGCTACAACTGGCTGACTTGGATCAGACCATTGGTGTATTGGATAAACGTTTGAAGGATATGGAGATTTTACCAACAATTCAAAAGGAAAAAGCCAAAATGGAGGAAGAAGAGGAGGGGGAGGGTTAACGATAATTACCTATATTCCTCATAAATAAGCATTTAAAAAAGGAACCGGGTACTGGTTCCTTTTTTATTATATATAATTCCATCTAATACTTCTTTTTAATTTCAGCGTTACCAAAGATGGAAAATCAATCTATTATAATCCAAACGACTACATCTACAGATGAAGAGGCAAAATTAATAGCTCAACATCTGGTAAAAGAGTCTCTAGCAGCATGTATTCATATTTACCCTGTAACATCAATTTATGAGTGGGATAAAGAGATTTGTGAGAATGAAGAATTCATCTTGTCGTTGAAAACAACAAAATCCCAGAAAGATGAAGTTTTCAGGCAGATTAAAAAATTACATTCCTACGAGTTACCTGAACTGATCTATTTTCCTATCAAAGGCAGTCAGAATTATTTACGCTGGATCATTGAAAATTCAGATGGTTCTTGAATATGAATCGCCATCTGACTAGTAATTGGCCTGTGAGTAATTTGAAGATTTCCACTGTACATCCTGTTTAGCAAATAGTTTAGATATGACATCAAATAAAAATGTACTTTTTTTCGTTTATTTTATCAGTCTTTTCATTATTGGATCGTTTGGATTTTATTTCATTGGCGGTAGAGAATGGTCCTTGGTAGACAGTATTTATATGACGGTGATTACCTTATCTACCGTTGGTTTCACAGAAGTCCATCCACTTGGTGATACGGGACGAATATGGGCCATGATCATCATTATTTTTGGTGTGATTGGAGTAGGAATACTTTTTTCAAGCTTACGGGATGCATTCATGCATTTAAATACCTTTCGGAGAATAAAAATGATGAAAAAAATAAATAAACTACAGGGTCATTTCATTATAGTTGGTTACGGCCGAATGGGCGAAGTCATTGCAAAGGAATTGTCCCAAAAAGGACAAACTTTTGTCGTTGTTGAAAAAGATGATCGGAAAGCCGAAAAAATTATTGAAAACGGAATGTATTGCATCCATGGTGATGCAACCCTGGACGAAACATTAGTAGCCGCAAGGGTAGATAATGCCGGCGGTATAGCTGTTGTACTGGATACGGATCAGGATAATCTGTTTGTCACAATGTCCATTCGTACGATGAATTCAGACACATTTTTATTAAGTCGTTGTATTCAGGAACACAATAAATCCAAATTATTGCGATCGGGAGCAGATAAGGTTGTCAATCCATATATAGCCGGTGGGCACCGCATGGCGGAAATGCTTTTACGACCTCAAATAGAAGACAGTGTTACTTTGTCAACACCAACCAATGCAAGCATAGATCTGAATATTGATGAAATATCATTAAATAAACTCGATAGATACGATGGAATTATGATAAAAGATTCACGGTTGCGAGAAGATTATGGATTGATGATCATAGGCATAATTAAAGAAAAAGGCGATAATATGATAAGCCCAGATCCACACACAGTATTAAACATCTCTGATACAATATTAATTATGGGAAGCAAAAAAAGTCTAGACAACTTTAAGGAAACATTACCAATTATATAAATGGCATATAACATACATTATGTATAATATATTATATATTGATTATTTTAGCATATATGTGTCTACTTCCCCTATTCCTTTAATGATTTTCTTCCCTACTGGTTCAAATGTATAATCTGATTTGAGTATATGTTGGGTCTCTTCTGAAACATGAATCTTGCCTGGTTTTCCAGTGGATTCCATCCTGCTGGCCATATTTACGGAAGCACCCCATAAATCATATGCAAATTTATTTTTGCCTATAACACCAGCTACGATAGGTCCTGTATGAATACCTATTCGGATATTTAGATCCATTTCAGCAGGCTATTCTGGATGCCCGCATCACCAGTTATATTGATATTTTTAATAGAATCGATCATTTCTTTGGCCATTTCTAAAATATTTTTGGCTCCTTCATAGCCTGTGGAATAAAGGCCACCAACGGCAAAATAGTTGTCACCGATTGTTTTTATTTTTTCAATACTGAATTTTTCTGCAAGATTATCGAATGATATGAATATTTTATTTAAAATATTTACAACTTTATTCGGACTCAAATTTTGAGACTGCGGAGTAAAATTGACTATATCTGCAAACAGTATGGTTATATTGTCGTGTTTTGTAGCAATATCGGTCTCTCCTGCTTTCAACCTTTCAGCGATATCGTGTGGTAAAATATTCAGCAGAAGATTTTCAGATTTTTCCTGCTCCTTTTCCAGTTCTGTCATTAACGCTATCTCATTATCCCTTAACTGTTTCTTCTCAATACAACTGGTGATGCGGGCATCCAGAATAGCCTGCTCAAAAGGTTTCTGGATGTAGTCATCCGCTCCAATCTCGATACAGCGGTAAATACTATCTGTATCATCCATTGATGAAATCATGATTACAGGCAGGTTATAGAATCGTTTATCGCTGCGGATGAATTTGAGCACTTCATAACCGTTCATTTCCGGCATCACAATATCCAATAGTAATAAATCTAGTGAATTTTCATTTGTCATTAACTGTACCAGCGCTTCCTTCCCATTGTTCGCAGTTGTAACTGCATGACCCTGTTTTCCAAGACGCTTTTTTAGTAATTCCGTATTGTTCTCATTATCATCGACAACCAGGATAGATCCTGTTGTTTTACTTTTTCTTTCCCCAGGTCCCAACGGCTGAATACTATCCATGACATCTTTGACCATGGTCAGATTTTCCGTATTCAGGTTTTGCATACGGATATCTTCTAACCCGGAAACATTAAAATCAATAATTGCATTTAACTCTTGTGTAAGCATGTGCCCTGATTCGGCAATTTTATGGACATCGCTAGAAAAATTCTCCAAATCCGTATTTTTTTCATCTCCCAGCAGCAGTTCAGATAACCCGATGATTGTATTAAGAGGTGTGCGGATGGACACTTCTACTGCCCTTCCCATACTCATAATTGTGTTATTGCCTTGATCTAAATTCTTATCATCGAGGTGTTTTTCAATCTGGGTAAGGATTTCTTTACCGGCGGCGTGCAGTTTATTTAGATCGTTGATCGTTTCTTTATATCCTGCATCTTCACAGTCCTCGACGAGCATCTCGCTGTAGCCAAGGATTGCATTCACCGGGTTCTTTAAATTATGACGGGCCTTACTTAAAAAGGCCTTTTTTGTGCGTTCATCCAGCACAGTTAAGAAAAAATATATTTAAGTAATGAATTGATTTATTTTCCCCAACAGTCGCTTGAATTCTATTGGCTTCGTATCGTATTCATCGGCGCCGGATTCCAGGGCTTTTTCTCGGTCACCAGCCATGGCGTGGGCCGTTAACACAATTACAGGGATATTTTGTGTATCGATGTCCCCTTTGATAGTCGATGTAGCCTGCCAACCATCCATTACCGGTAAACCCAGGTCCATGAGGATCAGGTCAGGATTTTCAGATTTGGACATATCCACGCCCTGTTGTCCATCTTCAGCCATAACCACATCAAATCCTTTTCTCTCCAGCCTTCTGGAGAGCATATCACGATTCATTTCATTGTCTTCTACGATTAATATTTTTGCCATCTCTAACTCCTAGATTCCAATTCTTTGATTCGATCCCCAACTTCACTGAGCAGTTCCTGTTTGCTGTAAGACCCTTTCTGCATGATCGCTTCCACATTACCCTTGAGTCTCTCGTGATCATCTTTTGTAAGATCCTTAGCCGTAATGACTACTACTGGAATATCCAGCCAGTCCTTGTGCTGGCGCAGCTTTTCGGCGAATTCAAAGCCGTCCATTTCCGGCATCATCAGATCCAGTAATATAAGACCTGGTTTTGATCGCCCCACTTTTTCCAGACCTTCCCTGCCATTGACTGCTTCTCTCACCTTGTATTCATTCGTTTCCAGGCTTTTTCTAAGCATGGTCCGGGTAGTTTCATCATCTTCTACTATTAAGATTGTCTGCGAATCCGATTCTATCTGGTGCTTACTCAGAATGCTGGACAATTGATCCCAGTTGATGGGTTTTGTCATATAATCCGTGGCCCCCAGGGAATATCCAAGGTCCGGTTCGTCGGCCATG
>DTUG01000071.1:3159-3449 GCA_012964275.1 Fidelibacterota bacterium | reverse complement strand
TTGATGCTGTGATATATTCGGAATTTGTTGTCCCAAAGCCTCAATCATTTTTTATTTCATTATTATCTTCTATGATATTCGATTCGTATTCTCCTGATACAGAAATTAATATGTCCCTCAGTATCAAAGATTGTGATGAGAAAACTCTTATATGGAAATATGATGATGAAGAGTCCGCGGGGATAATATTCAGTAGTCAGGGATTTATTGTTTCGCGTCTATTAAGAAACGCTACAAGGGAAATGCCATACTTTAAAGATATTTAAATACCTTGCCACTAACCCCCGCCC
>DTUG01000071.1:0-3149 GCA_012964275.1 Fidelibacterota bacterium | reverse complement strand
AAAATAAATTAAATACCCCGCTCACTAGCGGGGGTTTTTGTTTGTGGGATGATGGGTAGATTTGAGAATGATTAGGAGGACTATCCCGCTACTATTATTTTTATATGCTATTAATGCACAGATAGCATTGCCAACTTTTCAAGGTGTTCATAAGCCACATAGTACATCGTCTTCATCATTATATGATTTTACTTCTCAAACTTTTACAAATTGCGGTGAAACTGGTAAAGATGGTCCAACGCTATCAGATTGTACTGGTGATGTAAATTATTCTGATTCTTGGACTGACAATACAGATTATTTCAATGTAACGAGTGGTATTCAAGAATGGACCGTGCCTTCAAACGGAACCTATACCATTCAGGCCTGGGAAGCTCAGGGCGGTGGTGGAGCAGGTGTGAATTCGACGGATGGTGTGAGAAGGTGCAAAATCCCACCTCTTTGTAAAAAAGTGGGGATGGGGTAAATTGAAGAGATGAAAAAACAAATTACATTTATTATGTTCCCTTTATTTGTAGTTGCTTTACTGATGTTATTTTCATTCCCTTCATTTTTTAAAGTAACACCTTATGATCATTTTTCTAAGTTGGAAAAAATAAAAATTGGGTTTGGATCATGCTTGCAACAGGATAGTCCAATGCCCATTTTTAATGCTATAAAGAAAGATAGCTTGGATCTTTTCTTCATGATTGGTGATAATGTATATGGAGACACTGAAAGAGAAGATCTATATGAATTAAAATTGGCATATGAAAAACAAAAAAACAATTTTAATCGAATGAAATTAAATTTTTCAATTGAAGCAATCTGGGATGATCATGATTATGGTCGAAATGATGGTGGAAGAGATTATCCATATAAGCAAAGTTCAAAGGAATTATTTCTTAAGTTTTGGGATATTCCGAAGAATGATAAGCGCCGGACAAGGCCTGGTCTATATTATGAGTTGGTTTTACAGATAGGACAGGAAAGATTGCAAATATTATTCTTAGATACTCGAACGTTTCGAGATTCTCTTGTTCCTAGTGATAAATTGGGGGCTCCCGGTAAGGAACGTTATCTGTCCGCTGATGATACTAGTTTGACAATGCTTGGAAAAACTCAATGGGACTGGGTTTCACGTAAGATGAATCAATCAGCTGATCACAGAATAATTGTTTCCTCAATCCAATTTCTCCCTATTGGTCATGGATGGGAGACATGGAACAATCTACCAAACGAAAGGAAACGAATGATAGACATTATTGAACGATCAAATTCAAAACATATAATATTTATTTCCGGGGATCGCCACAGGGGTGGACTTTATGAACTGCAAACCGATAGAGGTAAAACAATTTCGGAAATGACATCAAGTAGTTTGAATGCATCTTATCCTAACCTAGAAGAAGCAGGTCCCTTGCGAATTGGTAATACATTCGTTGAAGAGAATTACGGGGTTATAACGATCGACAACATTAAGAACATGATGTCAGTCACTCTAAAAAATATTAAAGGGGAAATTTTACAGTCATTATTGATTGAAAATTAAATTATCCCTGCTCATTATAAAAAAGGGGGATGGGGTAAATTGAAGAAAGTTTTGTTTGTGGGAAAAGTAGTATATTCCAGCAACATCAGGAGTGCTCTGAGATAAGTTTCAGAGCCGCCAACCGAGCCGAGATAAATTGAGGCCACGGTGGTTTGATCCATAGACGGTAGATGCGCCCAGGAAAATGGGTAAAAAAATAAACCGCCTGATGTCCGGCGGTTTTTTTCGTTTATAGACCTTCCCGATGTGTTAACCATAAACAAAAAGGCTTGTCTCTCGGAGGCTAGCAGTAGGGAGAAAACACATCATGAAACAAAAATACCAACAGGGTGACGTACTGCTTGTAGCAGTTTCAAAACCATTAGAATCAAATATTAAAACTGAATGCAAGATAGAAAAAGGCGGGGATAAAGAAGGTAAGGTCATTCTTGCCTTAGGTGAAGCCACCGGACACCATCATCGTTTCGAATTGAATAAACTGGATCCCGGCGTTACAGTTTCCACGGTACATGAAAGATATGGAGGGTACGGGGGAAGTGGATACAGACGTGATGCATCATATTATTTAATAGAAGGAGGCCCTGCAACGCTGTACCACGAAGAGCACAATCCCTTAACTGTTCCGCCGGGGTTATACAGGCGGACCATCATCCGGGAGTACGATCATATAAGTCAATCTTCTAGGGAGGTGTGGGACTGATGAAAACATTCAAAAACTATTACAATAGTTTGATTCATCACCAAAAATATGTGGCAAAAGAATTTATATTTGAAACCACATCCTTGCTCTTTGTGAAAATATCGCCATCAAAGGTGAATTGTTATGAAATGTCCAATTGGGGATTGAAGGATCAACCCATGGCATCTTTGTATCAATCCCATTTCAAACTTCATTATTGGCCTTATAAACAGAATAGACTGGTTCGTAATTACTTATCGACCGTGGGAAAATTTTCATTGAATTGGTCTCACGGGTATCGATTAGTTACATTCGCAAATGGGTCTAAATCTGTCTTCTTTAAAGGAATGAAAATAACATACACAGGCAGACCCAAAAGACCCTATCCAAAGAAACAGGTGCAGGAGTCAAAAACTGCCCTAAACGAATTGCGAGAAAGGAAGAATGCATTTCAGCGCTTGTACTATCATCGGGCAATGGCAGGAAAACGATTCGAAGCTGCAGCGGTATTTGAAGATGACAATAAACGGTGGCGAACACCTAAATATGTAGATGTAAGCCAATTACCCATGGATGATGTGTTTAAGTTGCAGAACGTATCCCACCGGAAATATATCATTGATCATTACGGGATAGATGCCATACTTGCTACGCTTGATCACCATGTGATTGATTCAGCAACGATCAGAGGGAATCCATATGATTTGATCGAAGTTGACATTCCTTTTTCAAATTGGAGAGATCCCGAGGTAAATCAAAAAGGAACCTATTTAAGAATGGTAAACCCGTCCACCAGCGAGATCCATTTTGAAGGTGTTCCCAATTATGATAAATGGTTAGCCAGGAGCAGAGAGAAAGATGAAAGAGATGAAACAATTCTGTCCCCCACGGTGAGAGCTGCTTTAGCCTGGCGGGATAATGAAACAAGATATGCAATAC
>DTUG01000070.1 GCA_012964275.1 Fidelibacterota bacterium | reverse complement strand
GTTGGGGTGTTATCCAATTCCATTTATCCGAGGGAAGTATTTTACCGGTTTGGGGTTTGGCTTTTTTAGTTATTGGTAGTGTTGTGTATTTCATATGGCAAAGATGGATTTCAATAAATGAGTAAAATAAAAGATCAATCCTTAGCCAATGAAGGGAAAAAACTCTTATCTTGGGCAGCGTCTTTCATAGACATGACCCAACATCCATCATAAGATGCCCGATTTTGAAAATGGTTATTTTGAGATCATCGATAACCATAAGTTTGGGGAGAGTATAAAGTCTATTTTAAACAAGAATCCTGATGTGATCGGTGTCTGCTGCGGATCTACGCCGGGTCATGTCAAAATGCTAAACTATTTTTTAGTTAGATAAATAATGCATTTAAAGATCAAACCGTTCAATGCAGCCGTCAGGTCATTTTATGAGAACCATGGACATTTCCATGATGGTGATGCAGGCATTGATCTATTTATCGTAGAGAAACAAACCATCCAATCTGGTGAAACATCCCGCATTCATTTGCAAATTTCCTGCGAAAATGCGGAAGGTTATTCCTACCTTTTAATTCCCAGGTCCAGCATTTCCAAGACCCCCTTGCGGATGTGCAATTCAATCGGTCTCATAGATGGTGGATACCGTGGTGAAATCATTGCAGCTGTGGATAATGTTAAAACATTTCAATATATGGTTGAGCCGGGACAACGATTGTTTCAACTGGTAGCCATGGATGGGAGCCCCATTCATTTTAAATTAGTGGATGAACTTTCAGAAACATCCAGAGGTGACGGTGGATTTGGAAGTACGGGGAAATAGTTAAATATTTTATGTCATTTTGGCATTATTATTCATTTAATCCTACAAAATGAATCAAAATTTTTATTGGTATAATCTTTGCTATCTGTATGCAGATTTTTGTTTGATATTTTTTTCAGAACAAGAGTTGAAAAATAATACATTTAGGTGGTAGTTTCGCCGCCGCTTAAAAACGAAATTCAGGCAAATTAGTGAACCTATAAATAAAGAATAAGGAGTGTAATAATATGGGTGTAAACCTAAAGCCCTTAGCTGATCGTGTTGTTGTTGAACCTGCACCGGCTGAGGAGAAATCATCAGGGGGTATTATTCTCCCAGACACGGCCCAAGAAAAACCCCAGCAGGGTACTGTAGTTGCTTTGGGACCGGGTAAAGTAAATGATTCAGGCAGTCTCATTGAAATGACTGTGAAGAAAAATGATAAAATACTTTATGGAAAATATTCCGGCAGTGAAGTAAATATTGAAGGAACCGACTACATAATTATGCGCGAGAGTGATATTCTCGCCGTACTGTAAGGAGAAACTGATGGCTAAAGAAATTAGATATAGTCTAGACGCACGAAATGCAATTAAAGCTGGCGTGGATAAACTTGCCAATGCGGTAAAAGTGACTTTAGGTCCTAAAGGACGAAATGTAGTCATAGAAAAGAAATTTGGCGCACCAACCATTACAAAAGACGGAGTGACCGTTGCCAAAGAAATTGACCTACCAGATAAAATGGAGGATGTGGGTGCACAAATGTTGAAGGAAGCCGCCTCGAAAACTTCTGATGACGCAGGTGATGGTACCACAACAGCTACAGTTCTTGCTCAGTCTCTTGTAGCAGAAGGTTTAAAGAATGTTACCGCAGGAGCGGATCCTATGGGGATCAAACGAGGGATTGATACAGCTGCAGATGCTGTTGTAGAATCGCTTCATTCGCAAAGTAAAGCCCTGCCAGATTCAACTCAAATTGCTAATGTAGCCACTATTTCAGCTAATGATGACCGCGAAATAGGTGAAAAGATTGCAGAAGCTATGGAAAAAGTGGGTAAGGACGGCGTTATTACGGTTGAAGATAGTAAGACGGCGGAAACCTTTTTGGAAACGGTAGAAGGAATGCAATTTGACCGTGGATATCTTTCACCCTATTTTGTAACAAATCCGGATTCAATGGAGTCTGAAATGGAAGATCCATCTATCCTGATCCATGATAAAAAGATCAGCAACATGAAAGATCTGCTTCCACTTCTAGAAAAGGTTGTTCAAACTGGAAAATCAGTACTGATAATAGCAGAAGACGTAGAAGGCGAAGCTTTGGCTACCCTCGTGGTTAATAAACTGCGCGGTACCTTTAAGGTTCTCGCCGTGATAGCCCCCGGGTTTGGAGATCGCCGGAAAGCAATGTTGGAAGATATTGCAGTACTGACTGGTGCTACCGTCATATCTGAAGATGCTGGGTATAAGTTAGAAAATGCTAATTTGGATTACCTCGGTTCGGCTAAACGGATTGTTTCCGATAAAGACAATACTACTATTGTTGGCGGCAATGGTAAGTCAGACAATATTAAAGCTCGAATCAACGAGATAAAGGTACAAATCGAAAAGACCACGTCTGACTATGACCGTGAAAAACTCCAGGAGCGCTTAGCAAAACTTTCCGGTGGTGTTGCCGTGATTAATGTAGGTGCAGCAACAGAGGTGGAAATGAAAGAAAAGAAGGCGCGTGTAGAAGATGCCTTGCATGCAACACGAGCTGCCGTTGAAGAGGGAATTATTCCTGGTGGTGGCGTAGCACTGCTGCGGGCTGTGAAAGCCCTTGACAAATTGAAAGCGAAAGGCGGTCAGTCGATTGGTATCGATATCATGCGTCGTGCACTTGAAGAACCTATTCGTCAAATATGCTCAAATGCTGGTTTGGAACCTGCTATTGTTGTACAGAAAGTGCGTGAAGGTAAAGGTGACTTTGGGTGCGATGCACGAAACGGAGAGTATGTTAAATTGTTTGAAGCTGGTATTATTGACCCCACAAAGGTAGCTCGGGTAGCTGTTCAAAATGCTGCATCAATAGCTGGGATGATCCTAATAACCGAAGCAGCGGTAACTGAGATTCCTGAGGACGAAAAAATGCCACCTATGCCTCCTGGTGGAGATATGGGCGGAATGGGTGGTATGATGTAAACCATTCATTTCATTATTTATATAAAAAAAGCCCTGTTACCAGGGCTTTTTTTTTAGTAAAAACATGGTGGTGGGAGGGAAGACCATCCGTAATTTTTTAGTTGATGGTTACCAGAAAATCCGGTAGGAAAAACTTATTTATCATTGATGGTTATGCTATCTTGTATCGTTCTCATTTTGCACTTATCCGGAATCCACTTATCACCAGTTACGGATTGCATACCAGTGCTTTATTTGGATTTTCTAATCATATCCTGAAACTGCTGCGAGATGAAAACCCCGATTATATTGCCTGTGCATTTGATTCGAAGGAAAAAACGTTCAGGCACAAACGATATCCGGCTTATAAAGCCAACCGGCCAGAGATGCCTGCAGAATTACAGGATCAATTACCGCACTTATGGGAACTACTTGAAGCTATGAATATTCCTGTTCTGAAAAAACCTGGCGTAGAAGCTGATGATATTATTGTA
>DTUG01000069.1 GCA_012964275.1 Fidelibacterota bacterium | reverse complement strand
CGTGGAGTATTGCGTCGGCTTGATCACGTGTTGTAAACCAGAGAAAATAGTCGTTTAAAGTGGGGGCTCGCTTATTCCAACCTTGGTTGAAAAAGAGGTTATATTTAAAGCGCGGAGTTGTACCTCTAAGATAGGCTCCTAACCGGAATGTGCTCATTTCCATTTCTGAGTCTTTTTCGTAGCTGGTCTCCTGGATGACACTTTGGTTCCAGCTATCAGATGCTTGATTATATAGAGAATCAAATTCGGTGATAATCTGACGATGATTATATTTGGCTTGACTTGGGCGAACACCTAATTCAAAACGGATCGACTCCATAGTAGGGGTGTCGGTCGGAGTCGTATAGCGCAAGACCCCGGCCCAGCCCTTGTCTAGCCATATTAAACGTGCATTATCTTCCCAACTCTGTTTTGTATCTTTAGGCGTGATCCGGTTGTCACCAAAATACCACTGGTCTTCCATCTCCCACTGGAGAGTTCCGTCCCACTGATCCCAGTGAAAAGATTTTCCGATACGAAACATGGTGGTTTCTTCATCAAGGTCCCGGGTGATATTATCAAAGAACGAATCCTGCCATGCCCAGACCCTGAAACCGTATTGGATCTCCCAGTCGCGAGTACCTAGGATTGATCCATGAAAACTCGCCCGACTTACAGCTAAACTATCCTTCGCAATGATAGAACCAGTGGGGAATTTTATGGAATTGCCAAGCGACAAATACCTTGCCGAAACCTGCCCATCAGATAACTCAAGCGTAGAGACGAGGTTATTAAAGAGGGATGTGTAGAGTGTCCGACCATCATATAATCGCGACTTACCGGAAAAACGTCCACCCAGCCCAAAGGATCGGACACGCAGATTTATGGCTCCTGATAAATCCTGATCTCTTTCATCAGTTAGACCAATGTTACGGTACATAGTTATCATGTTGCTTTCGGGTGATTGAGAGGATAAATGAATCACGCCCCCAAAATTCCCGGGGCCAAAAAGAACAGAATTTCCCCCTCTTATTATCTCTACCTCGGACAAGTCCATCATGTCAATGGTAGCGAGGTCTGCGACACCATCCAGTGCCCGATTGAGCCTGATCCCATCCAAGTAAACTGATATCTCGTTGGCATTGCTGCCCCTGATACTCGCTGTTTGTCGACCTGATGGCGCAGTAGATATTACGACACTACTCATCTCTTGTAGAACCTCACCGATGTCACGGATTCCACGAATCTCAATTTGTTCCAAGGACACATCTTCACCACTGCTGGATACTTCCCGTTCTATCTTTTTCCGCTCACCAGTGATCAAGATCTCCGCTCCTTCCAATACCGTAAGTTCCAGACTTACCAGCACTTCACCCGGGGTTTGGATAGTGATATCCTGCTCACTGTAACCAATATGTGAGACACGAATTTTAATGGGAAATTCTCCTTTCCAGTCAAGTGCAAACATACCTTTGTTATTGGTAGTGATACCCATGTCTGTATTAACGATAATAACGTTTGCACCTGCAATTGCTTCCTGTGTATCCCTATCTACCACCGCACCGGTTATTTGCGCATATAATAAACAGACCGGCAGAAACCCGAGGAAAATAAGAATGGTTTCTCGAGGAAAAGAACGTGAGAACATCGCCTGTCAATATAGCTCTTTATTACTGGTTCTCAAAAGATGGAGATAGGTAGGGAGTTCTAAAGAGAATCTACTTCCGTGAGGCAGGAGGAGAAGGGATATTCTATCACTGTTGTATCTCCACAGTTCCAGAACATAAGAGTTTTATCGGAGTCCATTCTAAGCGCCGTATCCGCAACCACAAGTTCTATTATTAGGTCTTTGGTATAATAGAACCGGGCGTGAACGTATAGACTGTCAAAGTCTTCCGGAAACTCAAATTGCCAGGTGAAGCTTGAATTACTATAAATCTTCACCCGGTCACCAGAATCATATAACCAAAACCAATCCCGACTTCCCAGCTTCAAGTTGACCTCTATCTCGTCGTCGTAGTTATCGTAGCCATTACTCACGTACTTGTTCCAAATCGTAAGGTCGCGAGTAACGTATTCAATGGGTTCAGTACACGACACCAGATAGGCCGCATACGTGATCAGGAACCACCGCACTGAATCCCCTTAGTAAACATGTAAACGTTCTCGGTGCTGGCTGACTGCAAGCTTTAATTCCTTGGTACCAAATTTTGTCTCAATACAAACTAATGTATATCCCGCTTCCCACCAGCCGGCAATAGGAGTGAAACTATGATTCCAATATAGAGAAATAGGACTAACATAGAAGAGTCAGTTTGGAGTTGGGCGAAATTGTGGAGCACGGTCAAGACCTGGTACAAATGTGAGGCGTAACACGTTATCCCCATTAATATCCATGGTATAAATCTCAGTATCCCCGTCCCGATCAGAAACAAACGCAATCCACTCACCATCCGGAGACACGGAAAGATCTCTATTGTTCCCTTCTGTCTGGGTCAGTTGGATAAGGTTATCCCCGTCCGGGCCTACGCAATAAATCTCACCATTCACAAAAGCATAGAAAAAAATCAACTGGCCATCGGGAGACCATCGGGGGTTATACTCATCAGAGGCACTTGTGGATAGTCTCTTCTCTCCCGTCCCGTCTGCATTGATCACATAAATATCTTCATCGTTTTTTCGGTGGGATGAAAACACGATTTTCGAACCATCAGGAGACCACTGAGGTTCCAGATCATTTCGAGCGTTGTTGGTAAGTCGCACTTCATTTTCACCCAATATATCCATGACGTAGATTTCTCCGTTTCCATCTCTATATGACACAAAGGCTATCTGCTCTCCTAAGGGCGACCATTGTGGCATCAAGTCTGCCAGGGAGTTATCCGTTAACTTCCTTTGGTTATTCCCATCTGCATCCATCACAAAAAGATTATGATACCCATCTCTGTTCGACTGAAACACTATCTTATTTCCATCCGGGGACCAATCTATATCAAGATTGTCCCCATTAGAGAAAGTCAGCTGGTAAGTAGTATCAATATCACAGATGTAGATGAATATGTCCCAGTTCCCGTATCGGTTTGATATAAATGCTATCCTATCCCCATTAGGCGACCAACTAGGATCCGAGTCTATCGCAGGATTCTCTGTCACACGGACCATATTACCCCCATCGCTATCCATCAAGTATATTTCTTGGTCCCCATCTCTTTCGGAGTAAAATACAATTTGCGTAGTGCTCAAAGATTGCTCATCTTGCGGTTCTTGGCCACAGCCGATGATTAAATAGCTGAACGGAAAAAGGACAAACACAAATTGCCTTATTAAATGATGAAAAGGCTTCATGTTCGTAAATCCTATCAACTCAAAGAAGTGTCCCTTGTTTACCTGCTGAAGTTTTGTTTGGAATGAGCTCTTAAAAGAAATTACACTCAAAATAAGCAATAAGCAAAAACCCCCGCTACTGGGCGGGGCTTGGTTGGCTAATATGGATATAAGGATATC
>DTUG01000068.1 GCA_012964275.1 Fidelibacterota bacterium | reverse complement strand
TCTCTGATTGGGCCAGGTGCAGCAAAGGCAAGGTAGCCGACTTTTTATCGGAGTATTGAGAAAGAATTTTTTCTACTTTTTCCTTATCTGAAAAGGTGAATTTTTTATTAGGAGTACCGTTCGTGTTCATCGATCCAATTCTCCTGCGATAATGTTTATGCTGCCAAGGATGGCCGGTGCATCGGAAAGCATATGTCCCTCAATAAGTTTTGAAAAAATCGAATAGTTGATCAAAGATGGAGGCCGTGTGCGAACACGATAGGGCGTTCGATTTCCATCGCTCACAATATAAAAACCCAGTTCACCATTAGGGGATTCAGTGGGTACATAAGCTTCACCAACTGGGGGTGTCATGCCTCTGTTTGGCATGGTCACTTCAAAATGATAGATCAGGCCTTCGATGGAGTTGTATACTTCATCCTTGGGTGGTAGGCTATATCCTGAGCCCGGATCTATGATCACATCACCTGGAGGCATTTTCTCCAACGACTGATGGCATATCTTTATACTCTGGCGAATTTCCTCCATCCGCACCAGATAGCGGTCAAATACATCACCATTTAAAGCAATGGCTACATCAAAATCAAACTCATCATATCTGGAATATGGTTCATTTACACGGATATCCCACTCAATACCTGCTGCTCTCGCCATGGGACCAGAAATACCGTATGAGATTGCATCTTCTTTGGAGATGACTCCAATGTTTTTGGTTCGATCATGCCATATGCGATTTTTATTCAATAAAGCTTCAATATCATTTGCTACTTCATCCACTTCATCGAGAACTTTTAAGACAGCCTTGTCATAGCCATCAGGGATATCCCTCATCAGACCGCCCACCAGGGTGTAACTGGTAGTAAGGCGAGTTCCAGTAGCCATTTCAAAAAGATCGTATATGTCTTCCCTCACCCTGAAGCCATAGAGGAATGCAGTCATTGCACCCAAATCAACGGCCAGCATGCCCACACTTAAAAGATGGTCAGCAATCCGGCTCAATTCACACATTAGAACACGGATATATTCCGTCCGTTTGGAAACTTCCAGCTCCATCAATTTTTCTGCTGCCAGAGCATAAGCCACATTGTTACACAGAGGTGACAGATAATTCATTCTGTCTGTAATAGTGATATATTGGTTGAAATCTAGATCCTCTCCCAGCTTTTCGAACCCGGAATGGAGATAACCGATTTCTGGTGTTGCTTTCGTTACAGTTTCACCATCCAGTTCCATAATTATCCGCAGTGTTCCATGGGTCGATGGATGCTGAGGGCCAAAATTCAAAACCATCTTATCAGTTTCAATTGGATGAGTCGTGACTTTCATTAATTGCGTTGCGCCTTCCTACCAATTCTACGTTCAACTATGGGAAAATTATCCCTTTCTTTTCGGCCCAGTCTCGGATAATCCTTCCTTAATGGATGTCCTTCAAAATCATCAGGATTCATAATCCGCACTAAATTAGGATGTCCTTCAAACGTTATCCCGAATAAGTCATAAATTTCCCGTTCCTGCCAGTCAGCAGTTTTCCAAAGTGATTCCACTGAAGGCAATATTAGATTCTCTTCAGATACATATGCTTTCACTGTCACTCTTTCGGCAGTCTCTTGGGAAAGAAGATGATAAACTACCGCAAACCGTTCAAAACCACCGAGAGTCATATTATCAACAGCTGTGATATCAGCTAAGAAGTTGAATCCGCTTTTCTGAAATTCCCCAAGCACATCCAGGACAACCAGACCTTGGATATGAATAATTTTCTCACCGGCATGCTCAGTTACATCAAAAACTGTTTCCGGGAATGTAGCCTTTATCTGGGAAAGAGTATCAGCGAGCGACATTTAACTATTAGTAGCGGGAGGTGCATAATCGGAAAATTTTTCCTTGTCTACTAATTCCTGAAGCTTTATCAAGCCGTCTACAACACCTTCTGGACGTGGAGGGCATCCAGGGATATACACATCTACTGGAATAAACCGATCTATACCTTGAATCACACTATAGGTATCAAATACGCCACCCGATGAAGCACAGGCCCCCATGGAAATTACCCATTTCGGTTCTGGCATTTGTTCGTAGATGCGAATGAGTACTGGCATCATCTTGATAGAAATTCTACCAGCAACAATGAGGAGATCTGATTGCCGGGGTGAAAAACGAATTGCTTCAGCACCAAAGCGGGATATGTCTGTGCGGGCAGCCAAAGCAGCCATGAACTCAATCCCGCAACAGGCAGTGCCAAAAGGCATGGGCCAAAGCGAGTTTTTCCTACCCCAGTTTATGGCGCTCTCCAGAGTTGTTGTTAATACATTTGATTTTACATCATCGTGTTGCATGGATAGATTATAGTTTTAATTATAAGGTGTAAAATCTCAAAGTAATGTCAGCCCAGTTTATACTATTCCCAATCCAGTGCACCATTTCGCCAGACATAAACATAACCGAAAACGAGGATAGCCAGGAAAATTACCATTTCAAAAAATATGAAGCTTCCGAAAGAAAGAAAATCTTTGAACACGACCGCCCATGGATAGAGAAAAATAATTTCAATATCGAAAATAATAAATAAAAGAGCTATAATAAAAAACCGGATAGAAAATCTAATCCGAGTCTCCGCCAGTGGGTCGACACCCGACTCGTAGGGCATCAGTTTCACAGGATTGGTAATACGTGGACCTAAAATGTGTGTCATAATGAGACTCACGAAGGTAAAGCCCGCGGCAACAATAAAGACAATGAATATAGGGAAATAATTTTCAATCACGGTTTGAACTCAAATTAAATGGTTAAATTTGGATTAACTTTCTGCTGTCTCTCTATAAAAATTTCCCAGATCAGAAGAATTAAAATTACATATTTGCCGCACATTCTAGCTATAATTAACAATATAAAATTTTATCAAAAAAACTGGTGAAAAGAGAATTTTTCCATCAAACAAACATCATCATAAAAATTGAATATCAAAGTGCAACGTATACTTTTAATGATAAAAAGATCACATTGTTTGGACGTAGAAAATCAAAGAGTTTTGCACCCAATTAACTACTGGATTCCAATAAATACCAAACAGAAATACTGGAATGGCGGTTGCCAATAAAACCCCCGACATGACTTCCGGTGGCTGGACCAATGTTTCTTTTCTTTCACCCTCTAAAAACATGACCTTAACAACATGGAAATAATAATACAATGAAATAACACTATTTATCCCACCAACAATTGCAAGCCAATAATATTGACTGCCGCCACTGATAAGTGCCGAAAAAATATAAAATTTCCCTATGAATCCAGCAGTTGGTGGAAGGCCAGTTAAAGAAAGCATGAAAAGGGTCATTACCACCCCTATAAATGGCATTTCCCAGCCTAGTCCTCGATAATCATCAAAAGTTTCGCCACCCGTTTTATTCTTGACCGTAATCACAACAAAGAAAGCTCCCAGGTTCATAAATAAATACATCACCAAGTACACCATGATGGCGTAAACCGTCTGGATGGACAATACCGGTAGGGCCAGCATCATATATCCTGCATGGGCCACACTTGAGTAAGCCAACATACGTTTAATACTTTCCTGCTGAATTGCCACCAGATTGCCCAGTGTCATCGTTGCTACAGCCAATATACCTATTATTTCGGGCCATGGTACATCGGTCATACTGAGGGATTCAGCGTCCGCCAATGCGCCTCCATCAGCAAATACCTGGTGAAAAAACCGAATGATGATAGCAAAACCGGCAGCTTTGGGCGCAACGGATAAATAAGCCGTAATGGTTGTGGGAGCACCTTCGTAGACATCCGGAGTCCAAAAGTGGAAAGGGACAGCGGAGATCTTATAACCAAAACCAGCCAGTATCATCAAAAGAGCCATAACCAATGCTGCACTCGCAGAACCATCTAGACCCGCCAAAGACTTCTGGATAATAAAATAATTTGTGCTGCCAGTTAAACCAAACAGAATACTGAGTCCAAACAACATTATCCCGGATGAGAAAGCTCCATATACAACATATTTAAGGCCCGCTTCATTGGAACGGGTATCTAATTTCAAATATCCGGCTAGAATAAAGGACATTATTGATACAACCTCAATAGAGATGTATACCATAATTAGATCTATTGAAGAAGCCATCAAAAACAAGCCTAACACTAATATCCCAAGAAGTGTGAAATACTCGCCTTTTCGGTATTCATCCAGCTCATTATTTTGCCAACTGACAACCGCCACAAGCAATGTTGACAAGATTATCAGTAACTTAAAAAATGTAGCAAAGGGGTCAAGAACTATCATATCCGTGAACAAGGTGGTTGTGGTTTTATCCTGATTCCAAATTGCAATAGCAGTGATCAATAAGCCAATTACCAAAACCCAGCCAACAACATCTGATTTGGACTTTTCTATACAAAGATCAACAATCAGTGCAGTCAGGATAACAACTGTGATGATCAGTTCCGGCCAGAATAAATCGAGACTTTGAAGATTGGTCATTGACTTACCTTACATGCTGGCAAAGTTTGCCACAAAAACAACATTTTCAATTATGACATCCATTGTTGCTTTAATCAAGTCAAGATAGGGACGGGGGTAAATACCAAAAAACAGAGTGATCACCGCTAAAGGAATTAAAGTGAATAATTCAAGACGATTAATTTCAGGAAGATCGGAATATTTTTCATTCAGCTCCCCAAAGAATATTCGCTGAAAGGCCCAAAGGAAATATGCAGCATTCAAAAGAATACCAATTGTGGACGCAATCACAATGGCCTTGAATACCGGAAACGCGCCAATAAGGCACATGAATTCACTGATAAATCCAGACAAACCTGGTAAGCCCAGTCCAGCAAAAAAAGCTAATGCAGTTATACCAGCGTAGATCGGCATTTGATTGGCCAAGCCACCAAAGCCCTCAATGTCACGGTGATGCGCACGATCATAAATCACTCCAACCAATATGAATAACATGGCTGAAATTGTACCATGGTTAAACATTTGGAAGACCGCACCGCTTAAGCCGGCCTGTGCCGCTTTCAGGTCCCCACCATTGATTGATCCAGCAGCAATAACTGCGGCCATTCCCAGCAGCGCATAACCCATATGGTTTATGCTGGAATAGGCAACTAATTTTTTCAAATCTGTCTGAGCTAATGCACAGAGTCCTCCCCAGATCACATTTATCAAACCAAGAAAAGCTAGACTCCCCGCAAACCACCAGACTGCATCCGGCATCAAACCATAGTTAATCCGAAGAATACCATAGACACCCAGTTTCAACAATACCCCTGCAAGGATGACTGAAATAGCCGTAGGTGCTTCCACATGGGCCAGTGGGAGCCAGGTGTGAAAAGGGAATATAGGAACCTTAATAGCAAAGCCTATGAAAAGAAGAACCCATATCACCTTGATAGCACTCATGCCCCACCATAGCTCATTCTTTAAAGCGTCTGGAGCCGTTTCCATCAGCAATAGTATATCAAAGGTCTTACCGCAGGTAAAGTAGAGTCCTATGATTCCCACCAGCATCAGTACGGATCCAAACAATGTGTAAAGAAAGAATTTTATAGCCGCGTATTCTCGCTGAGGACCGCCCCACATACCAATAAGGAAATACATAGGCAGCAACACTACCTCCCAGAAAATGTAAAACAGGAAAAAATCCAAGGCCAGAAATACACCAATCAAACCTGTATCTAACAGGAGATAAAGGGCAAAATAACCTTTAACCGCTTTGGTAATATTCCAGCTGACAAACACACCGATAAAACATAACAATGATGTCAGGATCACCATGGGCAAGCTCAGTCCATCCACGCCTAGAATATAGGATATGTTAAATGATGGTATCCACTCAGCCCGCTCCATGAATTGCATCGATCCATTCGCAGAATCGAAATTTTTCCAAAGTAAAATGGAAAACAACAATTGAACCCCTGTAAAAAAGGCGGCTACTTTTTTTATGATATCTTCTTGACTCCGTGGTATAACAGTTATCACCACCATACCAATGATGGGCAACCAAACCAGCCAACTGAGAATATGTTCCATATGTTTCTTTTACACTCTTTTTAATTAAAATGCCTGAACGATTATCATAACAATGATACCCGCAACAACATATAGCAGGTAATTTTGCAATCGTCCGGTTTGAATTTTTCTTAAATTATGTCCAGTGGCTCCAACTATGCGCCCGATACCATCTACAAGCCCCTGGTCAATCCCATCATAATCAAATTTTCCCGTGACCCGGCTGTACCACTCAATCACCCAGGCAAAACCGTTAATGAAGTATCGATCATATATTTCCCAATCGAGCCAGGCTACTTTTTTTGAAAGATTTAAAAATGGCTGATAAAGAAATCGGTTATAGTTTTCATCAAAATAAAATTTGTTCAGGCTCCAGTCATATAAAAATCCCAGTTTACTTGCCCATGTTTCTGCTGAAAAAACTTTTTTAAAATAGATCAAGACTGACAATGCAATGCCAAGAACTATAACTGCAATCGAAAGGCTCATCGCCAGACCGTGAGCATGGTGAGCATAATCCGCAATCTCATGGGCTGTCATGCTGCCCGGAACCACCGCTGTACGAGGTACGACCAAATCTGTAAACCAACCATGATCGGAAATTGGATTAAAATTAGGCAATGTATAGAACACAAAGACACTCAGGGAAGCCAATAATACCAGCGGCCCTGTCATTTCTTTGGGCGATTCATGAATGTCATTTATCAGTTCCGGCATTTGATGTTCCCCATGAAAAGTCATAAATATTAATCTGAACATATAAAAGGCCGTCATGGCTGCTGCGCCAAATCCAAATACAGGCAGTAAAAAATGCTCCGGTTGATGCTGGGCAAAAGCAAGCGTACCAGCGAGAATTGCATCTTTTGATAAAAATCCGGAAAATAGTGGTACACCAGCTATGGCCAGAGTACTCACCAGCATGGACCAATATGTAATTGGCATTTTAGCTTTCAATCCACCCATATTCCGCATATCCTGCGGGTCTGTTTCGTGATCGTGTTTTTCGTGCAGAGCATGGTGCATGGCATGAATCACAGAACCACTGCCATAAAACAGGTTAGCTTTGAACATGGCATGGGTCACCAAGTGAAAAAAAGCAGCAGTGTACACGCCCGTTCCTACTGCCAGTATCATATATCCCAGCTGACTGACCGTTGAATAGGCAAGTACCTTTTTAATATCATTCTGGGTAATAGCGATCGAAGCGGCAAAAATCGCTGTAAAGCCGCCTACATAGGCAATGACCAATAATGCATCTGGAGTAAACAATGGAAATAACCGGATGGTCATGTAAACCCCGGCTGCTACCATGGTAGCAGCATGCATCAGTGCAGAGACCGGTGTGGGACCTTCCATAGCATCCGGTAACCAAATATGAAGCGGGAACTGCGATGATTTTCCCATGGCGCCCAAGAAAATTCCAATCCCTGCCAAGGTCAAGGTGATACCTGTTATTTTACCTGCTGCCACTCCGGCAAATACATCACTGAATAAAAATGAACCAATGGATGAATAAATCAGCATGATCCCAATAAAAAATCCAATATCGCCCACGCGGTTGGTTAAGAAAGCTTTCTTACCGGCGTCAGCAGCGCTGTCCTTTTCAAACCAGTGCGCAATAAGTAGATAGGAACTAAGGCCTACTAACTCCCAGGACATGTACATGGAGATTAGATTATTGGCTAATACAATTCCATTCATGGAAAAAGTGAAAAGACCTAAATAGGCATAATATCTCGAATAGCGAATATCTCCTTCCATGTATTTGAGAGAAAAGATGTGAGAACAACTGGAAATCAGTGCTACAACTAAAAGCATTATGATTGTGATATTGTCTACCAGAATTCCAAATTCAATTTTAAATGCCCCCAGATCCATCCAGGTAAAACCTGATTGCTGACTAAAGTCTGGATTGTAATCCAAAAGCATTGCCACAAACATGGCACTAGACAAAACAAGGGTAAAAAGAACGGCAGAAACAGCTACCCAGTCCCCCTGGCGAGGTAATCGTTTACCCGTAAAAATCAGAACAACAAAGGCTACCAAGGGCAGAAAAAGAATAAACAAAGAATAATTAATGAAAATATTGTTCATTATTGCTTCAACTGGGATGCCTGATCTACATTGATCGTATTCATGTTATTATATATATTGATGATAATGGCCAAGGCTACTGCTGCTTCTGCTGCCGCCAGTACGATCACTAGTAATCCAAATACATGCCCATCAAAATTCATACCCCCAAATCGCGAAAATGCAATAAAATTGATATTAGCTGCATTCAGGATCAATTCCACGCCCATTAATACGGCAATACCATTCCGACGCGTTATTACGCCAAACACTCCCAATGAAAATAGAATTGCAGCAATAAACAGATAAGAATTGAGTTGATCCATCAGGGATCCTCTCTAGATAAGGTTGCCGCGCCTATAAGTGCTCCAAGTAATAAAACAGATATAACCTCAAACGGGAGCAGATATTTCATCAATAATAATTTACCAACCTGGGCAACACTGCTGGCAGGTTCCATGGCAGTCTGATTAAGCCAGGGTGTTTTTAGTATTACGATTGATAAGAAAATAAATAACCAAATAATGACTGCTCCCCCTACTCCTTGTTGAACGCTCTTATGCGATATCCTTACGGATGAAATTCGATTTGTTAACATGATCCCAAAAATAATCAAAACTAGGATACCACCAACATAAACCAGCAGCTGTACCCCTGCAATGAAATCTGCCCAAAGAAAGACATAAAGACCGGCAACCCCAAAAAGTGTAAATAATAAAGCGACAGCCGAATAAACCAACTGGTTATTCAGAACGACAAAGGCTGCTGAAATCACCGTAATAGCAGCTATCAACCAAAAAGTGTAATCAGCCATAGATCTTAGTCTTCAGCCTCCTGTTCTGCCATTATTCTTTCAATACCATCTTTACTTCCCTGCTTCGCGAAACGGTAAACCAGTTCGCTCCGATCATATTCTGAGAATTCATAATCAATAGGATGTTTTTTGGCATTTGGTCCACCGGTCATGTATATACATTCTTCCGGGCACGGGTAGACACAAAGGTTGCAATAGCAGCATTCTGTCATATCTATATCAAAGCGAGTCACGACCATGGCTTTACGTGTGCCATTCGAGGTAACACCAACGTGACCTATTTCTTTGATATCTTCTCCGCGGCTAGGTACTTTGACCGTATCGATTTTAATACAATCGACCGGGCAGGCACGCTCACACTTCAGACAGCCGATACAGTCATCCATATCAACATGCAAGCGGGAACGAATCACATTATAATTATCGTGATCAAATCCAATATTTCGCTCCGGACGGGGCCATTTTTCTTCCGGGTACTGCAAGGTGACATTATCCCTTTTGATCTTAAGCATGTGCACCAAGGTAATTCCCATTCCTTTAAGAAGTGTTGTAAGCGTGATCCATATATTTTGAAAATATTTTACCATAGATAATTAGCCAAAGATTAATGTCCAAATTCCCACACCAAAAATGTTCAAAAGTCCAATGGGCAAGAAAACTTTCCAACACACATTCATCAACTGGTCAACACGCAGCCTAGGAAAGGTCCAACGAAACCACATCATGACAAAGACCAGGAACATAATTTTACTCAGCATCCAGAAAACTCCCCAGGATGGCGTATTGAAGTATCCGGAGATGGGGCTTTGCCAGCCACCTAAAAATCCAGTGGAGGCTATACCACTCACCACAAACATGTTTGCATATTCACTTAAAAAGAAAAAAGCAAAGCGCATTCCAGAATATTCTGTATGGAATCCCCCTACAATTTCTGATTCAGCTTCAGGGATATCAAAAGGTGTTCGATTAGTTTCAGCGATACCACTGATAAAATAAATGAAAAAAGCAATAAAAGTAAACGGATTGGCAAAAATAAGCCAGTTGAACAAGCCGCCATCCTGATATTTAATAATGTCCTGCATGTTAAGGGTACCGGTGAGCATAATAACAATCACAATCGAAACGCCTGCAGGTATTTCATAACTAATGATCTGAGCCGCGGAACGCATACCACCATATAATGACCATTTATTATTGGAAGACCAACCTGCCAAGATCAACGCTATGACAGCAAGTGACCCAACAGCGAGAAGATAAAAAATACCAATATTTAAATCAGCAATGATCAAAGTTTCCCCAAAAGGAATTGCTACAAAAGCTATAAAGGCACCGATAAAAATCATAAATGGTGCCATTATAAATAGAGTTTTGTCAGCTTTTTCTGGGATTAAATCTTCCTTTGTCAAAAGTTTTAACGCATCAGCGACTGGTTGCAGTAATCCCCATTTCCCTGCATGCAGCCCCACCCCCTGACCCATGGGACCCACCCGATCCTGCATAAAAGATGAAACTTTTAATTCTCCATAAATTGCAACAAGAGCATACAGGGCAATAAAAAGAAAAAGGGCTAGACACGGAACAAGAATAGCTATAATCAGCAGGATAGGGCTCTCCGTTATCCCTGGAAAAAATCCCATTAACCAATTGTATAAATTATCGACTGTCAACGGTCAATTTCTCCTAGAACAATATCCAGGCTGCCTAAAATGGCAATGACATCTGATAGCATCCAGCCACGGCCAATCTCATCTAAAACAGATAAAGCAGTAAACGCAGGTGAGCGCATTTTTAAACGGTTAGGAATAGGTGAACCATCACTGATAATATAAAATCCTAGGTCTCCCCGTGGTGTTTCTGTTCTTTTATAAATAGACCCTTTCGGTGGTCGTATTTTTTTAGGTATGGTCTGATGTACATCCCCATTTTTCGGTATCTGTGTAAGCGCCTGGCGCAATATCTTGATGCTTTCGCCCATTTCGGTTAACCGCACATTAAAACGGTCCCAGCAATCTCCCAGGTTTCCCTTCTCTCCTATTCCAACCGGTACGTCAAAATCAAACCGGTCATATATTGAATAAGGCTCATCCTTACGAATATCCCATTTGACACCGGAACCACGCAGGTTGGGACCAGAAACACCATAACTGATGGCTACGTCTGCAGGCATTACCCCAACATCCGCCGTCCGCTCAATAAAGATCTTATTATAGGTCAATATATTATTGTACTCCTCAATTTTAGGCTCAAAGTAGTCTAAAAACCGAAAAGCAGATTCTACAAATCCAATAGGTAAATCATGGCTTAATCCGCCCACCCACATATAATTATACAAAAGGCGGGCGCCACAGGTCATTTCAAACATATCCAGTATACGCTCTCGATCGCGAAACATGTATAGGAATGGTGTAAAGGCACCCACGTCAAGTCCAAAAGTACCCAAAGCTAATAAATGGCTGGCAATCCTCTGAAGTTCAGCCATGATAACCCGTATATATTCGACACGCTCCGGAACCTTGATCTCCATAAGCTCTTCCATCGCTACCACATAACCAAAATTGTTCGCCATTGAGGCCAGATAATCACAACGATCCGTAAACGGGATCACTTGTTCATAGGTAACATTTTCACAATGCTTTTCAAAACAGCGGTGCAGATAGCCAATAAAAGGTTTGATTTCCGAAATGATTTCTCCGTCAGTCTTCACCTGCAGACGCAAAACTCCATGGGTACTGGGATGCTGCGGTCCAATATTGAGGACCATTTCCTGTCCGTGGACTACTCCCATCCCTCTTTCACTTTTGGTACCATAATACCGTGGTATGTTTCCTGTACCTCATAATCTTTACGCAATGGCCAACCTTCCCAGTCCTCCGGAAGCAGTATGCGCCTTAAATCTCTGTGTCCTGTAAATCTGATTCCATACATATCGTAGGTTTCCCGTTCAAACCAGTCACCTATTCGCCAGACTTGTTCGATGGATGGGATTTGAGCTATATCTCTGGATACAGCAATCCTGATCTCAATCGCGTTACGATGCTTCATGGAATGAAGATTGTACCGAGCTTCAAGAACATTTTCGCCTAAATCAATACCCGTAATACACTGCAATGAATCAAATAATAAATCTTCTTCTGTCTTTAACCATGCCGCAATCTCATTCCATTGATCGGGTTTGAGTTGAATATGAGTATCAGCTACTTCGCCATCCCGTGAATCGGGAAATTTTTCACTTATACGTTCCCCAACTTTTTGATTTGGATTATCAGATAAAGTGTTGGGTGCCGTTGATTCCCCCGTAATAGAAGCCTCGATTTGAGGGGACGAATCTGCTGTTTGTGCACGTTTAGCTTTAGCCAGAGCAGCCTTTGCCTTAGAGCGAGTGACCCGATCTTCAATGTTATTGATCGCATCCATCTCACCCTGAAGGGCTTTTTCAACCACTTCGGCGATCAATTTATCTCGCTCGTCACTCACCCAGTTTTCCGGGTCAGCGGCCGTTCTTCCAAGATCTGCTCCTGCAGTTTTAAAATTCCTTCAATCAGTGCTTCGGGTCGGGGAGGACATCCTGGTACATACACATCAACAGGAACTACAATATCCACCCCCTTCAATACATGATATCCATGCTGCCAGTAAGGTCCGCCGCTGGTAGCACAGGAACCCATGGCAACGACATATTTTGGATTTGCCATTTGTTCATAAAGTTTTTTTACCCGCAGTGCCATCTTCATCGTTACCGTGCCAGCTACAATCATAACATCTGCCTGTCTGGGAGATGACCTCGGTATCATACCAAGCCGCATTAGATCATATCGGCTTGCTGCGGCAGCCATCATTTCTATCGCACAACAGGCTAACCCAAACTGAAAAAACCAGGGTGAAGTTGACCTGGACCAACTTATGAGCTTATCAAGTTTCGCAACGATTACATTATCATTAAATTTATTTTCAAGTAATCCCATATCAGGTAGTTTTCTCCATTCTGACATCCTGGTACCGCCCGGTACCATATCTGACATTCCGTTTCACCCAGTCAAGGTCAGCCTTGACCCAGACATAGGCCAGCCCCGCAATTAAAATAATCAGAAAAATACCCATTTCTATAAGCGCCAGCAGGCCTAATTCTTTAAATACAACTGCCCACGGAAAGAGAAATACAATTTCTACATCAAAAATGAGAAAAATAAGTGCAATAACGTAAAAGCGGATATTGAATTGCAGCCAGGCAGATCCCTCCGCTTCCTCGCCGCATTCATAAGTTTGTAATTTGTCTTTGGACTTTTTAGAAGGTGCTATCAGTTTCTGTATCAAAAGTGGTATAGCCACCATAACGATGCCAAGAATCACAGCTACTAGGACAGTTCCAAAATCGCGATACATATTCAGTTACAGAAGTGAAATAAGACTTGGAATTTAGAAGGATGGCTTTTCGTGAGTCAATCTAAAGTTGGGAGATTCATCCCGGAATTTTTGAATAAAAATGGTTGGCGACACCAATCGGAAAATTCTAACTTTTTTTATGTCCTTCTTTAATCGATTAATCACATTTACTTTACCCGCTCTTCCAAAATGGATCGCCAAACCCTTTGCCAAACCCTATGTTGCAGGCGAAACAGCGGAAGAAGCACTGGAACATATTAAAGCCATTAATGATCGAGGTTTTTCTGCCACAATTGATATCCTGGGTGAACAAATAACGGATGAAGATGAAGCGCGAAATATCACTAAGCAGTACTGCAAGCTATACAACCAGATTAGCCAGCAATCCCTGAATTGCAATCTTTCAATAAAACCCACTCATGTGGGCCTGAGAATATCTCTGGATGAAGCCATAGCCAATATCACAAACATTTTAAATCAAGCCAAGGAGAATAAAAATTTTCTGCGGCTGGATATGGAAAATTCCCCCTACACCGATCATACATTTGAGATCTATGCCCGTTGCAAACAGAACTATGAACATGTCGGTGTGGTCATTCAATCCTATCTGCGCCGCAGCCAGGAAGATATTGAACGGCTGGCTTCCGGCAATTTCAATGCCAGGATCTGCAAGGGGATCTACCAAGAATCGGAGACCATCGCTTTCCAAGACCGGAAAAAAATCAAGGACAATTTCATCACCCTAGCCAAAGTCATGGCTAGCAAGGGTGCCTTTGCGGGTTTTGCCACCCATGACCAAAATCTCATCGACCAGCTATTGGACTGGATCAATTCGGAAAATCTCAGTTCAGACTCATTTGAATTCCAGGTGCTCTACGGTGTGCCCATGACAGGACGATTGGAAGCGCTGCAGGACCAAGGCTTTAAAGTGCGGGTCTACGTACCTTTTGGTCCGGACTGGTTCAATTATTCCGTCCGCAGATTAAGGGAAAATCCGGATATTGCTGGTTACGTAATAAAGAATATGTTTAAAAATGAATGACAAAGAAACAATCAACCAAATTTTGCAAATGAAAACCATCGCCGTGGTGGGCATGAGTCCCAAGCCGGAACGGCCAAGTCACTACGTCGCTCTCTATTTACGAGACCATGGCTACAAGATCATTCCTGTAAATCCTGGTCAAAGAGAAATAGCCGGCGAAACTTGTTATCCTTCATTAAAAGACATCCCAAAACCGGTGGATGTGGTGGATGTCTTCCGCCGTCCGGAGCACGTCCTGCCCATCGCGGAAGCTACTGTTGAAATCGGCGCTAAGGCACTCTGGCTTCAGGATGGCGTGATCAACAAAGAAGCAGCTAAATTAGCTGAAGAAGCTGGACTACTTGTCGTGATGAATGACTGTATGCTGAGGTGCCATAGGCTGATGCAGTAATGCTGAAAAGTAACAAATATAGTATACCACACCCTTAATTGGCCTACTATACAGCGAATGTGCAGTATAATAACTAGTTAGGTGACATCAGATTTGGAGAAAAGAAGATTAAAACAATTATATTTAATTTACTCTCTGTATTAATACTATTATGCACATCCTGCACCAGTAAATCAAATAATGATATTGAAGAATCTGAAGTTCATATCAGTGGAACAGCTGAATACTATATAGATACACTTGTTTGGATAGGTGGAGAGTGTGATCCATCAGGTTTTATTTTAACAAATTATGAATGGTTTTCCGGTGAACCTGATTATCAATATTCCAGAGTATATATAACTGGAGAAATAGATTCATCATATTTGTTAAAAGAAATAGAAATTGATGGTGAATTAAGCACTATTACTGGAGGTAGTATTGAGACTGCTCTTAGAAATTTTCCATTAGTTGTAGCAGAAACAATTAATATAGATTGAATTTATGTCACCTAACACGCTTTTCTATTTCTGCTAACCTAACTGCTTTCTTTAAGGCCTTTCTGACGCTGGATTATCCCGAACCTGGTTTAATAATTGGCTCATGATAATCCTTGAATATGATGAAGTCCATCACTAGTCTTTCTTTTGGGAAATTAAATATATATGAAATGAATATAATGCATAATATCACGCATATAGGAGCACTATTTGACGGAATCGTCAAATAATAACTGTTATAGGGCGCAAAAACACTACTATGGAATACGAACAGACATTTAGGTTCATCCTCATTCTGGGAATTGCGGTCATCGTTCCCATCGGTGCGTACCATCGCATCAAATCACAGGCGACCGGGGAAAAGCTTGACCGCCGCCAAGAGGGTATTTTTATACTCGTTACCTTGCGGCCCATTGGCATCGCATTTATGGCTGGACTTGTGACGTACATGATTAACCCAGCATTGATGGCTTGGTCTTCGGTTGCACTGTCGAACTGGTTGCGATGGTCGGGTGTTGTGATTGGGATCACTGGAGGACTCCTTTTGGCGGTGACGTTCAAAACCCTTGGCAAGAACTTGACGGACACGGTTGTAACCAGGGCAGCGCATACGCTGGTTACGAGAGGCCCTTATCGTTGGGTGCGACACCCGTTTTATTTGGCGACTGCATTGGCAGTTGTAGCAAACACCCTTGTGACAGCGAACTGGTTCCTAGCCCTGACTGGTGGAATAACCTTTGGCCTGCTGGTGTTACGAACGAGAATCGAAGAAGAAAAGCTAATCGAGCGGTTTGGTGAGGATTACAAGGAGTACATGAAGCGGACTGGGCGGTTACTTCCGCGGCTGTTCCAAACGTAACGCAGATTGGTGGCCCTATAACAATGGGCTCAAGGCCGACGCCAAAAAAGCGGCGCGGCTTAGCCCAAACGTTAGAAAATTTCTTTTGAAATAAAATTTATGTTCAATTATTTCAAAGACATCAAGTTTGATAGAAATGAATGGTCCGGGGCTTTTGGTGACATTGGCACAGACTTCCCACTGATCGTGGGCATGATCCTCAGCGCTGGCCTGGACAGTGCCAGCGTATTGGTCATGTT
>DTUG01000067.1:7398-16307 GCA_012964275.1 Fidelibacterota bacterium | reverse complement strand
GGTGTCTGTATTGCTGGCGGCGGATGATGAGCTGGCACTGCCCATGGAGTTTGCATTGCAGCAGAACTACCCGAACCCGTTCAATCCTTCTACCCAGGTTCGTTATGCTCTTCCGGAAGAAGCGTACGTGGTCCTGACGATCTATGATATGATGGGTCGGAAGGTACGGACCCTGGTGAACGGGGTAGAGCCTGCCGGCTATCAGAGTGTGCTCTGGAACGCTACGAGCAACCTGGGCTTGCCGGTGAGTGCCGGTGTGTATATCTGCACGATCCAGGCTGGAGATCATCGTCAAAACATGAAAATGATCCTGTTGAAATAAATATGTTATACCGTGCTGCATCTAACTGCTGCAGTAGGCTAACAGGTTCAAAAAGGGGCTTCGGGTGAAGCCCCTTTTTACTTTAATTTAGAAGAAGCCAAACAAATATAAATACCATAGGGAGTTCGCCAGTGATGAAAAGAAAACTGATTAGTTATTTATCCTGTATCATTATTATTTCAAACGCTCTCTATGCTCATTGCCAGGTTCCCTGCGGCATCTATGATGACGCATTGCGGATCGTCCAGATCAAGGAGGATGTAACCACTATCTGGAAAGCCATGAACCAGATCAATGAATTATCGGGCAAGGGATCTAGTGCCCAGACCATGAACCAGTTGGTCAGGTGGGTCAATACCAAGGAAGAGCACGCGAAACATATTCAAACAGTTGTGTCTGACTATTTTCTGGCTCAGCGCATAAAGTCGAAAGAAAAAGGGCAAGCCGGGCGGCAAAAATATGTGGACCAGACGCTCGTACTCCACCAGATCATTGTAGGGGCCATGAAGTGCAGACAGACCACAGATGTGATAGCCTGTGAAAATGTATCAGAGCTGATTGAAGTCTTTTCTGATTCTTATTTTGACGAGCATGGTTTACAGCATCTCCAGGAGCTGGAAAAAAGCGAATAGATCACATCAGGTTTCCAAACTGGTAAACCCTATTGGGGAATTAATTTTCAGTGGTTTCTACTAATTCCCCTTCGGCATAGTGTTCAGTTTTGACCATCTGACCATTTTCATCCCAATAGGTCCAATCTCCTTCTTTTTTGCTGCCGTCAAATAATCCAGATTCCATTTTTTGCCCATTTTCGTACCACTTGCTACTTTGACTAAATCCAGGGACACTAATTAGATCTAATACAGATGCGATTTGCCCATTTTCGTACCACTTTGTCCAGATACTGTCCCGCATAATTTTCCCAAAATCATTTACCACTATAACTACTACTTTTCCTTCTTGGGCTTTCTTTCCATTTTCATACCACTCTGTTAGTAACCCTTTTGGGGATGGTATTCTTGTACCTTTTATAAATCCATCATATTCCGTCTGCTTGCGTTTTTGACCATTCTTATACCAGGTTGTCCATCGTCCGAATATTTCCCCATTCTTATAGGCGCCTTCCATTTCTTTATTGCCATTTTCATGAAGCTTAAAAACGGGTCCGGTAAATTTTTTATCACCATCTGGACCATATTTAAAGCCATCCTTTTCTATGAGTGTTTCTAGATCAACGGGTTGGACTATTTCATTGACTGATTGGGTACAGCAAAGGATAAGAAAACAAAATATGAATAATCTTTTCATGCGATTAACCTATTAAGCTGCCCTGGAAAAGTATAGAGAGATTAAAAGAGTTATAAAGGGGAAAAGTTATTGGCTGTAAAATGTATCTGAAAGAAAAATTATTTGGAATAAAACTTTGCCCATTTGGAATCGGGGTTTTGAGTGAGCAGTTTATTTTCCAATTCCTGGCCATTGTCTGTTTCACCCAGTTTGCGATAGATCTGAATGACGTAATGTTGAACTTCCGGAATCTTAGCATGTTTGGCATCTTTTTCCTTTAATGCTGCCAATGTGTTGAGAAGTTTACCCAGGGCAGTCCGGAGTTCTACTTCACTGGGGCCTTTCATTGACTGACGATAGTAGAGATGATGAAGCGCTTCATCTTCAGCTTCTGCACCGCGGACACCAGCCACAGCAGTTATATTATCAACTTCCTGTATCTCTTCATCGGCTACATCTTCGATCTCATTCCAGATGGTATTATCCCACATGGCATCCATATCCATATCATCGTCATCCTGGGCCCAGACGGAACCTAGTGCGAGAAATAGTATGATTGTGAATTTCCTTTTCATATCCGATATTCGCGATTTACCCGAATTTAGTCAAATTTTTTATATTTTTGTGTGATTTCGCCCATACTTTCAATAAATGAGAGCTGGCTCACAAGTTCAGGTTTTTCCTGGCGGATTTCGTCGTAAAGTTCCAATGCCCGTTCATATTTATGTATCCGGTAAAGCGCTACTGCAAGGTTCACCCTGTAGTCTGCTTCTTCCGGATCGTGTTCGACCGCCTTGATAAGGTAATCAACAGCCATGGAATAGTTCCCTAGGCGAGCAAAAGTAATACCTACCGTATTATCGCTGCGTGCTCGGCGCTTCCGGTATGATATCTTAGGAATATCTTCTGGCTTTATCTCCTTAGCTTCTAGAGATACTGCCACCAGGCCCTTTGAAGATTCAGATTCTAATTCCGCTTCCAGATCTGATGATATCTCCAGTTTTGGTCCTGCTGTAGCAGATGCAGCGGCAGAAGCTTTTGCTGCCCCAAAAATGCTTTCCAATTTTCCGGCAAAAACAGGATCTAAAACTACCACTTCATCATACTTTTGCTTAGCCACACCCTTGTTCCCCATCATGAAATGGGCAATGGAGATATTTAGCATGAAGCCCGGATGGTCCGGTTGCTGTTCCAGTGCTTTTTCATAATAGTTAAGGGATTCTTCAAAATCACCATTTTTAGTATAACAGACCCCCAGTGTGTTCACCGCGTCTGGGAAAAATGGTTTAATATTCAGTCCGGATTCCAGCATTTTGATGGCCTTCTTGTAGCGGCCAAATTCCATGTATTTAACTCCGGCTTCATAATAATCTTCAGCAGTCTCCAGTCTATTCCCTACTGCGTTATAGACCATCTGTTCCAGCCAAAGCCCATATTGTTTTATATCTTCTTTGAGCAGGTCATTAATGCCTGTTAGTTCCGGGATTTCAAGGTCCGCTGTGAAAACAGCACCCGGTAAGTATTTTGCAGATGCTTCTGCTATGGATATTTCGTTAATGAATTGTTCTGTCTTCCGTTCGTGATAGAGATAGGCGCCCTGCTTCCAAGCATTAAAGAAAGGTTTGCCAACCAAGGTTGCTTCCACTGGGATCCAGACCTTCTTATTTAAAATAACAACCTCCTTTTCATCCAGAAAGTATTTCTCTACTTCGTTCGGTTTTATGCCGCTGTCAAACATGAGAAATATGTGGCCAGCTCCGGGCTTAAAAACATCCAGGAACATGGTCTCTATGCCCAAATTGTTCAGCAGGGTACCATATAGGGTTGTCAGGTCATCGCAATCCCCGATCTTGGCATGTAGTAGTTCGCCAGGATACTTGACAGAATCAAAAGCGGATTTATCATCGGCGATCTGCAGGAATGGAGTTTGTAGGTCTACATTGTAAACTAATCCATGAACACCCAGGGCATCATAGAGAATGATGGCCCTACCCAGGTTGGTGCGCCCAAAGTAATCATTCAGAACGGGCGTGTAGTATTGTATGAATGCCCGGGCAAATTTGTCCACTTCTGGATCCTCTGGTGTAACATAGCAAGTGATCATTTCCGGATTGCTCCAGGTTAGTTTTCCTTTACCAAGAACATAAGATGATTCCAATTTTTTCTGTGTTGTTTTTGCTTCTCCATCCTGCTTATAGGATACCTGAACCACTGGTTGCACTAAGTTATCGAAGGTAGCTTTTGCCGAGGTTAGAACATCACTGGAGAAGGAAACACCCAGATCATATTTCTCTTCTGATTTGGGGGGTAGAGTAATATTCTCCGAATGGGGATTATCCATCATGGTAGGGAGATAAAGTGATACATCCACTGGAAGATCCGCATCGGAGATATTTTTTATTTCAACTGAGATAAACGATTCAGATTCATAATATCGGTGCAGTGAACGAAATATAGGATTGTGCTTTATCTCAGCCGCAGAAATACTTACCACAGCTGGACTAAATTGCAAGGCAGCGGTGAACCGGTGTGTAGGAGGGAGGTATGGGTGGGATTCATAGCCGTATTCCAGAACAATGCTTTTAAAGCGAAGGGTCATTCCTGCAGATGGGATTAACAATCTGTCGTTTTCATCCAGGTCCTGCTGGAATCCAGCCCGCACGCCTATCCTGTTCTTGACAAAATATTCAGCACCAAAATGTAAGCGATCATCTATATCTGCAGCGATGGTCAGGCCATCAATGGGCATATAGGCGATCCCTAATTTGAAGGCCTGCCCTAAAATGGTTTCTTCTACCTTATTACTGCGATAAGAAACGCTGGTACCGCTCAGGTCGTATAAACCTAATCCCAGGCGCAGGTTTTTCAGTGGCGAAATGAGTAGTCCAACATCGTAGCCTACCCCAGAACTTTTACCATAGGATGTACCGTCCAGGGTCATATCTCTGGAGATGTATTTTAGGGATGCTCCTATTGAGATGATCCGAAAAGGCTGATACCCAAAGGAAAAATTCAGTTTATTTTCAGAATAACCCAGTTCTCCGTCATCAAATCCTATGCTGGACCAATCCATCCCTAAAGCCAGTTTGTCTGATAAAGGCCTGACGAATCCAAAGTAAGATTGCTTGATGCCAAGAGCGAAAAGATCCGCATAGGTTGTTGTGAGTTCTGTCCGGCGTAAACGGGGCAGCCCGGCAGGGTTCCAGGTAATTGTATTTCCATCATCTGCTACAGCAATAAATGCACCACCCATGCCCATGGGTCGGGTCCCTATAAAAAGTTGGTCTAGCCCCTGACCAAACGCCCATGCAGAAAAAAGGATAGGGTAAACCAGCAGCCTTTTCATCGATTCAGTACTCCCACCGTAGTCCGCAGATCACCACTCTCTTTTTCTAACGTAACAATATAAAGGCCGCTGACCACAACATCATCATTTTCATCTTTTCCATTCCATATGATTGAATTTGATCCTTTAAGTAAGGTTTGTTCCGGCTTCAAAGTGCGCTTAAGACGCCCGGCAAGATTGAAGATCCGTGCGGTGACTTTTTCTTCTTTATCCAGGTCAAAAAGGATATAGGTATTCGGGAATTCAAATACAGACCCGCTGGGAGAGAAAATTCGAGGCTGGCAAGCCAGCCTTTCAGTATCCAGTGAATCCGTATTGATGGAATCACTGGATGTAAATATGCCAAATATCCCTAGTTGGTTCGTTTGTAATTGAAGGTAAGGCTGGCCTTGAATGGTTGTCTCGGTTCCGCCTAGATAGATAAGTCCTTCCTGTTCAATCCTTGCTATGAATGGGATAGCGGTAGAATCACTGAGAGTTTCTGTTGAATAGGCCATGCGCAAAATAGCAGGTTTCAATAGGTCTAAACTGCTCGGTGATATTGAATATAAGTCTGTTAATAGGACTGTGCTATCTCCAAAAGACCCTGTAAACGATATATTTTCAATGGTTAATGAAACATCACTTTCCACTGAATTTTGCGGTAAAAGTATTGATACCATTCCGTCGGAGCTTAAAGATGTACCTCCATATTGAGAGATAATTATCGATGGTGTTTTATAAAAAGAAATCCGTTCCATCTTGTTGCCTCTATTATCAGTGGCATTGGAAAAGTGAATTTGAATAGCCCTTCCCCGATAATCATCCGGGAGAGTAAGTGCTCCTGACCATTCTCTTTGTATATAAGTCTGTTCCTGCACAATTATTGTATCAAGATTCGAAGTCTCTGGGTGGGTTACCTGAACTCTGGGACTGATACCTGGATCCATATCAAAATATTCTTCAAAGCGGGCGATAATAATTGCTTGCTTCGGGGAGAGATAATTCACTGAGATGGAATCAGCATGTATCGCCGGTGGTGTGATATCGATATAAAAAGAATGCCAGGAAGACCAATCGGATGTCGCATTTCCATGATCAATGGCTCTGACCCGCCAATTATAATGATTCTCGGGGAGATCCACGATTCCGCGTATAGTGAGATTGGTTGTACCTATATTCCCATTAGCATAATTACCGGTAATAATACCATGTTCATTGGCAGCTATATAAAAGTCTGGATATTGATCGTATTCCTCATTTCCTACCTGTAATTGATAGCGCAGGCCGCTCTGTTCAGTAGAACCCCCAAGTGGATTTACAAGGTCAATTGGAGGGTCCCAAGTAAGAAGTCCCTGATTCTTCTTATCCGTATCTAAGTTAAAGGAAAGGCCTGATGGAGAGTTAGGGGGTTGATTTTTATTTTTAATGCCTTCAAGGTTCTCGTAGACTTTAGCCACGACATCCTGGTTGGCCTTGAAACCTGCAAGGAATAGGTCCAGATCACCATCTCCGTCGTAATCTCCCCAATCTGAAAAGCTAAATCCAACATCATCCAGATCCAGACTCGTATCTTCTGTAAAAGATCCGTCATCTTGTCTATAAACAATTGAGATGGGACTGGATCCATCGACATTTGAGAAACCCGATATAATTAGATCCAGATCCCCGTCATTATCGTAATCTCCCCAATCAGGTTTTCCATAGAAAACACCATCTAAAACATTAGCAATAACATATTGGTTTATGGCATTCTCAATTATGTAGGTAATTAATTCTCCAGATGCATTCTTTCCTGTAACCGCGAAATCCTCATAGCCGTCATTGTTGTAATCAGCAAAGGATACAGCACCAGCAGTTACATCGATATAAAACTGATACCAGCTGCCTGAAAAGGATAAGAAACTATTACTTTGATTTAAATAGACTCGCGTTGCAAGGATCTCCGTACTATCTGCACCTATAGTTACCAGGTCTAGATTCCCATCACGGTTAACATCACTCCACTTGACAATCGCAGGATAAATCGGTTTCAGATCTGTTTGGCTGGTATCTAGAACCAATACACCATTATCATTTCGAAATACTTTTAAATGTCTGGATAAATAACGGTCTATACCGCCTATAGTTAGATCTAAATCGCCGTCATTATCGTAGTCACCCCAGCTATGGTTGTTTGAACCGCCGTTATATCCCATTGTGTAGCCATAAAAATCATATGTGACGTTGTCTTGGTTATCGAGCACATATACCCCATCGTCCCATTTATAAAAGAAAGTGGCTGGAAAAACCTCGAAATTGATGATCTGGAATCCGGACAGGGAAAGGTCCAGGTGACCATCATTGGTGTAATCCACCATGGATAAATGACCGCCAAATACAGCCTTGATGTTTTGGGCAAGGTCCTGTGTTAGCAGACTTTGATCATTTGAAAAAAGGTTTGTCAAGCTGCCACCGGAAAACGTAATACCGGTCAGGGCCAGGTCCATATTCCCGTCTTCGTTGTAATCTCCCCATCCGGCGGTACTAAAGTAGACTCCCGGCAGGGATTGATCAGATTGGACTAACCGCGGAATGAATAAGGTATCCTCCTGAGACCAGGCAGATCGTTGCCCTGCCGCATCTACCGTTTGCACGCTCCAGTAATAATAGCCATGAAATATTTCCACAAATTCTCTAAGGAGCCGTGCGCCGATATTTGTATTATGAACAGGTATTGCTGATGACAACAGGTCATTTCCGCCGGGACTGGTTCCAATACGCAAGTTGTAGGAAAGACTGACTGGATCATCATGATCATCCGTCCCGCTCCCCCAGGTAAAGATAGAACGGGTACTTACAGCAAATGCAGTGAGAGCCGAAGGAGGAGAAGGCGACTCGTTAGTTTCTTCAATTGTGTTGGTATATACCCGGCAAAAGGTGCTATCTGGATTCCCAATCCCAGTTGTGCCATTGACAACAAGGTCTGGGAGTGAATCCTGGTTTATATTCGCAAATCGCGCTGTTCTTCCGCCCGGTATCAATTTTATTTCTGAAAATGTAAGGTCACCATTATTCTTATAGACCCGACACGAAAGTGAATGCACATCGGCTGCATAGTTTGAAACTGAATCTGCTCCGGCAATGACCAGGTCTTTTAGCCCGTCTAGATCAAAATCGATGGCATCGATCGATCCATAAGCAACGCCAAATTCTATTTGCGATAAGGCAGGGGAAAAACTGCCCAATGGTTCGTTGATATATATTTTAGACGTCAACCCATCGAATTTATTCCAGCCGCTCATCACCAGGTCCAGGTCGCCATCACCATCCAGGTCAACAAATCGAAATGCAGCACCTTTCAAACCGATAAGTTCTTGAGATGTGTTTTCAATTAAGCGCCCAACTGGATCATTGAGGTATAATCGGGTTACACTGGAGTTGGGATCCGCGGTTTGACCGGCGATGATGAGATCAGGGTCCCCGTCATTATCATAATCAGCCCATTCACAGTTCCCCGTAAACAGGTCTGGGAATACCGTGCCCGGCATTTCGGTAAAAATATTATTATCATTGAGCTGGAGACTGTTCAGGATAATATCCTGTTGTTCGTCCACAGCCATGATAAATAGATCAGGATCACCATCCAGGTCCACATCACCCCATTTCGCACTGCCATAGGATAAGGAAAATGATTCGATAGATCCACTCTCTGTCAGATTGCCATCAACATTCAGTCGGATATCTGTAAAAACTGGGAGATGGAAAAATGCGTCTAACCAACCATCTCGGTTAATATCGGATAAATCGATGCCTCCCAGTCCACCAATAAATTCGGCGATGGTATCGGGATAGGAATTATAATGTTCTTCATACGATGAAGAAATGGACCCCTGTTCCGTCCCGGAGTAAATATCCAGATACGCTCCAAATCTGGTTGAGTCATAGCCGAATAAGACCAGATCATTAATATTATCATTATTCATGTCTGCAGCA
>DTUG01000067.1:0-7298 GCA_012964275.1 Fidelibacterota bacterium | reverse complement strand
GTCATAGCCGAATAAGACCAGATCATTAATATTATCATTATTCATGTCTGCAGCAATGATGGTATTAGCCAGGGATTGGGACAGGGAATCGGTTAGGGCGGAATCAAGAACAAAGGGATCATCCTGAGCGGGTAATAGTGCCCAGAACAGGTTGAAAAAAAGAAATTTTTTATTGATTGAGATCAATTGTGCGGTCCCAATAGCATATTAGTTATTTACTGGTGAGAGTCCAGGCACCATCCCAATCATCGCCAGGGGGATTATCCATGTAATGCTCACAGCGCGGAATGTAGATACGGCTGGGGTTAGTTTTACGACCCGGGAACATATCTTCCAAATCGTCTGATGCCTTAAAGGCTTCTATGGCCTTGCTCCAGTTCTGATTACGATAAAGAGCCAGCGCTTCGTGGAAAGCCGGGAGCAATTTCTTATATAATTCAGGTTCCTTGCCCGTTTCTGAAATCAGTTCATACACCTGAGCCGGTTCTGTTTTTCCCATGACCCGAACGAAATCTAAATCCCGGACAACAACCTGATCCTTGACGGGTTGATAGGTGGTATCAGCGATTTGGATATAAATACCATATTGCTTAGCCGATGCTTCCAGGCGGGCAGCCAGGTTCACAGTGTCGCCCATCATAGTGTAATTCATTCTGGATTCGGAACCCATATTCCCGGTAACCATTTGCCCTGTATTAATCCCGATCCGGTTTTGCATATGGTGAACGATCTCCGGCCATCTCTCTCCTTCTGATTGCCAATTTTGGCGAAGGACCTCCAGATTTTCCTGCATGATAATGGCAGTCCTACACGCCCATAATTCGTGGTTCTCTATTTCAATAGGTGCACCGTAAAAGGCCACAATAGCGTCGCCGATGTATTTGTCCAATGTCCCTTTATTTTCCAAAAGAACGTTAGTCATATCTGTCAAATATTCATTTAACAGACTAACGAGATCTGTAGCAGATAATTTTTCGGAGAACGCAGAAAAACTCTGAATATCAGTGAAAAATGCAGTATGGTATCCTTCTTCACCTCCCAGGGATGGTTCTTCACCGCTGTCATACATTTGATCGATCAGTTCCGGTGAAACGTATGTTCCAAAAGATTCTTTCAAGAATTGTTTATTCTTTTCTTCCTGGATATAATTGTAAACGGTGATGCCAAGATAACCCACTGCCATGGTGGATAAAGGCCCAACCATATCGAGCCAGATGAATTGGTTAGAGAATAACCAAAAAGATAACCAGGCGTAGCTTCCAACAGTTATGGCTGTAGCCAAGCCACCCATAGCTGGGCTTAATGATGGGACACCAAAAGCCAGTAGAACGCCCAAGCCCAAGATAATGAAAGCAACCCAGCCTTTAGGGATCTCAAAGATGATCCTATTATCAAGAATTGTGTTTAAGGCATTCGCGTGCAAACCCACCATCGGATACCGTGAATCAAAGGGCATTGGATTTAAGTCTGACGTCCCGGCGGCAGTAAGTCCGTAATAAAGTTTTTTACCTACAAACTCGAAGGGTACAATCAGGCGAGCGTTACCCTTTACTTCTTTACCTGCCAATAGTCTTTCTGCTTTTGGGTCTACATAAAATATTAATGGCCGTTGTTCGTTAATCAACCCATTCTGGTATAGGTTAGAGATGATTTGGAAATTTCTTTCAAGGAGTGTGTAATCCGTAATTGCTTTTTTCAAAGCGGTCTTTTTATTGGGATCTTTTGTAATGGAGATGGCTTTATTAATATCTGATTCAAGTTTCATATATGATGAAAATTTGTAATCATTAATCCCTACATCTAAACTAATGGTACTATTATTCAGCAATTGATCTAATTTTATACTCCCATTTTTTATAAATTGATCAGCAATCAAATTATTATTTTTAATCTCATTAAATTGATGGACCATTGCTGCTTTTGCGGGTCTTTTAATACTTGCAAACCAATCCAGTGCTGATTTATCAGGATTATTGTTTATATATTTTTCCATTATTCCAGCAAAATAAAGGAGTTGAGCTTGCCCTTTTGGTATACCGTTACGAACACTATTCTTAAATATTTTTACTGATCGTTTTTGTATGTCACTTAACAGTGATGTGTCCGAGAATGCTTCTTTTTTTGATTTTGCTAATAAACTATTTAATCTTTCATTTTCCTGAAAATCCTTTATCACTGTGTAAGGATAGTGCATCATATCAAATTTTCCAGTTTCCTTATCTTTCCAGGGACCGGCCCAATTAACAACCATTTGCCCTTTTTTATTTATTGGAATATGGATTTCAGTCCGACCATGTTCGTCAGGCTCCGGTAGATCAAAACGCAAATATTTCCCAGGCTCAATTACAACGCTATCGAATGAAACTTTATAGTGTTTCAGTGCCATTGCCAGAGATGCAGCAGGGAATAAACGATTTCCATAGAGAATCAAGAGCGGAAATCTTCGCTGCACCCCATCTGGGTCCGGATCTGACTGGAAAAAGTAGATACCGTCCGATTTTTCAATTAACACATCTATCGGAGCTTCAATATCGTAAGCGCTAAAAATTGTTGCGTATTTAACGCTATCTTTTTTAGACACTTTTCTAAAATAGTTTTTCTCTTTTAGTAATGATAAACGCCGATCCATCACTGCAGTTCTCTTTTTAACTGAGTCAGCAGCTTGAGCCCTGGTTTTTGGTTTGAAACTCTGAGCAAAAATAATATTCCCTGCTTTCTCTGCAGCGGCAGCAAGATCATTATCCGGGTCTGGGAATTTATCTTTTATTTGCTCTACAGTGACGATTGAATCTTCATGAAAATCAATATCTTTGATATTGAGTTCCCGCTCACTGTCTTCAATAAAATAAAAATCAAATAAAAATGCGTCCATACCATGTTCATCAGCCACATTTATAACTGGAAGATGTTTATCTCTGCTCCATGGGCTCCATTTACCTATGGTTGCTAGTGCATCTGTATCTATGTCTACTGTAGCAATATCATTACGGACTTCCACTAAGCCCCGATTTTTAAACCGCATGTCCAAAAGACTGTTCTCAAAGTTATCATAGAGATCAAAAAATGAGAGTAGGCATATTAAAAATGCTACCCCAAAAGCGATTAATAAATAAGGAAATTTTTTTTGCATACCCCTCTATTAGCCAACAATAGTGGGGGTGATGAAGATCAATAGCTCCCGCTGTTCTTTAGACACCGTTGTTGTTTTGAATAATTGACCAATGATGGGTATGTTGCTTAAGATGGGTATAAATTTCTTATTTTGGATAATATTTTCCGAGATGAGCCCACCTATAATTACAGTTTCCCCATCGATGACCGACACCTGTGTTTTCACGGTCCGTTTTGTGGAACGTGGTTTATCGGTAGAAACTTCCGCCGCTGAAAGCAGGGCTTCCACAGTTGCATCTACCAGGAGAGTGATTATTTTCCCTTCATTTATACGTGGCGTGACCCGCAGTTTAATACCGATATCTTTTTCTTGAACTGTATTTAGCGCTCCATAGCTTCCGGGATAATTGGTTCCGGTTCCTCCCGGAGTGCCGCCAGTATAAGGATTATAACCGCTCATCATTCCTTCAATGTAAACGGTCGTGGATACTTCTGTTTCCGCCTGGTGATTATCCAGTGTGGTTACCTGGGGGCTTGAAAGCAGTTTACTTCTACCCCGGGCCTGCAAGACCTTTAACGCATTTGAAAATTGAAGTGGGTTTAAAGTAGCGATGGTGATATTATTGAAGTTAATTCCCAGCGCCAGAGAGTCATCAGTTCCCCCAATAGAAATAGGATGCTGAGACCAATCGATTCCATATGCTTTTGATGTATCCAGTTGAGTTTCAATAAATCGCACACTGATGTTAATATTTCTAATAGGCTTATCCAGCTGTGCAACCATTTTTAGGATCCTGGAAATATTTTCCTGGACATCAGTGATAATCGCCATATTGGCAGGTCCCGTGGTACCCGATGTTGTAGCGATAGGTATGAAAGATTGAATTGTTCCTCGACTGGTCATGACCGAAGACAACGGGGCTGACAGATCTTTAGCATTAATATATTTAAGCTTGATAACAACCGCTTCCAGTTCACCAATCATCTGTGTATCCAGGTCCTTTACAATTATTATGTTATCCTGAACAAAATAGCTGTAATTGTTGGGTTTCAATATGGCATCCAGCGCCGATTTAACGGTGACATTCTCCAGGTTGGCTGTTATTGTATCCCGAATATCCGGACTAATGACAATATTCAGTCCTGTTAGATCACCGATCATCATGAGCACATTCCTTATATCGGAGTCTTTTAAATTGATGGACATTTTTTCTTCCAGCCGGTATCGTTCATTGGGTTTCTCAATGCTTGTTATGGGAATACCGCTATAAGCTGGATCGGTCCAGGTCCTTTGGGCTGTCAGAAATGAAAAGAACAGGAAGGAATGAATCAATATGGGCAAAAAACGGTGCATAAGTTGTGTTTAACCGCCCACTTCTTTTATAACCTGGATTTTCCCCATGCGAAATGTGATTTGCCGATTCTCTATTTTCTCGATCAGAATATCATTGAGATATTCACCCTCCCGAAACCGTTTCCCATCGATTTCTACAATTTTATTTCCGCCGAATTCCATAATAATTTCAACATTATATTGCTCAAGGTTGTTCAATAAAGCTATTTTTTCATCGATGGGTGCATTTGTTATCCCTATGCCTATTGCATGCTGGCCAATTGGGTCACTTGTAAACGGGTTTCGGTACCAGCCGTTGATTGACAGAGCTGTTTGTGGGATCGGTCTCAGTCTAATGGAATCAGCGTATGTTTCAGCATCTTTGCGACTTTGTTCTCTCTGCCGGGCAGCTTTCATTCTGGTTTTGGGAACTTTTGGACCGCGATGAAATCTTTTCGGTTTTTCTCCGAATCCTACTGTCGATTCATCCCTGGATTCCGAAACCTTATCAGCGACTAATATCAAAATTGATATTCCAAAAGCAGCAAGTAAACCTTTGAGTCTTGGTGTCATTATTGTAATCGGATATAATTAATTGTTCTTGGTAGTGATTCCACACTTATTCCCCGATCCATCGATGAAAAAATTCCGATGTTATAATTGCAAATCATTATCAGGGGAGAAACTTAAATCCGTCATCGTTTCTTCATTCTTTGTGTAGATGTAGACGATTAGTTTTATTCTTTGTTTTTTATTTTGATTCTTGCCTTTTGAGATTACAACATTGCTGGTTGTTAACCGGTATTCAGAATAAGACAGCTGATCAAGAAACTGGCCTAGATTTATAAAATTTCCGGTAAGTTCAATATCTACCGGAAATTTTTCAATAATGATATTCTTACCGATTTCAGATAGGGAAACCTGTTTGGTCTCGAGTGCTTCACTAGTGGGGGTAAAGGCAATCCCTTTTGGTGTTTCCACTATTTGCAGATTATTATCCTTTAAAAGTTCATGGATCGTTTCGATCACACTGTTATAACTGCTCCGGTAGGGTATTCTAGCAAGTTGCGCCTTTAAGTCACTGGTTATTGAATCAAGCTCAGCTTGGAGAACAGGTAAATCATCCACCATATATTCATATTCACTTATATTATTTGATAACCTGTCAAAATCCTCAATCATTTCCAGATAAGACGTGCTGAGACTGTTGTAAAAAAGAAGGTACCAGACGGCGATGCCTACAATGAGAAACCCGCTTATTATTATAAATACATTGCGTTGTCTATTCATTACAGAACACACTTCAACACGAAAGACATTTTGCCTCCTGTTTGAACAGCTTTCGTTTCATTTTTCATAATGACGATTTCGTTGAAAAGTTCTGAGCGTTCTAATTTTTGCCTGAAATTTTCAAAGATCATTCTTTTTAATGCGGGGTTTGTTTCCACAACACCAGTGAGCCGAAGTATCTTAAGCCTGTCGCTGGTGGTTTCAATCACCTGCGTTAATGAATTACCAATGTGCATCCAATTCTTTTCCTCCCAGCCTTTTTGGAATGACATAATATCATAGGTGATCTCTTTGGGTGTATTATGACTCAAAAATCGCATGATTATCAGGATCCGCATAGATAGATCAGCGTCCTCTTCCAATATATACATTTGTTCCTGGGCGACATTTTTCTTGGAAATCATTGCACTGTATTTATCTTCTACCGATTCAATCTGTTCTGTTTCTGTTTGGATCGAAAACAATTCGGCCTTCATAATGTCATGATTATAAACTGTCCAGGCTGAGAGTGTACTTAAGCAGATAAAGATAATTGCTGCGATAGGTATTCCGATGCGGTTTCCCAACCGGAAGACATCACTGTGTTTATAAACTGTCGGCAGCAGGTTTACAGATTTATTAATGTTCAATGCTCCACCAATGGCAACAGTTATGATTGAAGGATGGATATCCAAATTTTCACGATGTTTTTCATCAGGGAAAAAAGCGATATTTCTCAATGGATCAAGCTGGTGGGTGGGCAGGCCAAACTGGGTTTCTATATATTCGTCAAAATAGGTTATTTCTTTTGCACCACCACTGACATAGACTGCCGAAATATTATCAATTGGGAAATCTTTTTTGAGGCTGATCATTGTTCTGTCCAGTTCTCGGCCCCAGCTTTCTATGACTGAGCGCATAACTGTATCCTGAGGTATTTTGGCCACATCTGTTTTTCCTGGAATGAGAACAGGCGGCACCCGGATATAATCCCGCTTATACCAATTTGCCGAGTCACTTTTTCTGCGCTGGGTCCAGGCATCAGAAAGGTTTTGAATTCCAAAATCAAGCCGTATTACCGCTTCCAGAATTCCCTGGTTATATCCCAGCAACAGGCTTCTCACTTCTCCCACATGAAGGATAAGTAAAACATCGTTCTTTTTTTCCGGGTAATTCCAGCGAAAGGCATTATAGACGGCCTGTGCCACGGGGGACCAGGACCGGATACCCCATTTTTTTTCTAAAAGTATGTTGGTAATACTGCCCGAACTATCTATGTCTCCTACTCCTACAATGTTCTTGCCTTCAGTCAGTTCCACTGCTTGGTAAAAAATATTATCAGGATTGAATGGTAGATTTTGTTTTACATTGAAGTCGATGATCGTTTTTCGATCATCTTTACTATCCGGAGGTATCTGCGGTACATTTTTTAATATTGTTGAGTCGTTATTAATGGATAAGGCGAGAGTAGATGCCGACCTGATTTTACGGATCATATATTTTTTTATTTTATTGTTAGTTTCTGCCTTGTGAATAAATTGTTCATATGCTTTTCCCAGTGCAACAGAGAATCCCGTTGGGTCTT
>DTUG01000066.1 GCA_012964275.1 Fidelibacterota bacterium | reverse complement strand
ATCCGTGTTATTCCACAAAATACAATTCACCAAACTTGCACTGGATCCAGAACATGATAATCCACCGTATAATTCAGCACTGTTATTGCTGATCGTAACATTTATCAATGTTGCATTTGCTGATACGTAGAAATTGCAACCACCGCCATAGTAAGCTGTATTGCCAATAATGGCAACATTCGTTAGTAGCGGACTACAGAATTCTTCAATGGCAATCCCACCGCCGTAACCATCTACCTCGCTAGTAGCATTGTCTGCAATAGTCACATCGGTGATAGTCGGGTTTGAATTATCATAAATTAGAATCCCACCACCGCCCCATTCAGCTGTATTTGATCTAATAGTTAAATTTGTTAGTGTGGGACTGGAACCCGCTCCACAGTTAATCCCACCGCCACCACCTCCAAGATCGTTGAGTGTAGCCTCATTGTTTTCAATAGTACAGGCGGTTATAACTGGATTGGAATTATTCTTACAGCCAATACCGCCGCCGCCGCCGGCAGTATTCCCGCTGATGATACAATCTTCAATTATGGGGCTTGATTGGTTACACAAGATTCCACCACCAAAATCTGAGTTACCATTTATGATCGAAAACCCTGATAGCAATGCTGTTAGACCTTCGCTGTTATTAAAAATCACCACACTCCCACTTTGATTTCCATCAATTATTGTTGTTTCTTTGTCTTCACCAATAATGGAAATATTCTTGCCGTTGTAGTTGATGTTTTCAACGTAAGTACCTCCAGCTACATAAACAATATCCCCATTACTGGCGGCATCAATGCCTCCTTGAATAGTAGAATAATCTGCTGGGACATGAATCACAGTTGGTGTTGTAGCTGGCACAAGTTTAAAGGTCCAGAAAACACCTGTCCCTGCTTCAATAGCCAGAGTCATTATATTGTTATCATCTGAAAGGGTTATATTGTAAGTGATTGATTCTGGAACGTCTACATCTTCTTCCGTTAATTCACCTTCATTGTTTGCCTTAGGAAGTGCTAAATAAGCACCCACTCCATTGAGTGTAACTGTGCCGGCACCTCCGTCATACTCCCATGTCGCAGCATTGGAACCATCATGTGGATAAACAGGTGCTCCGCAATGATCATCGTCATAGTCTACCGAACCATCTCCATTGGTGTCACTCAAATGTTGCCAATATTCTAACCAAGTCTCATCACCTGGGACGTTGTTAAAAGAACCATCTGCATTGAAAACATAATCGTCATCAAAGTAACAGGCCCTTGTATAAACATCATATGCAGAGTTTGACCACCAGCTTCCATCATTAGGGGATGGGCCTACCATTAATGCTCCTGCTTCCGGAGCCATTTTCCATGTTCCTGCTAGAACTGGTCCTGATTCAACTGGCACATCTGTACTCCAGGAAGCACCGGAAATGGTGCCGTCATTGCTGTTTGAGGTCTGGTCGGTTAGCGTAGTTCCAGAGCCATTATTGAAATTCCAGTAGCCGACTAAACCAGTTTCATTACCTGTAGGTGATGTGGACATGTAGGATTGGATTTCTGATTGACTTAATGTAGCAGTCCAAAAAGACATCTCGTCAATATTGCCATCAAAGGTTGGACACTGACTATTACCTCCGCCAATAGATGGTCCGAATTGAGTTCCTTCGTCCCAATTCACATCGGCGCTGAATGCTGTTTCAATAATTAAATTCCCATCAACATAAAGCTTAATATCTTGACCATCGTAAGTCCCTGCTGCATGATGCCATGCACCAGTATCAATCGTTCCAACCGGAGCGTACGTGTGACCTTGACTCCCAGCACTTGTGAGTATAAAAAAATGTAATTCATAATCGTCATCTTTTTCGTCTATTCTTAGCCCAACATCTTTATAACCGCCACCGTGGAAATAAATTCCTTGATTTATAGAAAGGCTATTTGTTTTGAAATATGCTAAAATGGAAAATTGATTCTGAGTACCAGTTATAGGTTTGTTTTCTAGATCCACATAATCATCCACCCCATCAAAGCTGAGAGAGTAGTTCGTATCATCATACTCACAGCTCCCATCATCTACATTAGCATCTTCGTTGTAGTTGGTGGCTTCTGAGTCAGTACAGCCGTAAACCGGGGGTAGATTGTATTCTGATATGCTCGGTTCAGGGTAAGAATACTGCCTGACCGTTAGTTCATCAATCCAGTAAGATTTATTATTATTATCCCAACCGTTAGCCCATATATAAAATGGATGGCTTTCGGTATTCAATAAATCCGATTCGGTTGTGCTGCCATCAAGAACATCATCAAAATAAGCATAAAGAACTTCGTCTGAATATTTTTCAATGGTTATTTCATGAAACCCGCCAAATATCTGTTCACCTTGAGACAAATCAAATCCACTTCCATATGGAGCATTACTATAAGATATTTGTGCACCGCTGTCGTGATTAACTATTAATCCAAATCCATTGTTCTGACCATATCCGCCATTGTTCATTCTTCCTTTACTGTTGCCATCACCAAACCCTGTAATAAAGTGACCCCGGTTGGACTGGGCATTTATACTAAGTGAAAATACATAACCGTTTTGCAGATCAAACTCCTGCGGACTATCGATTGATATGAATTTATCCGATTGAGTCACATTTAACTTTAGTGATCCATTTTCGAAGCTGTAGCTGGCTCCGGATTGAGTATTTATGGTCCAATCGTTATAAAAACTGTTATTATCAAAATTTTCGTACAGTGAAAAAACACTGAATGGATTATTTTCACTCTGGTATGAGTCGTTTCCATAATATATTGTAATAAGATTTTCCCCTGCCCCACTCAATGCTCCAGATTTTACCCATATGGTTGCACTGGAGTTATCGTAACTCTCTATATAGTGAGGGAGAATGCTGCCCTGTTCTGATCTAAACAGCAGGTCAGAATAGTCTGAACTCATTTCTGCTTGAAACTCAACCTGGATTTTCAGTTCATAATTGTTTAGGTCGTTTTCATGAGTATCGATCTGGTATGTTATCTGATTTGGCCAATCGGACAAATCAATATCTACAACTTCCCAAATCTGTATTGTCAGGGAGCCCGAATTATCTCCGTACCCGCCATTATCAATGAACCCGAATTCTTCACTGGTTCCATCACCAGTAAAATAAAAGTAATAAATGTGATCTTCATTAGGCTCATCAGGCATTGGACGCTGACTATTTAAATCATTCCATACCCATACTCGATACGGATCTCCATCATCATTAAATCTATAACTAAAAGCTGCATCTGCATGGACCGAATAATCTGCTACACCATACATACCTGAAACTTTTAAATAATATTCTGTTCCGTCTTCAAGCACTGAACTCTCCAAAGCTTGGTATTGGGTAGCAAGCAAAGTGTGTTCTTCAATGATGATATCGTCATCATCTGGCGGAGAAGCTGAAATCGGAACAGCCATCAGGAATATGATCAATAATAGTGATGCTTTTTTATTCAATCCGTCTGTGTTGGGGATGTACGTCTCCCGTTGACCCCGGAGAAGGGTTTTG
>DTUG01000065.1 GCA_012964275.1 Fidelibacterota bacterium | reverse complement strand
CAATTACAGGAACTCTCCCTTTATTCTATGTATGATGAATATTTGGATGTGGCGGAATCCAAGGGAAATATCTCACTAAAAATTCCTATGAAGATCAACGGGCTTTATCCTAATCCATCCAATGGCCGATTCCAGATCGGTCTGGTCAATTTCCCTGGTGGGGAGAGCACCATTCGTGTGTTTAATATTCTGGGACAGGAAATTAAATCATTCGATTTTCAGAAATTGTTACCGGGCAGACACTTTCTTGATCTGGATCTTAATAAATTAGGCGGCCGTCCCTTCGGTTCCGGGATGGTATTTATCAGAGTGGAAACAGAGAAAGAACAGGTTGTAAAGAAATGCGTCTTACTCAAAAACTGATCTTACCCATCTTAGCTTTTTCGATCCTTTTTGGCGAACGGATTTCCTTTCGGGGCAATACCAAGGAACAGTTGATGAGCCAGGTTATCCCATTGGCGTTCGCGAATATGGTGACAAATAATTACAATATTCTTCCTTCCCAGATCAACCCGCAGCGAGGGAGTTATCTCATTATCACACCGGATGGGTTGATGACTTATCTTGACAACTTTATTGCCTTTAAGAATTCCCAGGGATTTGATGTAGAAGTGGTGGTACTGTCTGAAGCAGGAGAATCAGCTGAATCCATTAAAACAGCCATTGCGGGTAAATTGGCCGAAGACCCCATGCTGGAATATGTCCTGCTGATCGGCGATGTAGACGGTTTTGCAGAATTCCCATCTTTTTACTATGGACCAGACAATGATGTATCAGATCAGAAATACACCCATATCCTAGGGGATGATAATATTCCTGATGTTTTCATTGGACGATTATCTATCGATTCTTTGTCTGATTTTGCTGTGATTTTGGCAAAAACTATCCAGTATGCCCGGGACCCACTGGCATTTAATTCTGATTGGCTGGACCGGGGACTGATTGTTGCCGGGAATTATTCCAACACCTATCCCATTCCCATCACACCGAAGTGGACATCCTACTGGCTCAGGGATGAACTCTTGGAATATGGCTATAGCCAGATTGATACGGTCTTTTATCCACCCGTACAGCAGGGGGCGCCCTATATCATTCAATCAATCAATAATGGTGTTGGGATCGTGAACTATCGCGGGTGGGGAGACGCTAATGGTTGGCACTATCCCGAATTTCATGTGGAAGATGTTAACGACCTGCACAACGGCTGGCTCACACCGGTTTTCATGAGCTATGTGTGCAACTCCAATGATTTTGCTAACAACGTGGACCCATGCCTTTCTGAAGCAGTTCTCCGTGGCGGAACACCAACCGTGCCCAAAGGCGGTGTCGCATTTATCGGCCCATCCGATCTGCACACCAGCACAAAGTTCAACAATGTGATCAACGCCTATATGTACGATGCCATGCTGAACCATGGTGTGGTTGAACTGGGCCCGGCCATGCAGGCCGGACAATCAGGGCTGGTCAAGGAATTCCCGGCACAGAACGGGGTGGGAGAAGCACAGGAATTTTATGCCCATGTTTATAATATCTTGGGCGATCCATCGCTCCAGGTTTATGTGGATACGCCGAAAGAATTCACTTTTCAGATTAATGACATAAATGCAAATGATGGATTAGTGAGGCTAAAGATACTAGATGAAATTGAAAATCCAGTAAGTGGTGCTGTTGTAAGCATAATGAATGGAGATGAATTTCTCGGGAAAAGTGTCACGCTTGATGATGGGTGGGTCGTAACCAATGTGAATGTTGAAGGTGTGAACTCTTTAGACATTTATGCTAATAAGGGAGGTTTCATCCAGGGACATGTGATAGAAACTGTAGTTGATCCGATTGGTGACCATATTTTATCCAACGTCCAAATTACTCAAACATCCGGTTCGGAAAATCTTGCATTGGGTGAAGAATTGTATTTTTCGATCTCGGTGGAAAATGTATCAGGATCCCAAACAGATAGTTTTCTTGGATTTTTAAGAATTTTACCCGGAACCACAGCCATTACTTTTGATATTGATTTTCCTGCCATGAATTCCGGAGAAACAATCGTTATACCTAATATTGGACCTGCGATACTCTATGAACCTTATTACAGTAATGTTGTGGATGGTGAAATAAAAAAATCCACAGGAGATCAGATCGGTGATTTTAGCATCGAATTTGAACTTCCCGTTTTTGAAATTTCATTTTTAAACCAAGGTATCACTCCAGACTCTGACCTTTTTTTAGAAATAGAAATAACAAATTTTTCAAGTACGGGTTATAATGACATTTGGATTGAGTTGGAATGTCTGAATGATGGAGAAAATTGTACAGTTGTCGTAAATGATACTGCAGGTGTCAATACATCTATTGAGCCTTTTAATACCATACAGTTGTCCTATCCTGGAGCATCAATAGGAAATGTTGCCTTCGGTAGTGACATTACGTTTCTGGTAGAATTTGTGAAAAATGGACACACCATTTACACCCAGGAAGTTCCGCTTCATATTGAGCCGGCAACAGAAAATCTCCCCGTCGCTCCGAATAATTATGGTTATTGGGCTTATGATGATACGGATGCTGGATTTGATCACACACCTGCATTCAACTGGGTGGAACTGGATCCTGCACATGGCGGCAGCAATGGCACGCATTACCAGTTAGATGATGACGATCATGTGGATATTGAATTGCCTTTTACCTTCAAATATCATGGAATTGATTATTCTGAATTAACCATCAGTTCCAATGGCTGGACATCCTTTGAACCATGCTATATCGATTATTTCTGGAATATGTCCATTCCCATGTACATGGGACCAAAAGCGTTGTTGGCGCCCTTTTCTGATGATCTAGAAACCATCGACTCCGATGGGGATGGCGACATTGATGTCTGGATCCATGTTTATACCTGGCATGATGATGCAAATGGCAGATTTATAATCGAATGGTCCAGAGCCTTGAATGGTTATGATGAAGTTACAGAAGAGACCTTTGAGATGGTTCTCTATGATCAGAATGCCATGCCCACCGAATCTGGCGATGGTGTGATCGATTTCCAATACCTGGAAATAGAAGATGTGGATGTGACCAAGAATTATTCCACTGTAGGCATTGAAGCACCGGAAAAGAATTATGGACTCCAGTACGTTTTCAATAATGTTTATGCAGCCGGTGCTGCACCGCTGGAAGATGAACGGGCGATCCGTTTTACAACGGAAGCGCCGGAAAATTATGTGGCACCGCTGGCAGTGGATGAAGATTTGAGTCCGAATGAGTTTTCCCTGAGCCCTGCCTATCCGAATCCATTCAATCCTGTAACTCGCCTGGATCTAACCATTCCATCTTCGGAATTTGTAAAAATTACCATCATCGATATTTTGGGCCGGGAAGTAACCCAGTTACAGAATGGAATGATGGTCCCTGGTCATTATCAAATTTCATGGCAAGGAACCAACCATTTTGGAAATTCTGTTGGATCAGGAACTTATTTTGCTATCATGAGGTACGGTGAAAAGTCTGAAGTTCAAAAACTCCTGTTCTCAGTATAAGCCGATTGTGCTT
>DTUG01000064.1 GCA_012964275.1 Fidelibacterota bacterium | reverse complement strand
TGTTAATATTTTCCTTTGGCCGTGCCAGGTCAATGGGATGGTGTGCTGTGTTCCAGTCCCCGGTTACAATCACATTATTCCCCGATTCCGCCTGCTCGTTAATGATAGGCAGCAGGTCATCATAAAAATCCAGTTTATACTGCAGCCGGTCGCTGTCCTTCTGGCCATTGGGGAAATAGATATTGTACAGCAAAAAACCGTCGTGTTCCGTGACCAGCACACGTCCTTCCCGGTCATACTTTTCAATTCCCAGACCTTCCTGGACATAGAGCGGTTCCTGCCTGCAGAAGGTAGCCACGCCGCTGTAGCCCCGGCGCTCTCCCGAGTGCCAGTAGGTCTTATAGCCGTGATCCGCCAGTATTTCTGAACTTAACTGGTCCGTGTGGGCTTTGGTTTCCTGGATACATAAAATATCAGGGCGCTCATGCTCAAGCCAATCCAAAAGACCTTTCCTAGCGGCAGCGCGAACCCCATTCACGTTCCAGGATACTAATCTCATTTGTGTAACTTGCTTTTCAAACGACCAAATGCCGCAATTCCCAATGGCTACGGTAACAGAGGTATATAGGCACGATCCATTCCAATGGATCCAAAGAGACCGATACCGCCTTCAATACCAAAATTTCTCCCGGAACTGCCTTCTCCCAAAAATAAACTGGTAAACTCTGGATCCTGTCCGTATTTGATAAAATAGTCATAATAGTTCTGATCCATACTCATCAAACCTATTATCAGCCAATCTTCATCCCATTCAGTGCTATCTTCTTCATACTCTTCTTCGCAAAACTCTCTGTGGTATGTCCATGATTCTTCTTCTGGACTGATAATCTGACTCTGCCAAATTCCACACTTATAGTTTCTTTTTCCTCCTCCATAGTAGTCATAGTAGTAATAATCATACTCATCATAAAAATAGGATAAAAGATTTCCAACATTGATCACCTGGTAGTTATCTGTTAAGGGTTGCCAGACGATATCCATCGTTTGATTTAGATAGAATGAATCTGGCAATTGTTCATCATAAAGCTGGGGCAAGGGGGGCACCGTGGTTTCACCGGTCACGCTGAGACCGCCAGGCGTTGTCACAGACAGGGTCCAGGTCTCACCGGGCTGCGGGTTAAGATCATTACCATTATAAAGATACATATCTGAAAAGATCGTATCATCATTTTCTATAATAAATTGTGGGATTTCAAACATGTAATCATTAATACCATTACTTGCGATTACGTTGGCATCGCGCACTACATACCTGGATGAATAATAGATGAATATATTGCCCCCGATTGTATCCCTGACCAGTGTATCCTCCGCTTCATCCATGCGCAGTGATCGGTGTACTCTCACAAAACTGGTCACAATGGAGTCAGCCGAGATTAGGCCCAAAACATTCAGAACGGGTTCATGATTCGAAGTAACATCTTCCCACTCAAGCTCAGGCGAAATACTAAGACAAGCAGAGAGGTTTAAGCAAATAACACCAGTTATAAATAACCGCATTAAAATTCAGCCCTTATTCCAAAGGTTAAGAAAAACGGAAACATGGGCACAGCGGCACGCTGCACCCCCATTGTCTCCTGAGTTAATCTATTGATCCTGTTCTGGTACTGATAGGTCAGCGCGTTCACATGATTGGTCACATTCACAAGCTGGAAATATCGCTCATACGGAAAACTAAAAAACACTTTTTTCTGTTTTAGACCGATATCCAGTCTAAAATAAGAAGGCAGTCGCTCAGAGTTTTTATCACCCACAAGAAAACCAGGGTAGAAATTCCATGACGGCAGGTATGGATCGTGCTGTGCGGTCCATTGCTGAAAGCGACCCAGAGCCGGCGTGTGGGGCTGACCGCTGGAAGCCTGGAGCGCAGTACTGAAATGCAGGTTTTCCACAATACTAAAGTCACCGACCACGTTTAATGTATGTGTTCGGTCATATATCGGATTGTACCAGCCATGTTTTTCAATGTGTTTTTTAACTTCAGCGAAGGTGTAACCTATCCAGCCGCGCAGCCTGCCGGCTGTTTTTTTAATCAGAAACTCCAAGCCGTAAGCATAGGCCCGTGTATCATAGAATTCATTAAAAGGCGTAAGCTGAAGTTGATCCTCGTTCTCCGTAAACAATTCCCCCTGCTTCAAGGTAATCAAGTTCTCAAAATGTTTGTAGTAGGTCTCTGCCCGAAAGATCCAGTCTGTGGGCGCTAGATACTCAATCCCTAAAATGGCATGATCGGCAAATGTAGCGGGCCGGTCTGCCGGAAGACCCAGCCAGAAATCAACGATCCGCCAGGTTTCATCTTCCGAATTTGCGATGGTAAGAAACTGGTGATAGCGACCGAGGGACAGTTTTAGAGAAAGATCCTGCCGGAGCAGATACTTTAATCCAAAGCGTGGATCAAAGTATATTGTATCGTGGAGAGAGTACTTCGTTGTTCGGCCTCCCAGCTGCAGGGCAAGCTTTGGAGAGATATCCCACTTATCCTGAAAAAAAATAGAATTCTCAACCGTTGTATCTTGCATTTGTAAGGGATTCAGGTAAAAAGTGGTGTCCAGGTTTGAGAATTCAAATTCCATGCCAAGATCATAATCTACCTGTTTAAGCTGTACCCCAGCCATGAGCTGGTGATTAGGGATCCCATGCCAGGACAATTCTGTCTCAATCGTGTTGTCATCTATAATATCAAAAAAATCAAAGTTAAACTCATCTTGATAATTCCCGTTCTCATTCCCCGACCGCCAGGTCCCTGTTTCACTCACGGTCATATCAAAGTGAAATCGATAGCGACTGTTGGCCACAAAAGTACGAAAAACAAGTTTCGGGCTGAAAAGCCAACGCCAGGTAAGGCTGTTTGTGTGGTTGCCCCAGGGCCAGTTAATACCAAAAGTAGATTCATAGTCTTCGTAGTAATCGTCCAGGATATTATATCGCTCTGTACGCTCTGAATAATTGAAATCAAGTACGTCATCGCCATAGAAACGACTGTATGTCAGACGATGATCCTGGTTCAGGTCTATATTCACCTTTATCTGATAGTCATAAAAATAGTAAGGAAACTGAAAATCATCGCCACTTCTAGATTCGTTAGCACCTGATTTTTCCCCATCTGAATATTCCTCATCTGATCCATCACCTTTAAGTAATGCATTAAATACATAGTCAAAATAGGTTCGCCTTCCTGCTACCATCCAGGAACCCTTCATGCCAAGAATTTTCGGCAGCGGTCCTTCCAGTAAAGCCTTGCTGGAAATAAGTGAAATATTAGCGTTTCCCTGGATCTTTTCCGTGTTCCCTTCCCGGTTTATCACATTCAGGATAGCACCCATGCGGCCGCCGTAGCGGGCCGGAAAGCCGCCGGCATGAAAATCCGCTTCCTTGATGGCGTCCGTGTTGAAGGTGGAGAAAATTCCTCCAAGGTGGTAAGGATTATACACCGTAATGCCATCCAGCATGATCAGGTTCTGGTCCGGCGTGCTTCCGCGAACATATAAAGCACTGGAGTAATCATTCAGGGTTTGCACACCAGGAAGCATCTGGACGGCTCGAA
>DTUG01000063.1 GCA_012964275.1 Fidelibacterota bacterium | reverse complement strand
GCCAATTGCCAACCATGCCGTAATTAATGAAAGGAGTATTGATCAGGTTGCCGTCCATCTGACCCCATTTTCGGAATAGGCGATCTCCTCCTATCCCCTGCTGGGGATCAGGATCCTCAGTCTGTGAAAAGGATTGATTAAGCCCGGCTAATAATAGCGCTAAAATGAAAGAACACCGGCGTAACATCCTGATCTCCCAATAAAGTTAAAGTGCAATGTTTACTCCCAATTGTATACGCCTTGGCTCGACATAGAAATCAGGCCTGTTAAACCACGCTTCCAACGTGTTAACCCCTTGAACTCTCCCAGCATAAAGTATGTCACTTGTAAAATCTGCACGCCCAGTGGATGTGAATACACGCTTTACATTCCTCGCATCAAAAAGATTGTACACCTTGAAGAACGGTGAGAAAGTAAATCCTCCTACCTTGTAATTCTTACGGGCTCGAATATCAAAATTTAAGTAAGTCGGTTTTCTTTCAGAGTTCTCGAACGAAGCACGAATCCCTCGAGTAGCCCGTAGTGTAGGTGTGTAAGGTTTACCCGTGTAATATTTACCAATTACGGCTATGCTCCAATTTCGTTTTGGGTCATTAAGATTAGCCGTCAAATTTATAGTATGCCTCTGGTCCCAATCCAAGGGAACTGTCTGAATTTCGCTTTCTCTTGGTATTGTAGCAGCCGCATCGGCAAAGGCTGCCTCCGGATCGGAAGCGTTTCCCTCGGCAACCTGATTCGTATAATCGATGAAAACACTCACATTTCTCGTCGGTCTGAGGTCTAATGTAACGGTGATCCCACGGACATTACCGTAGTCTAAATTAACAAATCGGCCATATCGGTCTCCCGCTATATAGGTTTCAATGATCTCTGTCCCCAACCAATTATTTATGTCCTTGTAGAAACCAGTAACAAAAAAACCTGTATTCAGACCGAATTGCTGCTGAAGGCCGATTTCATAGTTGACCGTCTTCTGATTCTTTAGGTTCGCGTTCCCAATTAAGGTATTAACCGCACCACTTTTCTCCATGTTCATCTCGAATTCTGGATTCATGTACAGATGTTCAAATGTTGGTTTTTGATAAAAGAAGCCATAAGAAAAATAAATGGCACCGCGATCAGTGATGGGGTAAGAAATACCGACCCGTGGACTCACCTGTGAAAGAACCTTTGAATCCTTGAACCAAGAACCTATGGCCCCCCAGTCTTTGCTACTCAAATCATTTCTCGCAGCATCAATAAAACTGGCATCAGCTGGTATTATCTCTGAAAAAGTCTCACCCGTTTCAGGATTAATTAGCGCCCTTGAATCATCAGAATTAAGACGAAAAGGCACATCATTATACAAGAGATCATCACCCTGGAAAATGTCAATAGCTCTAATATGTTGCGTAAGGCTGGGATCTCTTAAATCCGTTGGAACTTTTCCCTCCGGATCAAAATAATCTAGTCTAACTCCGATATTGATAATAATCTCTTGCAGTTCAATCTTATCTTGAAGATAGGCTGAAAGCTCAACGGGTTCACGCTGATACACATTGTGGTTAAATGCTGAGATAGGTGGAATGGCAGATTCAAAAGGAAACTTTCTTATGCCAAATTCATCTACCTCAGGCACTATTTCATACTCCTCATAATTTAACGCGTATCGTCTTAGCTCGATTCCAGTTTTGATCTGGTGGATCCTACTTACCTGACTGGTTAGATCAAATTTCCCACCAAATGTGGTTGTTTCTCTATCAATGATGAATTCTTCCGCTCCTGAGGAAGTAGCGACCCCAGCCGTTCCACCCGTGTAAAATGCATTTTGTCTGGCTGCATCCAGCAATATGGGATCGACATAACTAGAAGAATCCTTAAAAACATACCGATTAAATTCAAAATTAATATAAGAAAACTTAGCAGTATAAAAAGTGGTGGGAGAGAGTGAGTGGTTCAATATAGATGTAACGGTTAATCCATTTCTGGACTGGCCAAAATATCCATCTGGGTTAAGATTAAATTTATGACTGTATTCCGCAAAATCAAGATCGTGGTACAACCCAACCACGTTGAACTTGGTGAAAGGCGAAAACCGATAAGCAAGTTTACCTTGAATAGACAGCTTTCTGAAAGGATTCATCGCAACTGGTGTGTAGTCTTGTGTTTCCACATAAGCTCGGTAATTGTCTAATCCTATGACAGGTTCATCCAGAGTTATGTCTTCGATAATCCAGTTGTCGGGATTTGAGTCTTCAAAATTGGATGAATCTTTAGGACGGAATCTTCTCTCACCATAAAGCCACCCCTTATTGTTGAAATACCTTGCATTTACATTAAAGGTTAATTTCTTTTTGAAAAGAGGAACCGGACCATTTAGGCTAGCTTCAATATTGTAGAGATCCGTTAATTTTGTGTCGTTGATGTTGAAAAAGATGTCGTTATCGGAAGTGAAATAATCCCCACCATAAGCAGAAACCGTGCCATGGTATTTTTCTCCTCCTTCCTTTGTAATAATGTCTACCATACCAGATAGGGCCTGACCGTATTCCGCATTGAAACCACCGCTTATGACCTGAAACTGTTCAATCCCTGCATTCTCCACCTCAACAGACAATTCACCCGCGAAAGGGTCCGTTACTGAGATACCATCAATGAGATAGTTCACTTCGCTGGCTCTCCCCCCACGTATATGTATTCTCCCTTCACTATCTTTTATTATTCCCGCCTGCAGCTCTAGCACATCTACAAACTCTTCCACAGGCATCTGGCTAATATCTTCGCCACGCACTATCTGCTTCGAGGCCGTAAGATCTCTTTGAACGATAGGCGATTGAGCCGTGACCACTACCTCTTCTCCCACTAACACTGTTGGAAATAGAATAAAATCCATTTTTGTTGTTACATCCAATGACACCTTCAGACCTTCTACCCTCTGCTGTGTATAGCCCATCATCAAAATTTTCAAATCATAAGTTCCGGGCATAACATTGAGGATCACATAGTATCCCTCTAAATCTGTGGATGCTCCTATGTTGGTCTTTTCAATAAGAACATTAGCCCCGAGTAGTGGTTCACCTGTTTCTGCATTGGTAATCCTGCCCGTAACTTTCCCTGTCTGCCCTCCCCAGGCGGATGGCGACACCAGGACAGAAATGGTTATACAAAGGAGAACATTCTTGGGGAGGGGACCTCCGATCCTGTCCAACAGACCGTGGATAATGAACATGAAAAATTGACGAATCATATTTTTATTCCAGTCAAGTAAGAAGAATTAGTGTCGATACCCACGTTACACCTACCCATTTTGGTTGCGACAATTTAGGTAGCACCAGGAGTACCATATTATATTTTAACTGACTTTCCTCGTAAGTGGACATCATGACCAACCCCAAGCGTGCAACTGCAAAGAGGCTGACAAACAGAAGGGGAACACCTCAAGGTGTTCCCCTTCCCACATATACAATTGCCCTTACAGCTTTATTTAACGAGAAGCATCTTCCTTGTTTCTTTGAATTCGGAAGATTTGAGAGTATAATAATATATACCACTAGTCATACTCTTCCCTGCGTGATCTTTTCCATTCC
>DTUG01000062.1:3351-3589 GCA_012964275.1 Fidelibacterota bacterium | reverse complement strand
AATCGGCAGCCGGCCGTTCCTTTCAACGCCCATAATGGTAATGTCCGATTTGTCTATAGCCAGCATTTCATGATAGATGCCCAGCTCTACCATCACGCTGTCACCCGGTTGTGCCTGGTCAATGCCGTCCTGGATGGACTGTCCCGGCTGTACATAGATCCGCTGACCGACCCGCTTAAGCCCGGCCTGTTTCTTTTCTGTCACGACCGGCTTGAAACCGGCCAGCTCCAGAGACTGG
>DTUG01000062.1:3078-3341 GCA_012964275.1 Fidelibacterota bacterium | reverse complement strand
CAAACCGGATGGCACCGATCCAGGAATGGTCGGTTTGTTTGATTCGTCCGTCAAGGTGTGCAGGAAAGCAATCAGATCATTCTTCTCTGCATCATTGATCTCAAAAGGACGGATCTTGTCATCCAGAAGTTCCTGGTCAATTCCATGGGCCACACCCCCGCCGCCGGCATAAAAGTCAATGACATCCCCAAGAGTTTTGAATTTTCCATTGTGCATGTAGGGAGCGGTCAGGGCCACATTGCGCAGGGTCGGAACCTTAAAGG
>DTUG01000062.1:0-3032 GCA_012964275.1 Fidelibacterota bacterium | reverse complement strand
CGAACCGGCCCAGATCAGGTTTTTCTGGATCCAGGTCCGGCACTCCCACCACCTTGAAATCAGGATTATTGAAAGTGGGAATATTGTGGCACTCAAAGCAGCGGGTTTTCAGGGAACGAAATACATTCAGACCGTGCCGTTCATTTGTTGAAAGGGCCGCCTGGTCTCCCCTGGTATACTTGTCAAACCGGGAATTGTCAGACAGGATTGTCCGCTCGAAAGATGCGATGGAATAGGCTGTGTTCTGGAAACTGACTGGTTTGTCACCCCCGAACGCATTCCGAAACTGGTCTGCATATTCAGGGATAGCGGAAAGTTCGCGCTCAAGCTCTTCCCGGCCCTGGTTCATTTCGGTGGAATCGGTTATGGGAAAAATGGCCTGGTGCTCCAGATCGTCCGCCCGGCCATCCCAGAACTGGGCATGGTTAAAAGCGGCATTCCAGATGGTAGGCGAGCCCCGGCGCAGGACGGTTCCGCCCTTTCGGCCAGAACCCACGCCGTCACCGTTCCTACCCATGGACTGTCCCCGGTTATCCGTAAATCCCAGGTCCGGGTGGTGGCAATGGGCACAGGAGATGGTGTTGTCCCCGGAGAGAATAGGATCAAAAAAAAGGAGCCGTCCCAGAACTATTTTTTCCGGTGAGTCAGGATTATCCTCCCGGACAGCCATTTTTGGAAAAGGACGGTGCAGGTTCCTGGCAGCGAGGATGGTTTCAAAATAGACGTCATGGAGATCCACTTCTATTGCAGATTGTGAAGGATCTCCCTTTTCCCCATCCAGGACGGATGAAGGAAAATAAAGGAAAGCAAGAAAGATTACCAGCCCAGTGCCTGCTGCAGTGTAACCGATTTTCCTTCTTGATGACATGAATTAATTCAGGTGAATCTTGACTGAATGTAAACCGGACAATATGGGCAATGAAACCATTTTCAATCGTCAGCAACTGTATCGCTATCGTTGAAAAACTGGGCCCAGACCTCCCGGGGCGGAGCCGGTGTCAGCAGGCTGACCGCCACCAGTGCCAGGACCGATAGTCCTGCTGCAGGATAGGTGAGCTCCTGCAAAAAAGGGTGCAGCTCCTTAAACCCGCTCCAGTGTGGCAGGATATAGGTCCAGACCAGGGTAATCGTAGCGCCGGTAATGATGGATGCTACCGCTCCCTCTTTTGTGGCCCGTTTCCAGAAAAAGGCCGCCAGCAGAGCCGGTGTCAGGGACGCACCGTAAATATTGTAAGCCGTAAAGGCAGCATTGAGCACAGTCTTGAACTGGCTGACCAGCAGGTAGGCGATCAGACCCAGACCCAGGACCAGACCGCGGCTGATCAGCAGGACCTGCCGCTCGCTGGCACCGGGATTCATGTAGCGCTGGTAAACATCCCGGGTCAGGTTGGTGGCGGGAATAAGTAAAAAGGAATCCGCCGTGGAAACAATAATAGCCATCATGGTGGAAACTAAAAGCAGTCCAATAGCCAAGGGCAGGCCGCCGTGCTTGGCAATGGCCGGTATCACTGATTCGCTGCCTTCTTGTCTGGCGGTAAGCATGGCTGCTTCCGTGGGTTCCATGCCCCCAGCCTGGGCTTCCGCAATAACAACAGCCTGGCTATTACCCACCAGGTCCGGCAGTATGCCTTTTTCCACAGCCACGCTGCCCGCCAACCCCAGCATGGAAATGGCTGATTCCAGGACAATGACACCAATGATCCAAAATAAGATAGCCTTACGCGCGGAGCCGCCGTCCCTGGCGCTAAAGATCCGCTGGTACATGTTGGCATCCCCCATGAGCAACAACAGGGTCGGAACAAAAAAACTGATGGCTATAATGGGTCCGGAGATCCCTCCCGTTCGCTCTGCAGCCCAGTTTCCAAACAGGCTCCACTTCCCTGCAGATTCCGCCACCAGGGCGATCTCTTCCAAGCCGCCCACCCGAACGATCAGGTAAATGAGCGCTGCCAGGGTACCCACGGTCATGAGCACGCCGTTCACCACATCGGTATAGACTACTGAGAACATGCCCGCCAGGACCGTATACGTGATCGCAAACACCGCCGTGATGACAATTCCTCCTTCCAAAGAGATCATGCCGTCAGACACCATGGATAGTACCTTGCCGCCGCCCCGGAACTGATAGGACACGATGGTCAGGTAGGCAACGACCGTGGTGATGGTGGCCAGTACCGCAGCCAGTTGACCGTAGCGGACCTCAAAGATGTCCGGCACCGTCACTCTCCCGAAATTGCGGATGCGCCGGGCAATGAAATAAATTAAAGCGATCCCCAGCCAGGCTCCGCCGCTGGACCATAAACCAGCCAAACCATTGCGGTAACCTAGCCCTGCTCCGCTAAACAACGAGCCACTGCCCATCCAGGTAGCCAGCAGGGTACCCACCAATATATACCAGGGTAGTGTCCGCCCTGCCACCATGAAGTCCTCGCTGTTGCGTACTGCCCTTGTCTTGTAAACCCCCACTCCAACCAGGGCGAAGAGGTAGATGGCAATAAACACAGTGTAAATCATCAGCATGGAAATTATTCTCATCCCTTTCCTAAATACAGGAATATTTATCCCGTTTGGCAGTGCAATAAATAATATTCATCTGGCGCTGTGTTGAACACATTGAACCAAACCAACAGGGTAGGTAACTTTTCCCTTATAGTTTTCTCACCATGAAAAACCATTTACTCGTTTTAAGTTCTGCCCTTTTCCTAACCTGGACTTGTTCAGGGGACACTGCCCAAAAGAAAGTCCAAAAAGAGAAAACAACAATGTCTGAAACTGAATCCGAAAAGGAACCCGCTAGCGCGATACAGAAAAAATTGGAATCGGGCCAACCTGAACCCGATGAACCAGCAACCGCTGAGGAGCCCGCAGCCGTGTCATCAATTACGGCCCCGGAAAAAAAGGAACCTGAGACGCACGTGAATCGCCTTTCCTTTTCACAGAGCCCTTACCTGTTGCAGCACAAGAATAATCCCGTGGACTGGTATCCATGGGGGGATGAAGCATTCCAAAAAGCGAAAGATGAAAACAAGCCG
>DTUG01000061.1 GCA_012964275.1 Fidelibacterota bacterium | reverse complement strand
CATCACCACCCTGCAGGAATTTTGTGCCCCCATTCCGGCCAATGGCGATATCCCCGGAGTGCGCCCAAAGCTTTGAACCACTTCCTGAACCGAATTCTACACCATTCAAATATCCCTTTAAGGCATTATTGCTGACGGAGTTTCCACCGTTCAGTGTCAGGGCTACGTGATACCAGGTATTATTTTGGATGCCTGCAGTTGATAACCACGTTCCTTCCCAATTGCTCTCGCCATTGGGTTCATTCCAGCCGCCCAGATAAAGGCTGCCACTGTAAATGTATATATTCAGGCCTCGAATATGAGCGCCTTCTTCATAGATCACCTGTTTGGCTGACAGGTCTTTATTATCTACCTTGAACCAGGCCTCGATCGTGCGTTGGGTATGTGTCCCCAGATTAATGTCATTTGTATTATTGATTTTTACATAATCATTGACTCTGTCAAACGACAGGGCAAAGTTGTTATAGGAGCTTCCGCTATGGCTATAATTGATACTGTTTAAAAGCGCTTCATAATCAGTCGTGCTCAAGCTTGGGAAAGGAGGGGATGAGCTCAATAGTATACCCCCATTTCCTGTACTGGTATATTTTGTATTGGTTGGATTAACAATAGTTGTGGAGATATCTCCCCGGAAAAAAATTGGGCCTGTAATTGATCCTTGTGCCGGGGAGAAGGTAGCGCTGCCTTCATTATTGCCATAAAAAGACATGCAAAATGCTTCCGGAAAAGATGATAAATAAAGCCTCACATTCCTTTCGACCTTATCAATGGTGGCTCGGCTTTTCATGCAGACATAGTTTGTATAAGGCAGGTTTGACTGTGATTCGTTCCGTAAGGTATCATAAACTATGTTGTAATTGCCTGTATTGAAGGTTCCTTGTATCGTTGCCGGGGAACGGGTGGACCTATACTGCTGTAAGCCACGTTCCATCCCGCTTAAAGCGAGATTCCGTGCTTTTATGTCCATGATATAATGACCCATATCCCTGTTTTCATTGATAATGAAACGCAGGAGAAACATAGAAAAAAGGCTCAGTATAACAAAAACGCCCAGGGTCGATGCCATAAAAATGGCTCCATCATCCGCACCCATGATTTTATCGATATGTTTTACTTTTTTATTCATGGTACGGCATTTCCTGACCAAATCGGATATTTTGCGGGAAAACAAAGCTTTTGAAGCGGATTGTATTGCCGGATGACTGGTATTTTATATCAATTTGCATCAAATGTACATTTTGGGACTGAGATTGTGTGAGTGATTGTCCAGCTGGGATGGATATTTCATTGAACTGGTCGGTTAGATATGAAAACCTTGACGAATCATTCAAGGTTGTGGTTGATAACAGGTGGCTGCTGCCTGAAATTGATAGATTAAGGTTGGTCTCACCGGTCAGGGTTGCCTGGACGGTCTTGCCGGTGGCTGTGGCGATATTGACCATATTTTGAGTGGAGTTGATATAATTGGCTTTTTTCTGCTGCAGTCCGGTTTCCCGGTTCAGTCGCCAGTAGGATGAGCGGGCCTGGGCGATGAATCGCTTTTTTTCCATGGTTTTTGCATAAATAGTGGCACCGTTGGCCAGCATGGTCGCCGCCAGCGAGCCAAATATTCCAATGGCCAGGATCACGATCACCATTTCTATCAGGCTGAAGCCGCCGGTGGCCTGCAGTTTCCAATGGGGCTGTTTTAAACGGGACAACATTAGCTGGCTGGACTTACGATAAACGTGTCAAGCATGGCCGAAAGGGTCCTGTGAAAAATCATGACAGTGACCCGCTTGTAGTCAGTGATTCCCCCTGCCGGTGTATGAAATCCAGTGGCAGGGCTTACATAGTCCACCTTTGTGCTGCAGGAATAGGACGGGTATTCGGTGAAATTTGTTACTGCCTGGTTATGATAATCATCCACATCATCATAGAAACTGTCCCCCGTATCCGGTCCCAGAGTGGATGACCAGGGGGCTGAACTGTTCTCATCAAAATTTCGGCTGCGTATCTCATTGATCTTATGATTGAGAAGTATCGCCTGGATCGTGCGCAGCTGAGACTTTGCCTGAACTGTTTTTCCCTGGTTCAGTGCATAATAGAATACGACAAATGATCCTGACATTAGAACGGTCACGATCAGCACTTCGATCAGGGAAAATCCCTTAAAATGCTTCGCCATCAGTTATTCCGAAATTTCCCAGTATCCGGTTAAACTGTGTATGGTAATGACTTTAGTGCCGTTCAAGGTTACGGTTCCGCCGGAAAGAGCATTGCCCCAGGGATCAAAGCTCAATTCGTTTCCGCCATTGAAGCTGACCGCAGAGATATCTACACCGGTATATTCCACCCCTGCCAGGGAGACAGTGCCGTTGTTGCTGCCGGGGAAATCGGACAGTGCCGTCCGTGATCCGGTTGGGCCGCTGAATATTTGGTAATTATCCGATCCGGAATTGTAAACAATGGTGATCGTGTCATGCCTGGCCATGGCAAAACTTTTGGACAGCTCTATATCGGATGTGATCTGATCGATGGCTGCTCTCAGACGGATCGGCCCTGTGGAATCGCGCAGGCGCGTGAACGCAGCCACCCCGAGAATAGCCAGTAACATGATTGTGATGATTAACTCCACAAGCGTAAAACCATCCTGGGCACCATGGGTATTTCTATCGCTGGCAGCTGTAAACATGAATCAAATCCCCTTATTTTACAATTGGGGCAGCCGAATATAAGCCTAAATTGTATAAATCAGTGATTCATTGTAGGACGGGCTGTCATCATCACGGTCTTCAATAATGATCGTATGGCGCATGCGGCCATCCGGTAATTCCTGGTAGGTGGTGTTGTAGTAAAAGGGGTTTCCATTAGCGTTCATGGGTACATCCCCGGTACTGAAGAGGTCATTCGGGGTAACCAATGATATGGTGGAATCTATGGGCGTGGCGGCCCAGGCAGTATTCATAACGCTTTCTTCGTTTTGGGGGGCGGTGGGGAAGTGGGGATTGCCGTCTAGGTGCATCCGGTAATAATACTGGAAGAATGTTTCTCGGATAACGTTCATATTGGCAATATTGCGATTTTTCTGTGTGTGGGCCTGCATTTTGCTGTAGGCCGGGTAGGCCGCGGCAGTGAGAATGCCCAAAATGGATATGACCACCACCAGCTCCAATAGCGAAAAGCCGCTTTTTGATTTTGTCCGGGTTTGTTTCATTGTCGCAACGAGTCAAATATAAAAAGGCTCCGATTCATATTATAAACCGAAGCCTTTCATTTGTTTCCTCAAATGATCCTAAAAGATCAAGGAAATATCCTTAATTACCAACTCCTACTTCTCTTGCACCCATGCTTCCAGGAGCTGCAGCGTTACCGGTCTGGGTTCCTTCATCGTAGTCCCAGTGATGTATTGAGTCGTCTCCTCGCTGGTGGGTGATGTTTTTTGTGGCTGTTGTAAACCGCCACTCTCCATCCCCAGACGCATTAGCGTTTGTAGTCGCATAGCCAGCTGGTTTTGTTTCCAGGGCATCCCATGGATTGGTGGGCCAGGATCGACGGCCATTGGCAATCAATTGCTCTGTAGCATAGCCTTCCAGGCCGGCCCTGATACTGGCGATCACCGCATCTTCCGCAGCTGCTTCAGATTG
>DTUG01000060.1 GCA_012964275.1 Fidelibacterota bacterium | reverse complement strand
TGGTGATTGGCATTGTTATTGGTTCGGGTATTTTTATGACCACTGGACTCATGGCTGATGTACTGCCTTCAGCTTCATTGATCTTAATTGTATGGATTTTAGGTGGTATGCAAATGATAGCAGGTGCCCTTACCTTTGCAGAATTAGGTGCTGCAATGCCAAAAGCCGGAGGTCAGTATGTATATTTGCGGGAGGCCTATGGGCCCTTGCCCGCTTTTCTTTTTGGCTGGGTTGCTTTTAGTGCTTATGTGACAGGAACCAATGCAGCTATTGCTGTTGCTATTGCAGAACATTTAGGTACATTTTATCCGAGTTTTTCAACACACTCCAATATAGTAAGTATTGGAAATTTTACGTTTTCTAGCGGTCAATTAGTTGCTCTTTCATTATTAGTGGTTTTATCTGTTATTAATTATTTGGGTATCTTTTTTGGAAAGTGGGTGCAAAATATTTTTACAGTATTAAAAATTGGAAGCATTTTACTGTTTGCATTAGCAGGAATTTTTATATCAACTGGCAATCAAATTAATTTTTCATTCAATCCAACTGGTATGGATTTTGGTTCAATCATAATTGGAATTGGAGTCGCTCTTGTAGCAGTTAACTGGACAGTTGGGGGATGGGAATATGTTACATTTACAGCAGGAGAAATCAAGAACCCGAAAAGGAATCTTCCTTTAGCTCTTTTCATTGGTACACTGGTAATCCTGGTTTTATATCTCTTAATAAATATTACTTACTTAAAAGCATTACCAATGAATGCACTGGCAGGTGAAATAAAAGTAGGTGAAGCAACTGCCAGAGCCTTATATGGTCAAGGTATTGCAGGATTATTTACCCTTGTTATGATCATATCAATGTTTGGGGCGTTGAACGGGAATATACTGGTTGGTGCCAGAGTGACCTATGCCATGGCAAAAGACAACTTATTTTTCCCCAGTGCAGCCAAAGTCCACCCAAAAAATCATACTCCGGGGAATGCCATTATCATTCAAGGTGTTTGGTCCGGTATTTTAGCCCTATCTGGAACGTTTGAAGAATTGATCACGCTGGTGGTATTTGTGAATTTTATGATGTGGATAGCTGCAGCGTCAACTGTATTTGTTTTGAGGAAAAAACAACCAGATCTTGATCGGCCTTATAAGGTATGGGGCTATCCCTATGTTCCGGCATTTTTCATTTTGTTTTCCACAGCAATCATGATAAATACCTTCTTTACTGCCCCAGCTCAGTCATTTCTTGGTCTAGGCCTTACACTATTAGGGGTTCCGGCATATTTATTCTGGAGGAAAAATATACTAAGTCGTCCATTCAACCAGACAAAATCGTAAATTCTTGGTTCCTGAATAAGTTTAGGATGACCAAAGATTCTGCAGTATCTGATTTTATTCCCAGCCTGATTGCTGGAACCATTAATGGTATCATCTTTGTGGTGTCAGCCATGGCTCTGGCTGCTCTTATTTTTACCGGACCACTCTCGCCCTATCTGTCCCAGGGGATTGGAATTCTTCTGGTGGGATCGGTCATTTTCGCTCTTTTTTCTGCCATCACTGCCACCTATCCACTGATCCTGATTGCCCCCCAGGATATTCCCATCGCCATTTTGGCCCTCATGGCCGCCAGCCTAGGGGCAGGCATAAGCGGGCAAATGACAGCTGAGGAAGCTTATCAATTCATCTTTGTTGCCATTGGCATTACTTCGGTGCTTGTGGGATTGTTTTTCTGGATCCTGGGCCGCTTCAAGTTAGGGAAACTGGTGCGCTTTATTCCATTTCCTGTAGTGGGCGGATTTCTGGCGGGAACCGGCTGGCTCATTGTCAAATTTTCCTTTACCATGATGACGGATATGGATTTGACATTGGCCAACGTTGGGCGTTTTATTGATAGCGGCACCTTGCTCCAATGGCTGCCGGGGCTGGTCTTTGCTGTGGTTTTGCTTCTAGCCGGCCGTAGATTCAGTCATTATTTCTTAACTCCGGGAATTCTGGCCGGGAGCATTATCCTGTTCTATGGGATCATGTTTGCCCAGGGTTTCACTTTTGGGGAATTGGAAAACAGAGGTTTTTTACTGGGACCATTTCCGGAAGGTGGACTCTTCCCCGGGCTGCCGTTCCAGTATGTTCCTGATTTTCGATGGGATCTTTTCATTGTGCACCTACCCGCAATTGCCACCATGATGATCCTGAACGCTATTTCGATTCTGTTTAACTATAGCGGGCTGGAACTGATTGTGAAGGAGGATTTCGATTTAGATAAGGAACTGCGGTTAACCGGTTACAGCAACATCCTGGTAGGTCTGGCCGGGACACCGGCGGGATACCTGACTCTCAGCGAGACATCCATGGCTTACAATATCGGCGCCCGTTCCCGGCTCCCCAGCATTATTGTGGCAGTCTTCTGCGGCATTGCCCTGCTTGTTGGAGCGCAAGTGTTATCAATTTTCCCCAAGGTGATCCTCGGCGGCTTGCTCTTGAATCTGGGCCTGGAATTTTTAGTGGAGTGGCTGGTGGACACATGGAAACGGCTGCACAAGAGCGATTATCTGGTCATTCTGCTGATTCTTATTGTCATCGGCACCGTAGGTTTCCTGGAGGGGATTGTCATCGGTCTGCTCATGTCCATCGTTCTCTTTGTGATCAATTATTCCAAGGTGGAGGTGATCAAGCATGAACTTACCGGCAAAACCTTCAACAGCAATGTGGAACGCTCCGAACACTTGCGGCAAATCCTGGAGGACAATGGCGACCAGATTTTCATCCTGCCCCTGCAGGGATTCATTTTCTTTGGCACCGCGAACCGGCTTTTACAACGGGTATTAGACCGCATTGAAAGTGCCGCCACCGATCCGCTGAAATATCTTTTGTTCGACTTCCGGCAGGTGACTGGTCTGGACTCATCGGTGGTGAATAGTTTTAATAAACTGAAGATCATGGCCGAAAAACACCAATTCCAGGTACTGCTCTGCGGATTGAGTGAAGACATGGCCGGCCAGTTAAAAACTGAGGGGCTCATCCCGGATGATTCTAATATTATTCAAACTTTTGTGGATCTAGATCACGGACTGGAGTGGTGCGAAGAGCAAATTATTCAATCTGTTCTGAAGGATTCCGATGCCGTTTCCAGACCTTGGGATAATAACGTTTTTAGAACCATGTTCACCCAAATTTCGGGATATTTAGAAGACCGGGATGTTCCCGCAGACACAGTTATTATTGAACAGGGTAAAAACCCGGGAGGTATCTATTTTCTCGAATCTGGCCATATCACGGTGAAGTTGGATTCAGGTACAGGGAAACAGATTCGCCTGAAAACCTTAGGGCCGGGGACAGTCGTAGGAGAGGTAAGTCTATACCTGGGGTCTAAAGCATCTGCTTCCGTAGTAACCGATGTAGATTGTAGGATAAACTATTTATCCAAGGAGAATTTTAAGAAGATGAATCTGGAAGCCCCGGAGAAAGCCACAGAACTCCACACCTACGTGGTAAAACTGTTGAGCGACCGATTGGCAGAATCAAACGCCACCATCCAAGCACTCTTCCGCTAAGGCTATTTAAAAAGAAACCACTCTCCTATTTATGCTATGGGAATATTTTTTAAGTTAAATAGAGATTCTTTTCAAGCTTGTCCGCCAATACCTGAAATATCACCTACATCCATTCCAATAGAGCCCGCAGCCTGTTGCCACATCTGATCTGCTGGTACTTCAAATACGAAATCTTGAGTTGTAGATTGTAATAACCAGTCACCATTCTCTATTTCTCTTTCAAGTTGTCCCGGGCTCCATCCAGCATGCCCCAAAATCAGTTTATGACGCATGTTTGATTGATTTTGCAATTCTTTTAAAATGGTTTTCTGGCTGGTAATGGCAAACTCATTAGAAATGCCGATAGTGCCTTCTGATTCAAAGTCAGCACAATGTAAGATGATACCTCTTTCTAAAAGCACTGGACCACCAAAATAAATATCTACTGATAAAGAAAGTAAACTGTCATCATCTATATAGAGCTTTTCAAGTAGGTCATTGAGATTTGGTTCTTTGAAAGGTTTATTAATGATCAAGCCCATCGCTCCATCTGTATTGTGTTCGCAGATAAAAACCACTGATTTTCCAAAGAAGGGGTCTCCCATATGGGGCATGGATATAAGAATATGGTTTTTTAGTGATCCCATATGTCAAAGTAGGCATAAATAATTGGGGGAGTCAAGTAAAGACCACCCCAAAGCAAGTATAGGAATAATTGCAAATCGTTTTTTGGCTACATTTAATAACAACTGTAAATTCAATGATGCACAAAATTTGACTTGCCCGTGGGGTTTTATATATGGCCAAACCGACTGATAAAATCATAATAAAAGGTGCCCGGCAGCACAATCTTAAAAATATTGATGTTGCTATTCCTCGTGACAAACTGGTGGTAATTACAGGTTTATCCGGTTCGGGGAAATCTTCACTGGCTTTTGATACTATTTATGCTGAGGGACAGCGTCGTTATGTAGAATCTTTATCATCATATGCCCGACAATTCTTGGGTTTGATGGAAAAGCCAGACATGGATGCCATCGATGGTCTTTCTCCCGCTATTTCTATCCAGCAAAAGACCACTGCTCGCAATCCCCGCTCTACCGTAGGAACTGTTACAGAAATTCATGACTATCTGCGATTACTTTTTGCTCATATAGGTGTCCCGCACTGCTGGAAGTGTGGAAAGCCGATTCAGAAACAATCGGTTCAACAAATTGTAGACATAATTCGAAAGTTTAAACTGGGGACAAAAATCCATATTCTTGCACCGTTGATTCGTGGTCGAAAGGGTGAACATAAAGGTGTGATTGAAGAAATTCGTCGCGAAGGATTCTTACGAGTGTGTGTGGATGGGGAAGTATTAGCAGTTGATGATAAAATTATTTTGAATAAAAAGAAAACACACACAATCGAAGTAGTGGTAGACCGGATAATTCTAAAGAAAACAATTCATGAGCGATTGACTGAATCTGTAGAACTTGCTTTGAAAATTAGTAACGGATTATTGTTGGTTCATGAACTTCCGGATAAAGAACATATTTTCAGCGAACATTTCGCCTGTCCTGATTGTGAAATTAGTATGGAAGAATTAATACCACGGATGTTCTCATTTAATTCGCCTTATGGAGCTTGTACTAAGTGTGATGGTATTGGTTCTCACATGGAAGTAAATCCGGAACTGGTAGTTCCGGATAAAAATAAATCCTTAATCCAGGGTGCCATCGCTCCACTGGGGGAACAACCCAGAGGGAATTGGTACGGCAGCATTCTTAAAAGTTTGTCGCGTCATTTGGAGTTCAACTTTACAACCTCATGGATTAAGCTTAGTCCAGAAGTGAGGATGATTCTTCTTTATGGAACTGGCGATAATAAATATAAAATGCAGTATAGATCAGAACGTTGGACTGGTACTTATACTGGTGGCTGGGAGGGTGCCATTCCGAATTTGGTACGACGTTACAAACAGACAAAATCTACTGGTATTCGAGAATGGATTGAACAGTTTATGAGTATGAGCCCATGCTCCGAATGCCATGGAGCCCGTCTCCGTAAGGAAAGCTTAGGTGTACAAGTTTGTGGGATGAACTTGGGGGAGTTGTCAGCTATGTCTATCACCGAAATCCAAACTTATTTTGATGAACTTTCTTTAACCAAAATGGAATTGGCTATTGCGGGGCAAATCCTGAAAGAGATTCACCAGCGACTCAGTTTTCTTATTAATGTGGGTTTGAGCTATCTTACATTGGATCGTTCTGCTGCTACGCTTTCTGGGGGCGAAGCACAGCGAATTCGTCTGGCTACTCAAATTGGTTCTCAACTTATGGGTGTTATATATATATTGGATGAACCATCTATTGGATTACACCCGAGAGATAATAACCGTTTGCTCAATACATTGAAAACCCTTCGCGATATTGGGAATTCTATACTAGTTGTCGAACATGATCGGGACACCATGAAAGCTGCTGATTATATCATAGATTTAGGTCCAGGTGCGGGAAAATTGGGTGGTGAGATTATTTATGCCGGCAAACCGAAACAATTACTCCACGTGAAAAATTCACTTACTGGGCAATATTTATCCGGAAAACGAGAAATTAAAACCCCGAATTTTCGCCGTAATTCAAAATCTGAATTTCTGATTTTGCGGGGCGCTGAAGGCAACAATCTTAAAAAAGTAAACGTGGAATTTCCGCTGGGCCGATTTATTGTAGTCACCGGTGTGTCCGGTAGCGGCAAAAGCACTTTAATAAATGAGACCCTCTATCCTGCCCTCACGAAGTCACTGAGTGGTGCCCGGGCCTATCCATTGCCTCATGAATCTATAAACGGAACACAATTCTTGGATAAAGTGGTGGAGATCAATCAAAGACCTATCGGTCGTACCCCAAGGTCAAATCCTGCCACCTATACAGGCGTTTTTACGCACATTCGTGATTTATTTGCTAAGTTGCCGGAATCCAAGATTAGGGGATATAAGCCAGGCAGATTTTCCTTCAATGTGAAGGGAGGCCGTTGTGAATCCTGTAAAGGGGATGGTATTATTAAAATTGAAATGAATTTTTTACCAGATGTATATATAACATGCGAAGTATGTAATGGCAAACGCTACAACAGAGAAACGCTGGAAGTAAAGTATCGTGGGAAATCTGTCGCTGATATTTTGGATATGCCGGTTACTAATGCTCTAAAATTTTTTAAGAATATTCCCCCAATAAAGAAAAAATTGCAGACATTGTATGATGTAGGACTGGGATACATTCATCTGGGTCAGCAGGCCACGACACTGTCCGGGGGTGAAGCCCAACGGGTTAAGTTGTCCACGGAACTTTCTAAAGTTAGTGCAGCTAAAACAATGTATATCCTGGATGAACCCACTACTGGTTTACATTTTGAGGACATCCGTGTGTTGTTAGATGTTTTGCAAAAGTTAGTTGATAGGGGAAACACAGTTGTAGTAATAGAGCATAATTTAGATGTGATAAAAACGTCTGATTGGATTATTGATTTAGGTCCAGAGGGAGGTAATAAAGGTGGAACTGTGGTAGCTGCTGGTACCCCTGAAGATATTGTGACGGTAAAAGAATCTTATACTGGTTTGTTTTTATCCCAAGTGTTGAATAGTAAAGAAAAAGTAGCATGAAATCCCCAGTAGAATTAAATCAATATTTTAAATATTGGGAGATTACCAAAGATCTCATCGATCAGTGTATTGATATAATGCTTAATTTGCGCCAGAGTGGACATCCAGGAGGATCCCGCTCCAAGGTTCATGGTATGCTTATTACTCTTCTATCTGGAGCAATGAGATGGGATATCCGGGAACCCGGCAAACGATTCGCAGATAGATTTGTATTGGTAGCCGGCCATGATAATCCCATGGTGTACTCTACATTAGCCGTGTTGAATGAAGCGTTGCGAATAAAGTACAATCAAACCGGTGAAAAAAGATATTTGAATTATAAAGGGCAAGAACACCAATTGGTTTGGGAAGACTTACTAACTTTGCGACGTGTTGGAGGTTTGCCCGGCCATGCGGAAATGGCAGGTAAAACACTTTTTTTTAAATTTAATACTGGACCCAGCGGACATGGCTCTCCACCTGCTGCGGGAGAAGCCCTAGCTTTAAAATTAGCTGGAGTAGGTGATGTTAAAGTATTTGCGTTTGAGGGAGAAGGCGGACTTACGACCGGAGCTACTCATGAAACTCTCAACTCTGCTTGGGGATTGGGATTAGATAATTTAGTGTATTACGTAGATTGGAACGACTATGGGATCGATAGCCGTCCATTTAGTTCTATTGTTCATGGTTCTCCAGGTGATCTTTTCACGCAGAAGGGTTGGCATGTTGAGGGATGTGATAATAATGAGGATTGGAAAAAATTCACACAGGCATATTTTGATCTTTTAGTAACCAACGATCAGAAACACGTGCCCAAGATGATTTATGCCAAGAGCCGGAAAGGAAGAGGATATTATGTATATGATGAAAAATCGCATGGTGTTCCCCATAAGCGAAACTCTGAATTATTCTGGAAAACAAAACTGGACTTTACAGATAAATATAGTGTGCAATTCCACGATTTTGGTGCCCCAGAAGCTGAATCTTGGGGGGATCAAGTGGAACAGGCTATATCTTATTTTACAACAGTATTTTCTGTTTTGAAAAGCAATCAAGATTTAGTGGATTATTTGGCAGATGAATTGGTAGAAATTGGTGAGTCAGTTCCGAAAGAAATTTCATCCTGTACTGTTTCATTATCTAACCCGCTTGAGGATAAAAAGATCTTTGATTTTACCCAATATCCTCGGGATCTTTTTTTACTGCCAGGTGAAAAAGCACCAAACCGAATTGGTTTTTCGAAGGTCGTATCTTGGTTAAATACTTTCAGCCGGGAGCATTATGGCCGTCCTTTGTTTATCGCCATGAGTGCTGATTTAGCCGACTCTACTAATATTTCTGGTTTTGCGAAAGGATATGGAAATGCGGAAGATCTTGGAATGTTTAACCGGGATTCCAATCCCCAAAGCCCGCTCATGCCCCAAGGAATTACGGAATTCACCAATGCTGGTATGATGGCGGGATTGGCCACAGTGAATTTTAACCCAGATACCTATGAGAATTATAATGGGTTCTTAGGTGCGTTTAGCACCTATGGTTCATTCAGCTATCTAAAGTATGGAGTTGTTCGTCTTTTTAGTCAAATTGCCCAAGATTCCCAGATTAAAGTTGGTCGCCTGCTTTGGGTTGCCGGTCATTCTGGTCCTGAAACGGCAGAAGATAGCCGTACTCATTTTGGTATTTTTGCCCCCGGTGTTACTCAGCTTTTTCCTGATGGTCACATTATTAATCTTCATCCTTGGGAACACAATGAGGTAGCTCCAGCTCTAGCCTCGGCCCTGCAAACTGATGTTCCCATTATTGCGATCCATCTCACTCGGCCACCAGTGGAAATCCCCGATCGAAAAGCTTTAGGCATATCTTCCCATTATGAAGTTTCAAAAGGCGCATACCTCATTAAAGATTATGATGCAGATAAAGAAAAAGAAGGTGTTGTAATTATTCGGGGGACAAGTTCTACAAATTCCTTAGTGCAGATTCTTCCCAAACTCAAAGAAGAAGGACCAAATGTAAAAGTGGTAGCAGCTATCAGTTGGGAACTTTTCCAGCGTCAACCGGTAGATTACCGCAATTCCCTCATTTCGGAACAAGAATGGCAGGATGCCATGGTAATCACTAACGGTGCTCTCAGGCTTATGCATAAATGGATTGCCAATAAACTTGTGGATGAATATTCAGTTTCACCGGATTGGGATAATCGTTGGCGAACTGGGGGTAGTGTAGAAGAAATTATCGCTGAAGCCCATTTAGATCGACACAATATTTACTCCAGTATTATTAGATTTACAAAAGATCGCACCAAACGTCTAAAAAGACTCCGTGAGTCCCTGCCTTTATACTAATAAAACTCACTGAAGTCCACTTGGTGACCCTTATTTGAGATTGTATCTTTAAGCTCAAATTTCACCCGATTTACATCCGATTCCCTATATGACAGAAGTTTATATTAATGATCCAACTCCGCTAGAAGAAGATTTGGCGGTTGAAAAATCCCTGCGCCCATCCAAGCTTGATGAATTCATTGGTCAAAAGGAACTGGTAGGTAATCTAAAACTTTTTATCGATGCCGCAAATGGCCGTGGTGATGCCCTGGATCATGTTCTTCTTTTTGGTCCTCCGGGGCTAGGAAAAACTACCTTGGCAAATATTGTAGCACGAGAATTGAATGTAAATGTAAAGCATGCTTCGGGTCCGGTTTTGGAGCGGGCTGGTGATTTGGCGGGAATGATAACCAATATGGAACATCGAGATGTATTCTTTATTGATGAGATTCATCGGTTAAACAGCGTGGTAGAAGAATATCTTTATTCTGCCATGGAGGATTTCACTATTGATATTATGATTGACAAAGGGCCTAGTGCTAGAAGCATACAACTAAATATTGAACCATTTACTCTTGTTGGTGCCACAACCCGCTTAGGAAATCTTACATCACCTCTGCGCGACCGCTTTGGAGTGGTGCTGCGAGTGGACTATTATGAACCGAAAGATTTATTTCATATCATTCTTCGCTCGGCAGATATTCTTGAGGTGAAAATTAACGATGAAGGTGCAATGGAATTGGCTCATCGTAGCCGGGGAACCCCCCGGGTTGCCAATCGTATTTTAAGACGAACTCGGGATTATGCTCAGGTTAAAGCCGACGGACTAATAAGTGCCAGTGTTGCTAAAGTTGCGCTCGATCAATTAGGAATTGATAAAATCGGACTTGATGATATGGACCGCCGTATTTTGAGTACACTGATCGACAAATTTTCAGGCGGACCCGTTGGGGTGAAATCATTAGCAGTGGCTATTGGTGAAGATGCAGCAACGATCGAGGATGTATATGAACCGTTCCTTATTAAGGAAGGTTTTATGCAGAGAACATCTCGGGGACGGGTAGCACAAAAAGCTGCGTTTGAATTACTAGGAAAAGAAATTAAAACTAATCAACAAAGGTTATTTAAATGATTGAAAAAAAGAGAAAATATAAATTGCATGATTTTGATTACCTTCTGCCGAAGAAATATATAGCCCAATATCCCGAACCAAGACGGGATTATTCGAAGCTTATGGTTTTGCACCGGGATTCTCAGAAGATTGAACACAGAAAGTTTCTGAATTTGACTGATTATTTACGGAAAAACGACCTATTAATTCTGAATAACACTAAAGTTTTCCCGGCTCGGTTATTTGCTAGTAAGGATCGTACCGATGCAAAAGTAGAGGTTTTTCTACTCAGGGAACTAGCTAACGGTCTTTGGGAGGTCATGGTTCGCCCGGCTCGAAAAGTTCGGATTGGGAATAAATTGACGTTCACGTCCAAACTCATGTGCGATGTTATTGATAATACTGTTTCTGGCGGGCGAGTCGTTCGGTTTGAGTACGATGATAACATAGATTTACATAATGTAATCGATCGTATTGGTACGTCTCCTCTGCCGCCCTATATAACTCGTGACTCGGAACCTAATGACAAAAAACGCTACCAGACTGTATATGCTAAGGAACGCGGTGCAGTTGCGGCACCGACTGCAGGGCTTCATTTTACAAACGGGTTGCTAAAAAAACTAGTTAACAAAGGTGTTAGAATAGAATATATAACCCTCCATATAGGTTTGGGGACATTCCGTCCAGTGCAGGTTGAAGATCTGAACCGTCATCAGATGGATTCGGAATATTTTGAAGTTTCGCCAAAGATAGCTTTGGCGATCAATGAGGCCAAGAAAAAACACCGTAAGATTGTAGCTGTGGGCACGTCCACTGTTCGAGCTTTGGAAACAGTGGTTGTATCCGGGTTCATGGTCTCTCCAAAGCGTGGCTGGACTGATAAGTTTATCTATCCTCCGTACGATTACAAAATGGTCGATTCTATGGTCACCAATTTTCACATGCCAAAGTCAACTCTAATGATGATGGTTAGTGCTTTTGCGGATCGCGATTTTCTGATGAAGGCTTATCGGGAGGCTAAGAAAAATGGTTATAATTTTTTAAGCTATGGCGATGCTATGCTTATTCTTTGACCGTCTAAAGTATTGGATGCCTCCAGTAAGACTTGAGAGCAAGAAAAAACGCAATTTAAACTTACCATTAGAATTATCAGTTATTAAGGAACCCCTAGGTTTACTATGAAGAAGGTTTCTGCTGTAATACCTGCTGCTGGGTCTGGCACTAGGCTCGGTGTTGAAAAACAGTTTAAAATAATAGAATCTCACCCTCTATGGTTTCATACAATAAAACCATTTATTTCTTCTCGTGTAATCCATGAAATAATAGTGGTGGTACAACAAAAATCTATTAAATCAATTGAAAAAATATTGAACTCTATTTCAGTTGGAAAAAATATAAAAGCAGTTCTTGGTGGAACCAATAGACAGAATTCTGTTCAAAATGGTGTTTTAGCCACTGATTTAGAAAGCACATTGATCTGTGTTCATGATGCTGCTCGGCCATTTGTCACAGAAGAATTAATTACTGCATCCATCTCTGCTTGTGATAAATACGATGGAGCCATAATTGCTCTCCCCTGTTCAGATACGGTTAAATTATCTGACAATAGTCAAGTAAAAGAAACCATTGACCGCAACAAAATCTGGCTGGCCCAAACACCGCAGACCTTCAACAGGTATAAATTAATGCAGGCATATGAAAATGCAGATCGTAATAATATAATCGCAACAGATGAGTCAACACTGATGGAGGCAATGGGATTTTCAATAGGTTTGGTGGAAGGCCATCCGGATAATTTTAAGATCACGACCCAGGATGATTGGGAAAGAGCAGAAGCCGTTACCTTTCGAAAGGTTCAAGGAAGGGCACAGGAATAAAATATGATCAGAACAGGAACGGGCACCGATGTACATCAATTGGCAGAAGGAGAAACACTCATTATCGGGGGTGTTAAGATTCCATCTACATTTGGTTCTGTTGGACATTCGGATGGTGATGCATTAATCCATGCTGTTGTGGATGCACTTCTTGGCGCTGCAGCGCTTGGAGATATTGGCCAATTTTTCCCAAGTGATGATGACGCCTGGAAAGATATGCCCAGCAGTCACTTTTTATCTGATGCTGCAAACCGAGTACGGGAAGCAGGATTCGAGATCAACAATGTGGACGCCACCATCATTCTCCAAAAACCCAAACTGGCGGACCATATTCAACAAATAAGATATAACCTGGCCTATTCTATGCAGGTCGACGAATCCCAGGTTTCCGTAAAAGCCACCACTATAGACCATCTCAGTTTTGTTGGAGATGGTTCGGGTTGGGCTGTACAGGCGGTTGCCACGCTATGTAAAAATGAATGACGAAAATTTGTCTCAAATCTTTTGCCAAGGTCAATATTGGCCTTCAAATCAGGGGCCAGCGACCAGATGGATACCACAACATTCACACTCTATTGCAGGAACTGGATTTCCACGACACAATTACGTTAGAAAAAAGAGATTCGGGATGTGATTTTTTTTCCAATGTGGATTGGCTTGAAAATGATGAATCCAATCTCTGTGTAAAAGCATGGCAAAAAATGGTGGATCGATTTGAAGTGGACGGTATATCGATCCAATGTGAAAAAAATATTCCACCCGGTGGTGGATTGGGAGGTGGTTCATCCAATGCGGCCACAGTGTTAAAAGGTCTTCGCCAACTTTATGAATTAAATGTATCTGATAAAGAAATAGAGACTATCGGTGTTGAATTAGGTGCTGATGTGCCTTTTTTTGTAAAAGGTTATACGCAAATCGGTGATGGTATTGGTGAATTACTGACACCAGTTCGAGTGGTAATCCCAGGGACTTATTTATTGGTAGTCCCAGATATCCGTATTGATACGGGTTGGGCATATCGCAAGAGTAAAAAGATTTTGGATGGTTCCAGAGACACCATTAGCTTCGCGGACTTTAGTCAAGGGGAAAATGTTCCCCTTGAGTTTTTTGAGAATGATTTCGAAGCGATCGTAATTCCTGCATATCCAGAGATTGGGCGAATTAAAGAGATGATCCGGGTGAATGGCGCCCGGTATGCCAGTCTGTCGGGCAGTGGCTCGACTGTGTTTGGGATTTTTGATGACGAAGCCGTAGCCAAAGCGGCGGAGTCAGATTTATCCTCCAAATACCGCACCATCATTTCTCATCCCACTTCCATCTCACAGTAATTCCGGTCCAACCCTTTTTGGGGTGTCGTCTAAAGGTAGGACACCGGGTTTTGGTCCCGGCAGTCGGGGTTCGAGTCCCTGCACCCCAGCTGTTAATTTGGTTAATAGGAAAACATGAAAGATTTAAAGATTTTTTCCGGGAGAAGTAATCCGGAATTGGCAAGAAAAATAGCTGATTCAATGAATTGTGCATTGGGAGATATTTCTATTCGTACTTTTGCGGATGATGAGATCTGGGTCAAGTATGAAGAAAATATTCGTGGCCATGACGTATTTCTGGTACAATCCACGAATGGTCCAGCAGAAAACATTATAGAACTGGCTTTAATGGTAGACGCGGCTGTGCGGGCTTCAGCTGATAGGGTGACAGTAGTAATCCCGTATTATGGATATGGCCGACAGGATCGTAAAGATCAACCTCGAGTACCTATTTCTTCCCGGGTCATGCTGGATATCTTCACAGCTATGGGTGCAAATAGAATAATTACCATGGATCTGCATAGCACACAAATACAGGGATTTGTAAAAATTCCATTTGATCATTTGTACAGTCGGATGGTGCTTTTGGATGCCATAGCTGAGCAAAATCTTGATCCCGAAGAAACAGTTGTTTTAGCTCCAGATATTGGCTCAGCAGGAATGAGTCAAGCTTATGCAAAAAGATTGAATATGCATTTCGCCTTAATTGATAAACGACGATACGCACCAAACAAAGCGGAGATCAGTCATTTGATTGGGGACTTAAAGGATAAAGATGTGTTGATTGTTGATGATATGATTGATACAGCAGGGACGACTGTTAATGCAGCAAATGCCGCCAAAAAGGAAGGTGCAAAATCCACCATGGCTGTAGCTACTCATGGTTTGTTGTCTGGACCAGCGATTAAAAGATTAAAGAATGCACCGATTGAAAAAATTATTTTAACGGATACTATCCATATCCCTAAAGAAAAACGTATGGGAAATATGGAAATTATTACCGTATCAAAAATATTTGGTGAGGCAATTAACCGGATTCACAATGGTGAATCAGTTAGTGCCCTTTTTGAATTTTAACGATGAGAAAAATAATGAATTCGCCTTATTATAAACTGAATGTAGAAGATCGAATCCTAACGGGAAAAAAGAGCGCCAAAACTCTGCGAAACAATGGACAAGTTCCAGGTGTCCTTTACTTTAAGGGAGAAGAAACGATGAATATAACCGTAGATAGATTGGCCATATACCAGGCAATTCATTCTGGACGGCGTATTTATGAAATAAACATTGCCGGCGCCACAAAGTATGTAATGATCAAGGAACTGCAATATCATCCGGTCACGGATGATGTGATGCACATTGATTTTATGCGCGTTCGTCGCTCAGAGAAAATCAACATTTCAGTGCCGTTGGTGTTGGTTGGTGATGCTGAAGGAGTAAAAGAAGGAGGTGTTCTTTCGCAATCACTTACCCAGATCGAACTCGAGTGTTTACCGACTGATGTTCCTGAGCAGATTGAACTGGATATAACTGAGTTGGAGATGAACAGTTCATATAGTGTAATTGATGTTAAGGTTAAGGATAAAGAGATTTCTATCATTTCCGCGCGAGACTTAAATGTTGTTTCTATCCATCCACCTGCAGCTGAAGAAGAACCTGTTGTTGAAGAGGAAGAAGAATTGGTCGAAGGTGAAGAGCTAGTCGAAGAAGACGGAACGCCCAGTGAAGAAACTGACGGTAAAGCACCCGCAGAAGATTCTGGAGATAAAGCTGATTAATCATGATTGCCATAATTGGTCTTGGCAATCCCGGTGATAAATATGCGAGCACAAAACACAATGCAGGATTTTGGGTCTTGGACGAACTTGCCCGCAGGCAACGACTTTCATTCAAACTCGGGAAGGGAGATTATGTATTGGCGCAGCATCAAAGACGCGAAGTGTTGCTAGTGAAGCCAACCACAGGTATGAATCGCAGTGGCATTGCGGTAAAAGATGTTTCAAATCGTTGGAATTTATTTCCACAAGACATATTTGTGGTGGTTGATGATGTGGATCTTCCACTTGGGAAAATCCGGATTCGTCCAAAAGGAGGAGATGGCTGCCACCGCGGAATGGAAAATATTATTTATCATATAATATCAGACCAGTTTCCCAGAATACGCCTGGGAATCGGTACGGGTGAAAATATGCGTCCAGCGGAAAAGTATGTTTTAAAACCATTTCGCTCTGATGATGAATCAGATGCAAAAAATATGGTAATGCGGGGAGCAGATGCCTTGGAATCAATTTTAATCCACGGACTAAACTCAGCGATGAACCAATTCAATATTTAATGAAGGTGAATCCAAACCTATGAATTCAATGATGATGTATGTAATCGCTGCCGGATGTTTGGCCATGGTCTATTCATTCTGGAAAACCAGTTGGATCGAAGCACAGGATGAAGGAACGGATCGCATGAAATCCATTGGTGCAAGTATCGCCGATGGTGCAATGGCTTTCTTGAAAGCAGAATACAGAGTGCTTGCTATTTTTGTTGTGGCTGTTGCTATCCTGCTTGGATTTGCCAACTACGGCAGAGCTGATTCTAGCGCATTGATCTCACTTTCATTTATTGTGGGCGCTGTCACATCTGGACTGGCTGGTTTTCTTGGTATGAAAGTGGCGACCAAAGCCAACACCCGTACAACCAACGCTGCCCGGACAGGGTTAGCCACAGCACTGAATGTTGCATTCAGCGGTGGTTCAGTAATGGGATTAAGTGTGGTTGGCCTTGGTGTTCTTGGACTTGGCGGTTTATTCATGTTCTATACGGAAATGTATGGGGAAGATGCCGCCTCGATGATAATTGTATTAAATGTTATTTCAGGATTTTCTTTGGGTGCATCTTCTATCGCTTTGTTTGCTCGCGTGGGCGGAGGTATTTATACCAAAGCAGCAGACGTTGGTGCTGATCTTGTGGGTAAAGTGGAAGCTGGAATTCCGGAAGACCATCCCTTGAATCCCGCCACTATCGCTGATAATGTGGGTGATAACGTGGGTGACGTTGCCGGCATGGGCGCGGACCTGTTTGAATCTTATGTGGGCTCCATTGTGGGTTCTATGGTTTTGGGTGCCAGTATTCTGGCTCTTGGAAAATTTGATATTAATTTTGTTATACTGCCTTTATTTATTGCTGCGGCTGGCATCGTTGTTTCCATTATTGGAACTTTTATGGTTTCCGTGAAAGAAGGCGGCGATC
>DTUG01000059.1 GCA_012964275.1 Fidelibacterota bacterium | reverse complement strand
ACGAAGAATTTATAACCTCACTCTGTAGTGCATTAAAATCAGTTTATAGCAAGTTCAACTCCATAGAGTTCCGCAAGCATTTTTAATGATGGATGGGAGCAAAAAGAACTTAAAGAACAAATGAAACACCTAACCCCCACTCTACCGACTAGCAAACCACCACCCAAAGGGATAGGATTTAAGCAAGGAGGAAAAATTATGAGTGCATTTGTTGAATGGCATAAAAATTATATGGAATGGGGGAAAAAGAAATTTGGCATATCTGATTATGTTGTTATTTGGGGTACCTTTTTTAAAGGGTTGGTAGTTGGATTATTGATTTATTATTTTTTTATTAAGTTATGAAACAACTTTACTTCAAATCCACTAAGCCCCGCCAGTAGCGGGGTTTTTTGTTTGTGGGGATGATGGGTAGATTTCTATAAGGAAAATGAACAATATAACTGAACGAAAAGTATTATTAATCGGAAGTTTACCCTTTGATAATGAAGAAGATGCCATGGCACGTAGTCTTGATATCTTAGGAGAACATCTTTTCAGTCTTCCAGATGGAGAAATTGGTGAAAAAACAGATGAGTTCCCCTCTGGGAAAAGATCATGTTTCGTTATGACAGCGATTCTCGAATGTGCAGCGGACTCTCAAAATTGGACAATCGTACAGGAGATGGATCCGCACGAGGATAACGGTTTCATGAAAGACTTTAAGGGACGCTATGTACTTAAACCAAACCACCCGCCTTCAGAAATGCATAAACACATGAATTTTGGGTATCATGAGTATTTCAAGCAAAACTACCCCATATTTAAACGCTTGCGTGATGAACGTGGTCTTGGTCACGTGAGATTTCAGGTATGTATACCCTCAGCATGGAATTTAGTCCCTCTCATGATGACCCCTGTAAAGGCACTACGCTATATGTCTTCGTTTACAAGGCGGCTTGCTGAAGAAGCTAACGAGATAATCAATATTGGAGGTAATGACGTCATCATTCAACTTGATATACCTACAGAGTTAGCTTTGGCATACTATTTGCCTTATTTTGCGACTGGTTTTGCAGTTAATAGGGTGCTCCAGTTAGTTAAGCGTTTAGACTCAAACGCAAGTATTGGATTACACATGTGTATGGGCGATCTTCATAATGAAATGGTTTCTCATCATCCGAAAACGCTCAAGAAAATGGCAAATTTTTCAAACCGTCTTGTTGAGGCTTGGCCAGATACTCACAAACTCGAGTACATCCATTTCCCTCTTGCTGAAGCTGCTGACCCACCAAAGCTCGACCCTGAATTTTATAGTGCTCTGAGTGAAATCACACTGCCGCAAGAAACACGATTTGTTGCAGGTTTTATTCATGAAAAGTTGACCGAGGATCAACTCAAAGCATTGCTTCGAACTATAGAGGATACTCGAGGTGAAACTGTGGACATTGCCAGCTCATGCGGATTGGGTCGCCGGACAACCGATGTTGGTCAGTATTTACTTGATATGACTTTCAGAATTGCTGTTTCTTAAAAAAACTCAATTTCAACTTGGAAAATGACGGAGGGCGGTCGGGATGAAAGAGGGTGATAGATATGATGGTATTGGGTGGGCTGCAGAAGGTAAGGAAAAATGATTAACCATCAAGCCCCGCCCAGCAGCGGGGTTTTTTGTTTGTGGGATGATGGGTAGATTAGGATATGAAATGGAATCTTATATGAAAAAACTACTAATTATATTGCTGTGTTTACCAATAATCAGCTCTGCCCAAAGTTGGGATGACTTAAAAAAAGCAGCCGATAAACTTAACACCGAACTAAAAAAAACAGCCAAGAAAGTAAATGCCTTTAGCGAGAAAGAAGCTGCAAGTGCCCTAAAAGAAGCTCTTAACAAAGGAATAGAAAAGGGAGTTAATGTTTTATCGTTAAAGGATGGGTTTTATGGTAATAAAAAAGTAAAAATTCCTTTTCCACCAGAAGCAAGTAGGATATCCAAAAAACTAAAGCAACTGGGAATGAAAAAACAAATAAATAAAGTAGTGCTTAGCTTAAACCGTGCAGCAGAAGATGCCAGTATTTCGGCTAAACCTATTTTTGTTGATGCCATAAAAAAAATGACTATAAAAGATGCTATTAGTATTGTTAAAGGAGATAGCACTGCAGGCACAGATTACCTAAATAAAAATACAAATTCAGCTCTTGTAGAAGCGTTTAAGCCCATTATTAAATCTTCCTTAAAAAAAGTAAAAGCCACAAAATATTGGAAAGATATTATGGGCGTTTACAATAAAATTCCCTCTGTAAAAAAGATAAACCCTGACTTAGAGTATTATGTAACTCGGAAAGCTATTGAAGGACTATTTTTTATGATTGCAGAAGAGGAAATAGAAATCAGAAAAAATCCACAAAAAAGAATTACTGAACTACTGAAAAAAGTATTCGGGAGTTAAAAGTTTTGTAAGTGTCTTTTCAACCAACCCCCGCCCAGTAGCGGGGTTTTTTGTTTTTGATGATAGTGGTATTTGGTGTGTGATTAACCGCTTTCCAGCATTGCTATTGTTTTTAATGAAATTGTCGCAGCATAATTAAACCGGTGAAAAATTAATTATCATTTGTGACGCTTGGCTCAAGCATTGCCGGGAAATCTAATGATATATCATCAGTCCTGATACCGTCAAATGGATCTTCCAGGTCTTCCTGAATATTATCCAAAGACGTAGGGACAATTCCATAAAGGACGGCCAGAATCAGCCCAAAAATCAAATTATACTTAATAGCGATGTGTGCGAAGAAAGGGCCAAATATTATGGGGAAGAAGTTTAAGAAAACTTTTGTGTAGGTACGGAGAGAGTTAGGTGTTCGATAATTTTTTATATTGATAATATTCTCGAACTCCACAATCATATTACGCAGATAATCATTTATTTTTGACAGCTCCGGCGGGGATACTCCAACTTTTCTTAGTTTTTCATGGGAAACAGAAATATCCTTGAAAAGTCTAATGATATAATTGTATGTATCAGTTTTTTGTTTCTTTGATTTCAGGTATTTGGATAAATTTTTAAAAAGGTCACTATAGAGACCAACTAATCGTTTTGTATGTTTGTCCAGTGCATATGGGTAAGACGAATAGCGTATGCACAGCCTTTCAGAACTGAATAGTGATTTAGAGCCTTTTCTCTTCTGGCATATGCGGCATTTATTGAAAATACGATTGGGAAAACGATCGCGATTCCAATCAGTTCAGTCGGAACATCAAAAACAAAATCAAATTTCATGCACATTACTGTGCAAACACAAGCAGCGGTAACCACTATAATCGATTTAATATTTATTACATCAAGAAAGTATTTTATTCAATCATTCCCCTCAGTTTTTAAATTAAGTTATTCAATGGATGCGTATCATTTAAATGTATTAGAGAGATAAATTTTCTAATATTTAAAAACTTAATTAATTATTCTATTATAATCCCAATTATTGGTTAGAAAGAGTGTCTTCCATTGATACTAATTATATGAGCATGGTATTTTGAAGAATTGTATTTAGAGCTAGGTCACGTAGAAGGAGCGATATTAATTTCAGATTTTGACGATGAACCTGGGAAAGTCGATCTTTATTGTACATATGCAATGGCTGAAAGGATGGAAAACCAGTTTTTATGAATACTAATTATTCTAT
>DTUG01000058.1 GCA_012964275.1 Fidelibacterota bacterium | reverse complement strand
GGATTTTCCGTTTCGAGTGGGGCCAGTTTCACCCGTTTGTCGGACTGCAAAAACAGTGATCATTAATCCAATTATCAATCCAGCTATCAGAATGGGTAGTCTGCTTTTGGATGTTTTTTGAATCTCAGGCTGGGATTTTGACTGTTCAGGAGACGGGACGGATCCCATCTGAGTAAAAATCGAATAGACATTGATGGGTTTATCTACACCTTTCAAGAGTTGCTCCTCCTGGAAAGCAGTGCTGATGTCCGGTTTATTCTTGATGTCTTCATGAACACGCTCAGAAACACAGATCCCTCCCGGCTCAGCTAAAGGCTCCAGGCGGAAAGCAATATTGACACCGTCTCCAAAGACATCTCCATCTTGTTTGATCACATCACCAATATGAATCCCGATACGAAGTGTCAACTCAGAATTATGTGCCAGGATCCGCTGAACTTCAAGTGCGCAGGTCACCGCTTCCACAGCGCTGGAGAATGACATGAGAATACCATCGCCGATCTCCTTAAGCCATTCTCCATTAAAATTCTCTACAATTGGGCGAAGCAGCGTACGCTGTTGCTTCAGCAATGCCATGGCTTTTGCTTCATCCCGGCCCATGAGTTCTGTAAAACCGACAATATCGGTAAAAACGATGGCGGCAAGCTTGCGTATAGGCTGGGACATTACACTATAAGTAAATGATTAATCAGGGCGAATATAGTAATGCTAAAAATTAATGGGGAACTTTATTCGTAAAATACCCGCTGCCGTGGAGGGCTATATTGCCAAGCTAATCCTGCACCCTGTAGCTCTCTGCGCACCTATCACGTTCCGCCCCAGATATCTCCTACAGTAAACCCTTCCGGAAAAGGATCGTCATCTGCCAGCATGTAGTTTGCGGTACCTGTTATCCAGGCTCTTCCTGTGAGAGTTGGAACAGCTGCAGGGTATGGTGCGTCTATGTCCGCTTCCCGGATCAGTTCACCCACGAACACAGTGTCTAAAATTCCCTGATGCCTGAAGGGCTGGTTGAGAGCCAGCTCGCCCTTCGCGTATAGCGCAGCCATTTTCGCACAGGTGCCTGTGCCGCACGGAGAACGATCCAGAGTCCCTGTCCAGGTTTCGGGCTTCTCCCAGTCCAGCTTCCCGGTGGAAACCACAACGGTGTTGCGCATGTCAGCTTCCGGACCTGCGTTCTTGCTGCTGAGAACCGCAATTGTAATATTCTTTATCCCGGGGTTCTGCGGGTGGACCACCGAAAACTTTTCCTGGGCGGCCGCTTTGATCATCTCTCCCACGCGAGCTATCCTGGCTGCTTCATTCGGTACCAGGCGCAGCCCAAGAGCATCCGCATCAGCAATGACATAAAACATGCCGCCGTAAGCAACATCTACGACAACTTCACCCAATTCCGGAACATCCACAACTTCATCGAGATGCATGGCGAATGCGGGCACATTCTCGAACGTGACTTCGGTGACACGGCCATCTGAAAACCTGGCATCTACCTGGATCAGACCGGCGGGAGACTCGAGGGTCAGTTTTGTTACGGGAGAACGGGCAGGCAGCATTCCCGTCTCCAGAAGCACCGTAGTGACAGCGATGGTATTGGTCCCTGACATTCCGGGGTATTCGGTCTGTTCCATGATCACATATCCGGCATCCGCCTTTGGATCGCAAGGGGGCAGGATCAGGTTGCAATTGGCAGCAGGATAACCCCGGGGTTCTCTCAGCATAAGCTTCCGGAGATGGTCGGCATCTTTCTCCAGGTAGCGCATTTTTTCAAACATCGTGTTTCCAGGCACATCCAACACCCCGCCCACAATGACCCGGCCCGGCTCTCCAAGGACGTGTGTGTCTACGGCTGGAATGACTCTATTTATTTTCATCTGATTGCTCCACTATAATTTTTGTAAGGTTGTTTTCGTCAAGCGGTGATTGTGCTTTCGTGAAATCCTGTTAATTTTATCAAAATCCAACCCCCTGCCTACAAACAAAAAAACCGGCACCACCTAAGACGGACAGCCGGGCGGAAGTTGATTTTCTTTTCCTTATCCGTGAGTATCAATTTATCGCATCCCTAAAGCGTCTTCCAACACCACGTATTCGCTGAACCGGCTCATTAGAATAAACAATGCGTAAATATTTACAGCTATTTTCACTGCCCCAATTGACCATGGGCGTCGCAGCAATATTACCCTGTTCCAGCAGTCGCTTTGATGCTGAAGAGCCATCAATCCCTAACGCTGAAACATTCATCAGAAATGACCACCCTCCCTGGGGCGGGATGACATTAAAATCGGCTAATTCATCTAAAAATATGTCGCGACGGTGTTGCCATTCAGCCACGCATTCTTCGATCCGGTCATCAGGATCATTTATAGCTGTGGCAACGGCACCCATTGCAATGCCGGTCTGACAAACCACATTGCTGATACTGACACGAGCAGTATCGGCAACAATGTCAGCTGGTCCAACCACCCAGCCAACCCGCCAGCCGATCATTCGATATTCTTTCGACGCTGAACCGACGGTGATAACTTTTTCGCGCATATCAGGGAATGACGCCGGATGAATCACTGGCCGATCATCAAAGAGAATACGCTCCATTGCGGAATCGTTGATGAGCCAGCAATCGGCGCGTTGACAAAAATTAACCAATGCCTGCCAGTCATCACGGCTGAATACAGCACCCGACGGCATGGATGGACTCATCAAAAGCGCCGCTTTCACTGGTTTGGGATCTATCCGTGTTAATTCGTCCGTGTCCAGCATCCAGCCCTGAGCCGATGGTATCAGACGTACAAACCGGGGCACCCCGCCTGCAAGGCGAACCCGGTTTATCAATCCAACGTATATTGGATCCGTCATCAATACTTCATCTCCCGGCTCTAAGGCTGCAAGCAGCACGTTCAGGATACCGGATAACCCGCCCGCGCTGATGATACACTCGGTTTTCCAATCATACTCGTGCCCGGATTGTCGCCCAACCAATGCGGCCGCGGCCTGGCGCAGCGGATCAAGACCGAAAAAAGGAAGATAACTATTGGCATCGTCGTCATCAACGGCCTGCCTGGTGAAATCAAGAGCAGATTGCGGCGGGCGCAGGTCCGTATCAAGATTCTCAAGCCGTAATACGTTGGGATCTCCAAGACTGTCCGCAAGATCACCCATCTGTTCAACACCAATCTTTGTAATGTGCTCAAGCCGTGAGACTGCCATAGCTCTGCTCCTTATACTTGCTTATGGGTTAATTACAAACCCAAAAAAGACATGAAATAATTCCTATAAATCAATTAAATCTAATGCCACTCCGGCCACAAACTGAAAACCCGCCGGGCGGGGACTGCTCCTATTCTTCTTCATCATACCCAACATACTCCCCGCTATCGGGATTCGCGGTTTCCCATTCATACAGGCATTCATTACAATGCCGGTTCGGTTCAAAATCAGGCCCGATCACACACCCGCCTAATACAACCCTGCCTGAATCCAGGTCAGCCTGCAGTTCTTCAGACATTGAAGGATACCCCGATAAAATTAACGCAATTTTAACGGAGCCGCATTTGGGACATTTTCTCATTTAGTTTGAATCTACCAACAACATCACAATCAAGAAACCCCGCCGGCGGGGTTTCTTGCTTCAAGCTATAAACCAGCTATCGGTTGCAGGATGCATCTTTTGATCTTGATAT
>DTUG01000057.1 GCA_012964275.1 Fidelibacterota bacterium | reverse complement strand
CCTCGTCTTCTTCTTCATCCTCGTCTTCTTCTTCATCCTCATCTTCTTCTTCATCCTCGTCTTCCAGATCTTTATTCAGCCATTCTTCTTCAGAATCAGCGGGTTTTTCTTCTTCTGATTCCTCCTCCAAGTCTGATATCGTAAAAACGAAGGATTGACTTGAGAGCTCATCTCCAAACTTTGAGATTGAAACTTCAAATATGTAATCTCCGGGGTAATCAGGAGAAAAGGTCATTTCCTGACCGGCTATTTTGTATTTTAAATCTTTTGAGCTTAGCAGGCTGCCATCAGGTTGGTCAACAAGTATCCAATTGAAATCAACATCATCAGTCTCTTCGGGATTTTCGGCCGTAATGGTGATTGACTCCCCCACATAGCCTGCTATCCCTTTGCCTCCGCAAGAGATGATTAAGAGTAGAAAAGTGGGAAATAGAATTTTCTTCATTGATATGAGAAATTATTGATTGGCGATAAGTTCACTCTCCGTAAAGAAAAATCCAATCTCTTTTTCGGCATTTTCGTCTGAGTCTGAACCGTGCACGGCATTCTTTTGAACATTGGTTGCGAAGTCTTTTCTGATAGTGCCTTTCGCCGCTTCTTCGGGATTGGTGGCACCGATAGATTCCCGCCATGAAGATACGGCATTGTCTTTCTCTAATGCTAAAATCATGCAAGCTCCGGAAGACATAAAATCAATCAGTTCCTCGTAAAATGGACGTTGCTTATGAACCGCATAAAATCCTTCTGCCTGAGCTTTTGTCAATTTTAACAGTTTTGCAGCTAAGATTTTGAAATCCGCTTGCAGGATCCTATCATAGATTTTTCCAGTGTTTCCGTTTCTTACTGCATCCGGTTTGATGATTGCGAATGTTCTATTTCCCATTATTATATTTTCTCCAAATATCTTTATGCCATTGAGGCTTTCATCACCGCCCCAATATCTGCAACGGACTCAGCCACAGTTATACCGCATTCCTTTAAAATCCTGATCTTGGCCTCAGCGGTATCATCACCTCCAGAAACAATGGCCCCAGCATGTCCCATCCGTCTGCCAGGGGGAGCCGTTTGACCTGCAATAAAACCGGTAATCGGTTTGGACATGTTTTCATTTGCCCATTGTGCCGCTTCGATTTCCATTTGCCCGCCAATCTCACCAATGATCACCACGCCTTCCGTTTCCGGGTCGGCTTCGAACAATTCCAGACAATCCTGCATGGTGGTGCCAATGATGGGGTCACCGCCAATACCAATGGCAGTGGTTTGACCTAAACCTGCATTGACACACTGGTCAATAGCTTCATAGGTCAGTGTACCTGATTTGGAAATCACACCAATATTTCCTTTTGTACAAATGAAACCGGGCATGATGCCTAGCTTACATTCATCTACGGTGATAATTCCGGGACAATTTGGGCCAACCAGCCGTGTTCCGTTTTGATTCACGACCCGTTTCACTTTGAGCATGTCATGTACCGGAACGCCTTCCGTGATGCAAACCACAACAGAAATCCCGGCAAAACTGGCTTCTATGACCGCTTCTGCAGCGAAGGGAGGCGGAACAAAAATTATGGATGTGTCAGCGCCGCTATGCTTAACAGCTTCTTCTACAGAATTGAAAACAAGAACTCGATCGTCCAGTGTTTTCTGCCCGCCCTTTCCCGGCGTTACACCGGCTACAACATTTGTACCGTAATCCAGCATTTGCCCCGCATGAAACTGGCCTTCGGATCCGGTAATTCCCTGGACTACAACTTTTGAATCCTTATTTACTAAAATTGACATAATTACTTCTTCTAACTACCCAACGCAACTTTTACAACTTTTTTTGCAGCATCTTTCATGCCCACAGCCGGAATGACGGAAACACCCGATTTACTTAAGATGGTCCGGGCTTCTTTTGCATTGGTTCCTTCAAGGCGAACCACGACAGGAACATCCAACCCCAATTCTTTCACGGCTTGAACGACGCCATTGGCCACTCGGTCGCAACGAACGATCCCACCAAAAATGTTGATCAATACAGCTTTGACGCTGTCATCGGATAAAATAATACGAAAACCGTTTTTCACAGTTTCTGCACTGGCTGTACCGCCCACATCTAAAAAGTTCGCCGGTTCACCGCCGGCAATTTTGATGATATCCATGGTAGCCATGGCAAGCCCGGCACCATTCACCATACAGCCCACATTTCCGCCCAGTTTTATGTAATTCAGGTTGAATTTTCCTGCTTCAACTTCCATGGGATCTTCTTCATTCAGATCCCGCATTTCTGCAATATCTTTATGACGAAAAAGGGCATTACCGTCTCAAAATTAATTTTAGAATCCAAGGCCAAAATATGTCCGTCCCCGGTTAAAATGAGGGGATTTATCTCGATCAGAGAAGCGTCTGTTGTCTGGTAACAGGCATACATTTTCATAAAGATCGATGCGGCCTCCTTAAATGCTGTTTCAGTCAGGTTTAGTCCATTGGCCAGTTTTCGTGCATGGTAGGACTTTATGCCAAGAAGGGGATCGATCCAGACCTTGACAATTTTTTCCGGCGTTTCAGCGGCAACCTTTTCGATTTCTACTCCGCCTTCCGTGGAAACCATGAATACATCCATTTCCCTGGCACGATCTAGTGTGATAGCAGCGTAGAATTCCTGGCTGATATCAGCGCCGGATTCAATCAGCAGCCGCTGGACTTCCTTTCCGGCAGGACCAGTCTGGTGGGTGACCAAGGTCATCCCCAACATTTCATTTGCCAGAATTTCCACTTCTTCACGGCTATGAGCTAGCTTCACACCGCCGCCTTTGCCACGACCACCGGCATGGATCTGGGCTTTGACCACAACGATTTCTGTATCAAGTTGATCGTAGGCATTCAGGGCATCATCTACGCTGAAAGCAGGGAAGCCTGGAGGGGTATTAATGCCGTGCTTCCGGAAGATTTCCTTGCCCTGATATTCATGTATTTTCACGTTTCATTCCTTATAACTGTCCCTGTTTTCCCATCAAGCGCATCCTTGATATGGGGTATAGAGGTGACAATAACTTTTTTCCCATGGTATTTCAAAAAATGCATGGCCGCCTTGATTTTAGGTTCGATACTTCCTTTTTGAAACTCACCTTTTTTAAATTGTTTTTTCGCTTCGGATCGTGTCATTTTCCGGATTGGTTTTTGTTTTGGGGTGCCATAATTACGATAAACATATTCCACATCTGTGATGATCCATAGCTCTTGCGCACGAATAATTCGGCCCAGTTTCGCTGCAGTGTAATCCTTATCAATTACTGCATCCATACCCTCTAGATGGTGTGAGTCGTCATTATAAACGGGAATTCCGCCGCCACCGGTGGCAATAACAATGGTACCCCTGTCCACCAGGGCTTTGATGGATTTGCCATGCATGATGTATTCTGGCATGGGAGAAGGAACCACTCTGCGCCAATTTCCAGGTTCCTGTTCCTTGATGGTCCAATTGAATTTTTCAGCTAATGGCTTTATCTCCTCCATGGCATAACGCGGACCGACAAATTTAGTTGGTTCATGGATTGTCGGATCATTTTCATCTATAATTACCTGTGTCACCATCGTCACGACTTCCCGATCAATATTCAAGTCCCGTAGTGTATTCTGCAGGGATTGTTGGATCATATAGCCAATGGTGCCCTGAGTCCCGGCAACGCAAACACCCAGCGGTAATGGCGGGACTTGGTCATGAGTTAAATCCATGCGCAATAATTCATTTCCAACCTGGGGACCATTACCGTGATTAATGCAAATGTGGTAGTTACGATTCATAAAATGCGCAATACCTTCTAACGTTTCTCTAGTATGTGCGAATTGCTGGTGAATCGTTCCAGTCTCGTCCTTGGGGGAAAGGCTATTCCCGCCAATGGCGATCATGGCTGTAAGGTTTGACATTTAATCCTTTTCTAGGAATGGATAGCGATAATCTTTCGGTGAATCAAATGTTTTTTTAATGGTACGTATTGACACCCACCTTAACAAGTTTAAATCTGAACCCGCCTTATCGTTGGTTCCGGATGCTCTGCTTCCACCGAATGGTTGCTGCCCCACGACAGCACCAGTAGGCTTATCATTAATATAGAAATTTCCTGCAGAATGTCTTAATCTTTCTGTGGCTTCGGACACTGCATTTTTATCTTGTCCGATGACGCACCCGGTCAAACCATATGGCGAAGTTGAATCCACCAGGTCAATCGTTTTGCTCCATTCAGACGGATCGTAGAGATAAACGGTTAGCACCGGACCAAAAATCTCTTCCTGCATTGTCTTAAAGTGAGGATCAGTTGTTAGAATGGTCGTGGGTTGAATAAAGTATCCTTTTGTATCATCACAATCACCACCGGAAATTATTTCAGCATCCGGTGATTCTTTTGTGTGATGAATGTATTCGCTAATGGAATCAAAAGCAGCTTTATCAATTACCGCATTCATGAAATTGGTGAAATCCCGAGGGGATCCGATAGTGATTGTTTCCAATTCTGACAGATATTTGTCTCTCAGCGTTTCCCAGATCGTAGTTGGAATATAGGCCCTGGACATAGCGGAACATTTTTGCCCTTGATATTCAAATGCACCGCGGATCATAGCTGTAACGAGAGCATCAAGGTCGGATGATTCATGAGCGAGGCAATAATCCTTTCCTCCGGTTTCTCCAACGATTCTCGGATAAGTTTTGTAATTATTTATATTATCCCCAATCGTTCTCCAGATATGCTGGAAAGTTTTGGTGGATCCTGTAAAATGAACTCCCGAAAGGTTCTCATTTGCTAATACAGGATTACCAATGCTACCTCCAGATCCAGGAATAAAATTGATCACGCCGTCCGGCAATCCCGCTTCCTTAAGCATTTGCATAAGATAATGGCACGGGAGAACTGCACTGGATGCGGGCTTCCATAAAGCTACATTGCCCATCAGTACCGGTGCTGTCGGAAGGTTCCCGGCTATGGAAGTAAAATTAAATGGTGTGATGGCGAAAACAAATCCTTCCAAGGGACGGTATTCCAGGTGATTGTGCATACCTTCTGGTGAGATCAGGGGCTGGTTGGCATAGATCTCTTCGGCATACTGGGCATTAAAATTAAAAAAATCGATTAACTCGCAGGCTGAATCGATCTCAGCCTGGAATGCATTTTTGCTCTGGTTAAGCATGGTGGCGGCATTGATACAATCCCGCCATGGACCCTGCAGTAATTCCGCTGCTTTTCGGAAAATAGCTGTCCTTTCTTTCAAGGATGTATTGGACCAGGTTTTCCAGGATTCCATGGCAGTATTTATGGCCAGATTGGCTTCCGATTTACCAGCCTTGTGGTATGTGGCTAGAACATGCTGATGGTCGTGGGGCATGACACAATTTTCTGTGTCGCCTGTTTTAATTTCTTTACCACCGATGATCAGTGGGATTTCGATATTCATCGAAGCCATTTCATCATATTTGGCCTGAAGGCTGGCGCGTTCAGGAGAACCAGATGCGTAGGATTTGACCGGTTCGTTGGCCGCTTTAATAATTTGACTCATGGGTTATATCTTTATTAAAAAATTGAATGAATAAAAGCTTGGAAAATTACCGGTCATTGAGAGGAGTGACAAGGAACAGAGTTCGTTTAAAATGCTGGCTTGAGTTCCGCAGTTTTTGCTGTATCAATAAACTCGTTTAATGCGATACGCATTTCCGCAAGACCGGGGGCAGTTACGAGTTTTTGCCGAAAGATGGACGCACCTGGAAAACCCTTAATGTAATTGGAAAAATGTTTGCGCATGAGATTAGTACCAGTCCGTTCTCCACGGTTTTCAAGTAATAGATCAAAATGCCGAATGCACATGTTTGCAATATCCAATAAAGAAGGAGGTGATGGTATTAGTTGCCCTTCAAGACGTGCCTTGGCTTCCCGGAAGAACCACGGATTTCCCTGTGCTGCTCGAGCCACCATGACTGCATCACAACCTGTTTCATCAAACATGCGCATCATGTCATCAATTGTACACACATCACCGTTTCCGATCACCGGAATTGAAACAGATTCTTTTAGAATTTTAATATAGCTCCAGTCAGCTTTTCCAGTATATCGTTGTTTGCTAGTGCGGGGATGAAGGGCAATGGCTTTCACGCCAATATTTTGGAGACGTTCACCAACTTCTGGAATCACGATAGTTTCATGATTCCATCCAGCACGCATTTTAACCGTGACAGGCACTTCTGGAACTGATTCAACCACCGCTACTGTAATATCGTCCATGAGACAAAGATCCTGGAGTGCAGCTGAGCCGCCTCCTTTTTTCGTCACCTTTGGGACGGGACACCCATAATTGATATCAAGAATATCCGGTCGAAACCTATCCACAACATATTTGGCGGCCTGGCTCATGGTTTCACCATCATTCCCGAAGATCTGAATTCCGATGGGCCGTTCTGTTTCTTCAAAACAGATCAGATCCAACGTTTTTGTATTCTCTCGAATGATTCCGTCCGCAGACACAAATTCTGAATAGACTGCACCGGCACCCATTTCTTTGCATAGAATTCGGAATGGGTAATCCGTTATACCTGCCATTGGCGCGAGAAAGACAGGGACTTCTATGTTCACGGAACCAATTTTCATTTGTCTGCGAAAGTAGCGAATGTAAATTTCCCGGCTTTTTTGGATAGATTCATAACAATTTATTTAAGATAGACATGAGCAGAGTATGTGATGTAACTGGTAAAAAACCTATGTTCGGGAATAATGTGAGCCATGCTCATAATAAATCCCGCCGCCGGTTTAACATTAATTTACAAAAGAAAAAATTCTGGCTTCCAGATGAGAAGCGTTATATCACCTTAAGGGTTTCAACCCGCGGTATGCGAGTTATTGATAAAAAAGGAATTCGCAGGGTTGTGAATGAATTAAGGGCTAAAGGAAAAAAAATTTAGTTGACCTTTTATCTAATGTCTTAATCTGGCGAAAGATTAGGGCATTATTTTATTCTGGTTTTATTTCTTTTTAATTGGTTTCAATCGTGCTGCCTGCGGATAAAGGCTGGTACTTCAAGATCATGATCATATATGATCGGCGAATCCTGTGTATCGTCAAAGACTAGTTTTCGATTTGGATTCTCATCCATGGTTTTAGATTCACTTCCTTTTTGAACGTGCAGAGGTTTGTTTTCTAGATCCTGAAGTACTTTTGTTGCGACTGGCTTAACAATCTCGTTAGTCTGAAATTTCTTAATTTGCCCGTCAATTTTAGGAATGTTGAAACCAGTAGCAATAACCGTAACCTGAATCTCTTCATTCATATTCGGGTCGATCACCGCGCCGAAAATGATATTTGCTGAGTTGCCAGCTTCTTCGAAAATGATATTAGTGGCCTCATCCACTTCATGTAGCGTCAGATCTTCACCACCGGTAATGTTTACAAGTACACCCTGGGCGCCATTAATGGATGCGTCATCCAGTAAAGGGCTAGAAATGGCCTGTTGAGCAGCAAGAACCGACCGCTCTTCTCCGGTAGCGACCCCGGTTCCCATAATTGCTTCGCCCATATTTTTCATGATTGTTTCTACATCCGCAAAATCAAGATTGATCATACCATGTATGTTGATGAGATCAGAAATTCCCTTGGCCGCCTGGTGCAGAATAGCATCAGCCATCTGAAATGCTTCAGTAAGGGTAGTTGATCGATCTACAATAGACATCAGTTTCTGGTTAGGTATTGCAATAAGTGTGTCACAGTTTTTTTTCATATCAGTAATACCCTCTAGTGCCCGGTTGAACCGCTTTGGTCCTTCGAATTTGAAAGGGAGGGTCACAATGCCAACTGTCAGTATGCCCAGTTCGCGTGATATTTGAGCAATGATTGGGGCTGCACCAGTACCTGTTCCGCCGCCCATTCCACCAGTGATAAAGGCCATATCAGCACCCTCCAGTAATGAATGGACAACCTCACTATCGGTCTCCACCGCATCTTTACCCACATTGGCATTGGCACCAGCGCCTAATCCTTTGGTCAAATTTTTTCCGATTTGTACCTTATGTTCTGCTGGATTATTTTCCAGATCCTGCGCATCAGTATTGATGGCAATGAACTCTACACCCTGCATTCCAGATGTAATCATACGGGTGACAGCGTTCCCACCAGCACCTCCAACGCCGACAACTTTTAGTTTTGCTTTCTGTTCTGATAGGCTTTCGAATTCAAATAGCATGGTTCGTCTCCTTGGTTTGTGGTTTAGAAAAAATCCTTGATTGGCTGTATCAATTTTTGGAAAAATGTTTTAATGCTAATATGGCTAGACTGTGTATAATCATCAGCTCGAATCGGCCAAAGCATTAGGCCCATTGCCGTCGCATGGATTGGAAGATCAGCAACATCGGCGGTCCCGTCAATATAATTGGGAGTACCTATTCGTATTCGCATGTCCAATAAATCTCCGGCTAACACTGAAATATTTCTTAGTTGCGCTCCTCCTCCCGTTAGCACCATACCGTATGTCAATGATTCTTTAATGTCTGCTCGGGATATTTCATTAATGACCAATTGAAATATTTCCTGCATTCGAGCTTCGACATAACGTGATAATTCATGTTCAGATATGCTGCGGCTCAGCTCACTATTCTCTGCTGGCAGATCGAATTCCAGTTTAGGTGATGAAAGGGATGCTTTTGCCGATGCGTACTTGATTTTGATATTTTCCGCCTCTTCGATACTGATTTGAAGCATAACAGCGATATCATTAGTTAAACTTGCTGCGCCGATTGGTAGAACAGCTGAATGTCGAACCGCACCTCCATGATAAACTGCAATATTGGTTGTTGATGCTCCGATTTCTACTAAGGTGACCCCTAGTTGCATTTCATCATCTTTCAGGGTAGCGGTGGCAGATGCCAGTGGTTGAAAAACCAGTCCATCTACTTTGATACCTAACTCCTCTACGCACTCAACAAGATTTTTCATTGCAGATGCGGCAGCGGTCACAAGGTGCACTCGGCCTTCCAGTCTACGTCCGGTTAATCCTACTGGATTACTGATCTCCTGCAATGTGTCAACCAGGTATTCCTGAGGCAATGTGTGCAGAATATCTCGATCTGGTGGTAGGGAGATAGCTTGTGCCAAATTAAGGACCTGATCAATATCTGTTTCAATAATTGTCCTATCACCTGGAAAACCATTGGTTCTGTTTCGATTCAAGGCAACCGCAGCCTGAGTATTTAAACACCGGATGTGATCTCCTGTCACAGATAAGATTGCGTTGTTTACTTTTGTATTGGCCATGGTTTCTGCCTCTAACAACGCTTTTTCCAATTGTTCAATGAGTTGATTTCGATGAATAATGGAACCTTTCCGAAATCCCCGGGATGGTGTTAAACCAATTCCCAGTAACTTGACTCGATTGGAGTCTGGTATAACGGAACCGACAGCGCAGGTGATATTAGCTGAACCAATATCAATGCCTACAGTTAATTGCCGGTCTTGCCCATTGCTGATAGGACTCATAATCGTTCCTTCACGATCACCTGGTTGTTATATCGCATATCCAGATAGGTAAAATCAGACAACTGTTTTTTACCTCCAATTTTTTGTTGAAACTGTTTCAAAACTTCTACCCTCGACCAAGTATTTGAATCACCAAGCCGGACACGAGTAGGATAATCCGCAAGAATAAGTATGATCTCGTTCCCGTTCTCCATGGTCATTTCTGATAAATTGTTATATAGTTCATGATAATGGCTGCGCAGAAGGTTCAACCAGGAAATAGATTCCTTAACTTTCACTGATAATGCCCGATCACCAATTGGATATAATTCAGGAGCAGGATTATAATTGGTTAAAATTGGGATCGGAAAATCAATCAGATTCCCAATATCCGGGAGAACAACACCCTCTGAATCCAACATCACCATAGGTTCACCATTCAGGATTGCTATAGGTTCCCTCTCAGCGATCTCGATTAAAATAATACCTGGATATTGGTGACTGATTCGGGCAGCTTTGATATATGGGTGTTTTTCTAAGACTGTCTGCATATCTAGTAAGCTGATTTGATCTGGGTTATTTGTAGTCCATTCATCTAATTGTTTTCGATATTGATCTTCATTTAAGATTGTTGCGCCCTTGAAAACCATTTTATTAATTACCAAAGTGCCACATAACTCTGCCCACAAGAATGCACACCAGGTTATCCCGATTCCAGAACTGACAACCCCAATCGTTACAAATAATGAAATCCAAGGAAATCTGTTTTTCTTATTACGCAGCATAAGGATCCAATTCTGATTGACTAAAACCAATGGTATTTACTTCAAGCTCAAGCATGACTCCGTATTTTTCATAAACAGTTTTACGAGCCAGGCGAATCAATTTGGCTATGTCAGTCGCTTTGGCTGAACCATGGTTCACAAAGAAGTTAGCGTGGTGCCTGGAAATTTCAGCATCTCCAACACAGGTGCCTTTTAATCCAGCTTGATCAATGAGATATCCAGCAGCCAAATTATCTCCCGGATTTTTAAAAACACTTCCCGCAGATCGAAATCGAAGTGGCTGTGATTTTTTGCGTCCCTGACTGGCTTTTGCTCTTTTTTCCTGTATAATCTCTGGACTGGTTTCTGGTAACTCGAAACGAGCTAATAGTATAAATTCGTCCGGTTTTAATGAAGAGTGACGATATCCAAAATCTATATTTTCCGGTCCAATAGTGTAGGTTTTACCGGTCAATTCCATGATATCAATTGATTTCAAATAATTTGATATTTCACCCCCAAATGCCCCGGCATTCATGATTAAGGCACCGCCAAGCGTACCTGGCACACCGATAAGACTTTCCAAACCGGTGAGGTTACGCTTAATGGATTCTTTGACAATTTTGCCTAGCATGACTCCAGACTCTGCTTCAATATAATTACCGTTAAATTCCAAACTCCTTAAGGCTTTTGCTGGTGTGATGACTAATCCATCGATACCATGATCATTTACAAGCAGATTAGAGCCTGAACCTACAAAATGGACAGATATTTGATTTTTTTTAGCGAATTTGAGAATTTTTGCCAGGTCATCACGATCTTTTGGCATAATATAAGCCGAGGCTGGACCCCCAATACCATATGAAGTATGCTTAGCCATGGGCTCATTTTCAAGCAGAGTTCCCTTCACCAATTGACGTAGTTCTGACATATGATTCACATCTGAATCCTAGTTTTCATTTGCTCAAGGTGAGCGGCATATTTTTCACTATATCGCCATATACTTCCGGCACCCATGGTAAGCACCATATCATTTTTTTGGACAATATCATCTAAAACTGTTGTTAGGTTTTCCAGGTCTGGGACATAATGAACATTGCTGTGTCCCTGGTTGACAGCCTCGTTTACGATTAATTCTGCGGTAATACCGGGTATTGGTTTTTCGCGGGCAGGATAAATGTCAGTAATGATCAATATATCCGTGGTTAGGAGAGCATCAGCGAATTCGCGAAAAAAAGCCTGTGTCCTGGTAAAAAGGTGGGGCTGGAAAACGGAGATAATTCGTCGATCCCAGCCATTCTTTGCAGCATCGAGGGTTGCTCTAACTTCTGTGGGATGATGAGCGTAATCATCTACCACCATAATATTCTGGTAAGTACCTTTGATTTCAAATCTCCTTCTGACACCTTGGTAAGCATTTATTCCCGTCTGGATCTCTTGAAAGGTAAGGCCCATTTCTAACCCTAGAACAACTGCGCCCAGGGAGTTCATCACATTATGTTCACCAGGAACATTGAGTTTGATGTCTCCCAATTTTTCTTTCTTTCGGAAAACAGAGTATTCAGATTGGCTGCGGCTAAATTGCAGGTTTTCCGCTCGAAAGTCCGCATCCCGTGACCGTCCGTAGGTAGTTATGGGCCTTTCAATTTTTGGTTTAATTTCACGAATTGTCGATGAGTCTGCACAAAGGATAACTTCACCGTAAAATGGTACCGACTGACAGAATTGGATAAATGCATTCTTTAGATCAGCCAAACTTTCATAGCAGTCAGTATGCTCTAATTCTATATTAGTTACCAAGGCAATAGTAGGCTTCAACGCTAGAAAACTCCGGTCAAATTCGTCTGCCTCAACCACAATAATTTCTCCGGCGCCTAGTTTGGCATTTGTGTCTAGCGTATGAACCAATCCTCCTACAACCAATGTAGGATCCTTTTTAGCGCTTGAAAGGACCATTCCAATCATAGATGAGGTAGACGTTTTTCCGTGTGTTCCACCTACGGCAATACTGGTTGGTTTCATACTGATCAATTCACCCAGCATTTCCGCCCGCCTTATAACCGGTATACCTTTTTGCCGTGCCCGGATAATCTCCGTGTTTTCCGCGGGAACAGCACTGGAGTAAACGAGGACATCGGCATTGTTGAGATTAGATGGGTCGTGCCCTATGGCCACATCAATGCCTAATTTTTGCATGCGCATTACATTATCTGATCGATTCATATCAGAACCAGTGACTGTGAATCCAAGGTTTAACAGCAATTCAGCAATTCCGCTCATTCCTATACCCCCAATACCAACGAAATGAACCCAATGAACCTTACGGAAGATCATGCTGCTAACTCCATGATATGGTCTACAATATCTTGAGTGGCGTGGGGTCGTCCTAATTTCTTGGAAGCATCTGCCATTTGATCGAGTTCCGCCTTACTGTGAATTAAGTTCATGATTGTATGATAAAATTCTTGTGGTTTGAGATTTTTTTCAAATAGAATGCGGGCTGCACCAGCGTTCACAAGTGCTTGTGCATTTTTGGTTTGATGATCACCGGCTGCAGCTGCGAAAGGCACCAATATGCTGGGCTTACCGCAAACTGTTACCTCTGCCAGTGTTAGCGCTCCACTTCGGCAAATAATGAGATCGGCTAAGATATAGGCATTTGCCATATTGTTGATAAAGGGAATAAGCCGAACATTTTCACTATCCTTTTTGTTATAAAGGTCATATTCCTTGTCACCCGTCTGCCAAAGTACTTGAATGTTGTCCGCAGCAATATTATTTACTACCTTATTCATTATTCGATTCAAAAAAGCTGAGCCCTGGCTGCCTCCAAATAGGAAAACTGTTTTTTTCTCAGGATCCAGTCTGAATTCTTTGACCGCCTTTAACTTGTTGCCATCCATAATTCCCTGGCGAACAGGATTGCCTGTTAATATTGTATTGGTATTCAACTGGTTCTCTGCGTCCTGAAAAGCAACACATATTTTTCTGGCTTTTTCTGAAAACCACCGGGTTGTTACTCCTGGAAAAGAGTTTTGCTCCTGCAGAACGATAGGGATTGGTTCTTTTTTTCGGCTGGCTACATATAAAGGTAAAGCACTGACGTATCCGCCTGTGCCAATGATGATTCCAGGTGAAAATTCCCTGAAAAGTGTTTTCAGCTTTATTAATGAATGGATAACTCGCCCCGGTAGCAATATATTTCGCCCTAAGCTCCTAAAGTTGAATCCGCGCTGCAGTCCACGAATTGGTAATAGCGTATGCCACACATCTTTAATAGGAAATACTTTAGCCTCTAAACCAAAAGTAGAACCAACAAAATGAATGTTTGCTTTAGGCTCGCGGTGCTGAATTTCCTCGCCGATCGCTAGGGCCGGAAAAAGATGTCCCCCAGTTCCTCCACCGGCAATTAATACGTTCATATCACCGCTCATAAGGTAGAGGACTCCACGTGTTTCGGTTCCCGACGGTTCGCCGTGCTTGGCTGATATTTAGTAAAATACCGATCATTGCCAAATTCACAACCATTCCTGATCCACCGTAACTCACCATGGGCATAGACAGTCCGGTCACTGGTATGAGTCCTGTGACTACAGCGGCATTTACGAAAGCATAAAGAATTAGATTTACGGAAATACCAACAGCTAGTAAAACACCAAAGGGGTCAGTGCACTCTTTAGAGATTTTAATTCCGCGCAGGAATATCAATAGGAAAAGTGTTAATACTGGTACTGATCCAAGCATGAATCCCAATTCCTCTCCAATGATAGCAAAAATAAAATCTGTGTGTGGATTGGGAAGAAACTGGTTTTTTTCGATGCTGCTGCCAAGCCCAACTCCAAACCATCCACCATGTCCTAAGCTGATGAGTGATTGGTGTGCTTGATACCCAGCAGTTTTTATATCAGTTGGGTTGAAGTAAGATAAGATTCTTTCTACACGATAGGGTTTAGATAATAAAATAGGAATACTGACTAATAGTCCCAAAGCGGTTGATAATGAAAGTTGTGACAACTTAACTCCACCAACATAAAGTATCGTAATGCCTAGTATACCAATCATGATGGCAGTACTGAAATCCGGCTGAATAATGATTAAACCCATTATGACACTTAAAACAGCAAGTACCGGCAGGAGTCCCCAATTGAAATTCTCTATCCCCACCCTCTTTTTATCTATATAATATGCAATATAAAGAAGGACAGAAAATCGAGCAATATCTGATGTTTGCAGCGAAAAAGAACCAATATATAACCACCTTGCAGGATGATTCCAATTGCGATATAAATAGTAATCGTACCCCTTGGTGATCATGAGAAGTAAGATGGCCATAATGATCAAATGGGGTGCAATCTTTTTTAATTCGCGAAAGTCCACGACCAGAAAACCAAACAGAAATACAACTGCTACTATTAATCTTTTTAAATGGCCTTGGAGATAGAACATATCGGTGTGTCCATCTGATCTAACAAATGATTCATACCAGCTAGCGCTATAAAGCATCACTGTACCGATAATCGCAAGAATCACAACGTAAATGAGCAATTGCCGATCATAACTTCGAATGGTGATATCAATTCCCATCAGTTAACTTCTAACTCATCAACCCAACTTTTGAATTGTCGTCCCCGCTCCTCGAAGTTAGAAAATTGATCAAAACTAGCACAGCCCGGGGAGAGCAGAACAATATCCCCGGGACTGGCCAGAGTGTGGGCAGTCGCCACCGCGTCCATTAGACTGGTTAATCGTTTCAGTCTCACCGCATCCCCAAGTGCGGCGGCGATCTCCCCTCCGGCCTCTCCATAGGAGATGATGAGTTTGACATGACGTTTGGTATGTGGAAGGAGTAACCGGAAATCTGCACCCTTGTTTCTTCCCCCTAGGATCAAAACAACAGGTTTATCAAAACTTTCTAGTGCTACTATGACCGATTCTAGATTTGTAGCTTTTGAATCGTTGATATAAAGTATGTCGTTTAATTTTTTTACGTGTTCCAGCCGATGTTCGACCCCAGCAAAAGATTTCATCACATCAGCGATATTTTTTTTATCGATTCCGATGTGGTTTGCAGCGGTAGCTGCGGCCAGCATATTTGCTAAATTATGTTTACCTGGCAGTGCCACTTCATACATGTAAATAAAGGGCTCACCATCAGCATCATATACCTTGGTCGCATTCAAAGGAAAGGTCACATTTGACTGCAGTAAGCTGAACGGTAACTTTTGGCCAGGGTAGTCATTGAGCGAGGTAGCCAATTGTGGATCATCTGAATTATAGACGACTGCATCTGTTGATATTTGGTTTTGAACCATGTTCAGCTTCATGGCCACATATTCGGCCATAGTCCTGTGCCGATCTAAATGATCAGGAGAAATATTTAGAAAAATGCCAATTTTTGGTTTGAAATGGTATATGAATTCCATTTGAAAACTGGATATTTCCAGGATATAAACTCGATTTGGGTCAGGATGCTTTATTTCGTCGATTACTTTTTCAGAAAATGGTATTCCCATATTGCCGGCGAGTTCGCCATTGACGGAATCAGATTGACACATGGCTGCCAAAATATGTACCGTTGTTGTTTTTCCGTTTGACCCAGTAACAGCAATAATTGGTGCTTCAGTAAACCAACTGGCGAATTCAATTTCTCCCACGATGGGTATATTATGATCTTGTGCTTTTGAAAGAATGTTGGCATCCTTCGATATACCCGGGGAAACGATAAACAGGTCCGCGTCGTAGATTAGGTCTGAATGCTGGCCAGTTTCACATTGGACTCCTTTTTGATGCAATAGATTTGTCCTATCCAAAATTTCCTGCGTACTGCCGAGATCACTTGCAAATACCTTTCCGCCTAAATGATGCGCAAGCAGTGTCGCTGCGTAGCCGCTTTTTCCCAATCCTATGACAGAGATCTTTTTTCCTCTGATAGAAATTTTATTTCGATCCTTCAGGTCCATTAGCGTATTTTGAAAGTTGTTAATGAGAATAAGGCCAGCAACAGGCCAATTATCCAAAACCGTATGACTACTCTTGATTCCGGCCAACCACTGAGTTCATAGTGGTGATGAATTGGTGCCATCTTGAAAATACGTTGACCTTCGCCGGATTTATATTTTGTCCATCGGAAATAAGTGATCTGGATTATGACCGAAGCTGCTTCCCAGACAAAAACGCCACCAATAATAAACAATAACAATTCCTTTTTTAATAGAACAGCAAGTGTACCAAGAGCTGCGCCGGTGGAAAGGGATCCTGTGTCACCCATAAATACTTCTGCGGGGGCAGCGTTAAACCATAAATACCCCAAGCATGCCCCGGTCATGGCTCCGGAGAAAATAGTTAATTCGCCAGCTCCTGGAAGATAAATGATATTCAAGTAATCTGAAAAATCCACACGACCAGAGATGTAGGAAACAGCAGCGAAAACGGTAAAGCAAATTGCAAGCAGCCCGGCTGCAAGTCCATCGAGACCATCGGTAAGATTTACAGCGTTAGATGTTCCTGTTATTACCAGTATAACCATGAGCGGATACAGCATTCCAAGGTCTATTTCTACGTTTTTCAGAAAAGGGACTGTTGTCTTTGTACTGAATTCAGCGAACTCAGGAGAACTCATGATCCATACACTGATTATTGATCCAAGCAAGACTTGTCCGGCCAATTTATATCGAGCTACCATACCACTTTTCATTTTCATAACAACCTTCAAATAATCATCAATGAATCCGAAAAACCCCATCCAGATTGTTGCTACCAGAATGATCCTGATCATGCTGTTATTGATATCAGCAAAAAGTAGTGTAGGGATTAGGACAGCTCCGAGAATGATAATTCCTCCCATTGTTGGTGTGCCTTTTTTTTGGAGGTGGGTTTCAGGTCCTGTTGTGCGGATTTCTTCACCAATTTGACGAAAGCGCAGTGTGCGGATGATCCAGGGTCCAATAATGAAACTAATAATCAG
>DTUG01000056.1 GCA_012964275.1 Fidelibacterota bacterium | reverse complement strand
GGAGAGATAGTTTACGTGCCGGATCTCCAGATCGCACCGATCAATATCAATGACATGGTCTACTGGATTTATAAGAGCACATGGTATACAACCTATGGTAGTGCAAATGGTGTTCAGGCGGATTTTCCAAAAGGAACCGGGGGAGCCATCTATGCTGATGGGATCGTCTGGGGCGGCATGGTTAATGATGGTAACGAACAATCTCCTCGAGTGGGTGGCACAACCTACGCCGAAGGTTTGAAGGCTGGCGTGGTTCGGTACGGTGATAACGGAAATGTGATTGGTTCAACCCACCCCGATGATCACCATATCTGGTGGATACGTCCAGATTACCAAACGGCTGACCTCACGGAAGATGCATCTATGATTTTCCAAACTGATAATCCATCTAATAATGAGATTCAGGAGGTTTATGATAATTATTCCTATTTCTGGCAGAATTGGCCCACGGAATGGGGCGCACCCTATGATGATGTGAACGGGAATGGTTTCTACGACCCCGATACAGATATTCCCGGCGTACCTGGTGCCGATCAGACGATCTGGGTCGTTGCCAATGATGTCCCTGAAATTGTGGATGATAACGGCAACCAGTACGATGAGTGGGATACATCTATTGACCTCTATGGTTCAGATCCAATCGGGATTGAACTTCAGGTTACGCTTTGGGGTTATAAATCTGAAGCAGGCTCCCCATTAAATAACACTGTTTTTAAAAATGTTAAAACAACCTATACGGGGCTGGTTGGCGGACAGGCAGATGCATCCTTGAGTTCTTTTTATATTTCTCAGTGGTCTGACCCAGATCTGGGAACCTACACGGATGATTTTGTGGGGGTTGACGTAGATCGTTCACTGGGGTTTGTGTACAATGGACAGTTAAGAGATGATGTTTTTAATAATGACTATAATATGCCCACCCCGGCTGTTGGCTATGACTTACTATTAAGCCCAACCGGTGAAGGAGAAGAGTCCCTGTCTTCTTTCAGCTATTTTGGTGCCGGCAGCGATATAAACGACCCGGATCTGGGTGAATACGATGGGTCGCTTCAGTTTTATAATCTGATGCTGGGCTTACAGCCCCGCCCTGAATTTCCCAATGGAATACCCTGGATCGATAATAACACAGGTGAGCCTACTCTTTTCCCACTTTCTGGCGATCCGGTCTTTGGCACCGGTGACCTGGATGGAGTGGTTCTAGATCCGGGTGACAGACGATTGGTCATGAGCTCCGGTCCACTAACCCTTGGCCTGGGTGATGAAGTTGAAATGGTTATTGCTCTTTCTGGCGCGGTTGGAGACAACCATCTCCATTCGGTGCATAAACTGAAAAAGGACAATACGAAGATACAGGCTGTATTTAACTCTGAGTTTCACTTGGGGGACTACCAATTCACATTGGGAGATCCTGTTGATGGTAATCGAAATATTCAGGTGAGTGTGGAAACGGATGGAGTCCCAACCGGGGCTGTCTGCATTATAAACGATTATGAAGGAAATAATGTAATCAATGAATCTCTTTTTGATGATGGTGCCCATGACGATGGAGACGCTGCTGATGGTATTTACTCTAATAGTTTTGATTTGCCTATTGCATCAGGCGCGTACAACGTGGGCCTCATGTTAAACACATCTGAAGGAGCTATTATGGTTGGTACCCTTGGTTCGGTAACAACTGACGGCCCCATTGATGTAAGCAACTATCAAATCGCCGCTGATAACCTGAATAATGATGGACATGCAAATCCCGGTGAATACGTGTATTTTAATTTTGAATTCACGAACAGCGGTATTCATGCACACTCTAATTTGTCTGGAAATGCCATTTTCTCCTATGACCTGGAGTGGCAGGGAAATTATTATTTAAACATTCCCGACCTGGGTGTGAATCAATCAGGTGCTATGGATTTTGATTTAGATAATCCATTTACTTATACATCAGTTAAGGTTCCTGATGATGCCGAACCAGGGGATACGCTGGATATAACATTTCTTATTCGGGATGATGCAGGAAATACATGGAATTCACAGCAAGCGGTTTTGGTGGAAGCATTCGATGAAGAACCATCAGATTTTGCCCTTATGGAACACATAGAAGGAGGAGGCGCAGGGGCATTTAGCTATGCAGTTGCCTATCCATCACAGGCTACGGATCACACCTATGAAATAACCTTGGAAACCCATAACTGGGACAGCAACAGGGATGTGAGCCCTTCTACCATCAGCGGAACCGGATATGAGATCGCTGGTGATTCTCATATAACATTAGAATTCCATGTGGACATTGTTTCCCCGGATTATAATTACGCCGATGGTGTTCGCCTAATTTTCCCGGATAATGTTGAGATATTGGGAGCCAATGAAGAATTTTCTTCTGTGGTTGCCATGGTTTCTGGAAACGAAGTCATGTTTGGCGACAGCTCGCTATCTTCGGGAGGGTTCTTTAGTGGTGGCCAAATCCTTTATGTTTACGTGGATACTAGCGCGCAAGCACCAATTAACATCGACTATGTTATCTATGATGATGGCTGGGCCCAAGCGTGGTGCGTTGATAATTGTGAAACATGCGAATCCTATGGTATTGGATTTGACTGTGAAGGAAATGTAGTTACAGAGACCCAGAACGCCGAAGGCGCTTTAACAATCACAGAAATATCAGAACACATGCACCCGGAAGGAACGCTTTTATTAAATCTTAAAGACATGAATACAGGCGCACTATTGTTAGATGGATATAATCTCCCCGATCAGTTCGGAATGAATATACCGATTATTGATGGACTCAGAATCTATAAAGGTACCGCCCTGTATGACGCTCCACCAACCTTTTCTGAATACTATTGGTACGGGGATGGATACTATGATATTGGTGATTATTGGCAGCATGGCTGGGCACAAAGCGCCATGGCAGTGGATACCTGGGGTTTAGGTACAACGGATGGAAATTTGCTCTCCCGCGATATTCAGATTCGCTTCACAGGTGTTTATGAAAATGAACCTATCTATAATAACGGTGTCTATTATTATCGGGTTCAAGAAGAGACAGGATCATCCGCATGGATCGATGGCGCAAGAAGGTATGATCTAGGCTCACAACACCCTGATCCGAATAACCCGGGAACGGGCGAGCCTTTCAGACTGCAGATTCCCTTTGAAGTGTGGGATATGGAAGCTCAGGATGGTCCCCAGCAGATCGATATCACGATCTATGATCGTATGCAGACTATGTCTGGAGGCTATGAGGTTTACGCATTCAATCCATACGACAGGATGTATACTCATTTCATTCATAAGCCCCATGCGGAGTCGGCCGCAGATACGTACCTGGATGAAAGTTTATTGACCTGGAATGTGGTCTGGTGGGAAACTGATTGGGTTTATGGAGACACTATAAATTTCCAATATGACCTGTCTATCAGCTCACAGGATGTTTACCAGTTTACACCGGCAGATATTTTAGATGTGGACAAAGAAAAATTAGTTCCGGATCATTATGCATTAGCCCAGAACTATCCCAATCCTTTTAATCCCCTTACACAGATAAAATATTCCATCCCAAAAGGCGGACTTGTGGAACTGGTTGTATACGATGTTCTCGGTCGTGAAGTGCGTCGCCTGATTAATACAAAACTCCAGGCGGGGAACCATATTGCGGTCTGGAATGGAAAAAACCATTTTGGGGAGCATGTTGGAACAGGAATGTATTT
>DTUG01000055.1 GCA_012964275.1 Fidelibacterota bacterium | reverse complement strand
ATGCTCTGATGTGGCGTTCTGATCCAGGTTTCCCGCATTTGAATTGGGGTCTGAGTTTATACCGCGGGCATCAGACCAGGTGTATGACGCATAGGTCATTAAGCGGCTGATACGGCGTGTCCTCAGGGTGAACTCAAAACCGTTGACGGTGGTAAAGTCACCATTCTCATAGTATGGAGCGTCGGTGCTGGCACCATAAGTATTATCAATGCCTACGTCCTGTTTGTTATCAAGCACGAGCTGACCGGTGGTGTTCTTGGCAAAAGCGGTCACATCAATAGCCGCATCAGGCAGGAACTGGTAGCTCATGCCCACTTCATACTGGGTGGTCTCAATCGGATCCAGGTCAAAACCCATAGGATCCGGCGTATAGTTCTGACCGCCCCAGATTAAATGCATGTAGCGCGTAGAAGCATAGGGCAGATCCAACTCCGGCATCTGGGCAAATCTTCCATACTGCAGATGAAATACCGTTTCATCAGTCACCGGGAAGGCCAGGCCTAAGCGTGGCTGGATGCTGGTTTTTGAATCCGAATCGGACATTTGATCCGCTCTAATTCCCTGATTGCTCTCATCCCAGGGCGGATTCGCAGGATCATTCATCTTCCAGTCATCCAAGTTGAACTGGTCCATGCGGACACCTACGTTTATCGTAATGTCGCCGGCTTCATATTTGTCATTGACATAGAAAGACATGGTGCCTGGCTCCCTGGGACCATCGAAACCTTCATCAGACTCAGCGCCATAATCATCGTAGCCGATCTGGCCGCCGCGCAGGGACAAGCTTAAGGCATCCGTGACTGTCTGGTTACTGCCGCTCGCTGCATCTGCAAAGCTAGTTACATCATCCGATGTAGCAACAAGCCTGTTCACCTGTTCCATCGCGCTGGTGCTCAGGTAATATTTGCGATAAGTATAGTTCTTAATATCAAGCCCAGCTCGAATCTCATGGTCTCCCATTTGATAGGTGATTCCAGCATCAAGACCTAAGGTGCTACGATTATTCTTGCTCCAGCCAGTGGTAATATCACCTGGACGCTGGAAAGGGAAAAGGCCCACATAGTAACTGGTGGGATCGGTATAGGCAGTTTTCCAGTTCGCACCTGCTTCAGGACCCATTTTGTCAGCTACGGATGCAGAATCATGCCACATCAGAGCATCCTCGAACCCTCCGGGTTTCCCAAAAAGACCATCATAGGACTCATAGCTGCGATTCATTGTACTAAAACCGGCAGTAATGAGAAAGTTGGGGTTCAAAAAGAAGTTAACCCGGGTAGCAAGCAGGGTGAGATTGCGCTCACTCTCGGACAAACGATCCGTATTAAACATGTAATAGATAGGCAGAGAGTTGTTTTGCGAGGTTGCATTGTCTATGACACCCGTAAAACGCATGTTCAGTGGTCCAAAATACATTGAAGCAGTAGAATTGAGCTGAAATTTATCCTGCGCACGATGAGGTACAGCTCTACCATCATCCGTATCAAAATTGACTTGTATTACATCACCATCAGCGGTCACACCAGCTTCATAGCTTGCTAAATCATCGGCACTGCCGTCACCATCTATATCAATCATAAAATCTGAATAGAAACTAGGGTTCCAATCATCTGTATGTGTCTGTCGCAGAGCAGCAAAAAACTTAACCGGGCCGAGCGGGCCGCCAACAGTAGCGGTCATATCCGTATAACCATAATCACCGGATTCAAAGCGGACATTGCCGCCAAACTCACTGCCGCCTGTGCGAAGGGTCTGCCGTACCACACCGGAGTTGGCACCGCCAACATGGGCACCATAACCGCCTGCTTCAACAGCTATTTCAGCCAGGGCTTCTGGTATAGCAGAGATATCACGTCCAGTGTTGATCACATCTGTGATCTGGGCACCATCAAGGGTATAGGCCACTTCTTCTGCGCGGCTCCCGCGGATGTGCAGTCTGCCATTGGTAATGGTAACACCGGCCTGCATATCCAGCATTCCGGTTACACTGCGTGATGCTGCATTTTGGATTTCTTCTGCATCAACCGTGCGAACAGAATTGGTTGCGCTGGGCTCTATCAAGCGTTTTTCACCAACTATGGTTACCGTTTCTCCTTCAACCGTAGATGTCTCCATGGTAAAATCCATCGGTGTAGTTAGGTTAACCTTGACTGACACGTTGGATTCCGTAGTACTTTTATATCCTATGTAGGATGCGGTGACAGAATACTTACCGGCTGGAACACCCAAAATGGTGTAACCACCTTCTCCATCCGTGGCGGCACCCATATTGGTGCCGTCTATCACCACATTTGCGCCAGCAAGGGCTTGTCCATCGGTTGACATAATCGTTCCCCTCAGTTTACCAGTGGTTTGCGTCCAAGCAAAAGACACTAGAACAAAAAGGGCTATTAGTTGTGAGAGCTTTCTCATTGTTTTGCCTCCGTGTTGCATTAAAACATTAAACTAATTTTTATTATAACTAGGCACACAATCCGCCTATATCACCCCAAGAATGATGGCTGGGAACCTAAAAGCCTATACCAAACAAGTCAAGGTTATTTTTAATCATTATATTCTGGTTCCAGACCACTGTAGGTCAATAAAAGGAACCCAGGTTTCAATCATAGGTATATAGGGCAGTATTCTGGCCTGGGTCCCAAACGGAAAACGCCCCCACACAAATTTGTATCCGCATATCAGCCGAAAATGTTCACTTTTATCCCATATTAAAACCCCTTTATGCTCCAGAGAAAGATCACCATCAAAGCCTGGGAGAACATGAGCGTCGCCATCCACAAGGAACCTTAACTTTTTTGCAATTTGTCCGGTGAGATCCACACCGAGCCTCAGGGCCCACTTATTATAAAAAACACCTAAACGGTGATAAACAAGTGGTAGATCAATGCTGGAACGTTCATCCAAATCACCGAACGAGATACCCGCCGACAGACCGGTCTTGATGGTTAAGTATGTGGATGGCGACAACGAGCCGGTCATGAGCCAATCGCTATATAGCCCCAACAGTCTGGGAATAGGATCGAATTCGGGAGAAATCATGCCAAACTTATCTTCATGAGTTAACATATTTAAAAGTGGGGTGGGATAAAAAAACCCATGGCGAGATGCCGTAGACCAGCTGCCCACATCCTTATGGGACAGTTTAATGGACAGATTGGGCATTACAAAAAACAGGAGTGGATGCAGAGAATATTCCAATTTTTCAGACACGCCAAAGCGAAAAGGTTGAAAAATACCCACATCCCATCTTTTTTCAGGCAAGGGAACCGCGGAATGCGGGAACCAATTTTGAGCGCTACATAGTTGTCCGCTCAGGATTGCTATATATATAAGGTTTTTCATAGCAATCGGTTAATTCCTTTCCGTGTTTAATGCTGCGGCGACCGGCATATGATCACTTAATTCCCATAATGACTGGTAAGTAGAATCGGTCCCCTGAACCCAGCCTCCTGAAAGATTGGTGAACAGGTAGTCGAGCTTGCGATCGTATTTTCTTTCCCAATGTTCATAGCTGGTACTAGGCGCGTGTGTAAAGTGTTCTGGGCTGTTGTTCTCTACGCTGTCGATAGCTGGTATATAGGCATCATATAGTGGCTGCAGTATTTCAGGTTCCCCGGGGAAATTGTCAAAGTAGCTCCCTTCTTTATGATAGGGCTCAGCCCCGCTCGTGTGAAAATTTTCTCCAGAGCACATATCATATTCACAAAAATCAATCGCATCGCAATCAGGGGGCAAAGAATTCAAATCGCCGCCCGTCACAAACCTTCCTCCTGCAGTATTAATCTCAGATAAAACTTCAATATATTTACCAATGTGCTTCTGCTTTGTATCATCAGTAGCAAAGGCTGTAGCATGAATATTTACGGCGTAAAGGTCCAACTCAGGAATTCTTACTTTCAAGATATTGCGCCGCAGGTAAAAATATTTTACCAGATCACTCTGGTCTGTGCGTAAGCGGAGTTGAATGCGTTCTGCTTCAGACAGTTCATATTTAGATAGAATAGCGTTGCCCATATTCATACGGCCGATCCCATCGGAAGCAATATAATCTGCCTGCCAAACAGAAGCAAAACAACCATAATTCATGGATGTATTGTCCAATAGATATTGAACCTGGTTAACGTACCCGGACCGCTTAGATGATATATCCACTTCCTGTAACAGGATTATATCTGGATCAATCTCTTGGATCTTGGCTGCAACTTTATCCATATTGGCTTCAACGTGCTCTTTTTTCAGAATAACACTGTCCCCGCAGGAGTCACCAAAAAATGGGGAGCGGGCTGCCCCAAAACGGATATTCCAAGTCATAACAACAGGGTTATTGTTTACAACAACTGTAGTTATGGGAGACGCTGTGTACATTTGAGCTTCGGAAAGGTCTGAAAACTCATTTACAAATGGTTCACAGCTTAATAAAAAGAAAAGAAACAGCCCAATTGGAGATGATCTTAATACCTTATATATACGGGCAGTCATTATTATAGCAGGACTAAAGCGTTTTCCGGGGGACGTCCCAGAACTGCTTTATCGCCACAAACAATGATTGGCCGTTCCATGATTTTAGGATGCTTGGCTATGGCCTGAAACAAAGCATTGTCGTCATCCAGGAACCGCACCAGGTTGTTTTCTTTGAATTCCCTTTCGTTTTGGCGTACAAATTCCTTAGGTCGCAGACCCATCATTTTTGATAATTCGTTCAGCTTGTTTACATCCGGTGGCGTTTTCATATACTCGATGATCTCCGGTTCAATACCATTTTCTTTTAGGAGCTGCACGGCTCCCCTGCTTTTACCTCACCGGGGATTGTGATATACAATGAACTTTTTCATTCTATTTCCTTTATCTCTAAAGTTTGTAACAGAAATAAATTAATCATTTTCATGTCCTGATTATAAAGAATTAAAGGGTTGATATGGGTATTCCCACAATGTTGAATGGGATTATCAGGGAATCAATTATTCGAACAAGGTAGTTTGATCGCCACCCACATCCAGATCAATTTCCGCACCTGTGCGCAGAGCATTTACCGCTAAGTGCGCCTGGCGGGTTGGTTCAGGGACGCGGTATTGAGCGGTGCATGCCAAAACGAACTCTCTGGAAGTAGGCAGATCTGATTTATGCCCTATGGATACATAGACTGGGTTTACATTATCTTTTGTCTGCAGGGCCAGGCCAACCTCTTCACCCTTTTCAATTAGGGAAGAATAATTACCCTGTTCTTTCTTCATCTGATCAAATGATCCTACCAACACTCTTTTGGCTACACCGATAGATGGCAAATCAAATAAAACACCTAAGTGCGAAGCTAAACCGAATCGTCGTGGATGGGCCAGTCCATGGCCATCAAACATGAATACGTCAGGTATATTATGCAGTTGCTGAAAAGCATGAAGAATTGGAGGCCCTTCTCGAAATGCCAGCAATCCAGGAATGTAGGGGAAGGTGATGGTCTCTGCCGCACTGCGACGTTCCACCAGTGTTAGTTCAGGGAAGCGGAGGACTGTTACAGCAGCGTAAACCATGTTAGATCCGGTATCAAAGGAGACATCTGCCCCGGCAACAAGCTGTATTTTTCCCGGAAGTGGACAAGTTTCTACCTTGTCACTCAATGTGCTCTGAATAGCAGAAGCTTCCTGTGGTGTTACATTCCAAGAATGAAATCGAGCTGGCCTCATGATTGTGTCCCTTTGGACAAATCTACAGCAAGAAAACTAAAATGGAAACTTTCCTATATTAACGCATTAATTATTGCGGGTCGATCTCAATATAGATTTTATACCTGTTTAAACAATTGAGATTACATCGCTGACCGATTTTTTTACCAGAATTGGCACTTGTGCATCTTTGGCAGGATAACCCACAGGGATCAGCAGAAACGCCCTTTCATTTTTAGGGCGTTTCAGGATCTTGTCCAAAAACCCCATAGGGCTGGGAGTATGTGTCAATGTTGCCAGCCCTGCATTGTGAAGAGCAGTAAGCAAAAACCCAGATGCAATACCAACTGACTCATTGACGTAATAATTTTTACGCTGACCTTGTTTATCAAGTTCATAGCGTTGGCGAAATACCACAATTAAATAGGGGGCTGTTTCCAAGAATGGCTTATGCCAGTCAGTGCCGAACTGATTTAAGTCCTCCAGCCAATAATGAGGAGCCCGATGGGTATAAAATTCTTTTTCCTCCTTTTCCGCCGCAAGTCGTATCTCTTTTTTCACTGTTTGATCCTTAACAATTACAAAGTGCCAGGGCTGTTTATTCGCTCCGGAAGGTGCCGACGCGGCGGTTTTAACTGCATTCTTGATAATATCGATCGGGACCGGTTTATCTGAAAACTCGCGCACTGTACGGCGAGCTTTTATTAATTGCAAATATTGTTCAGAACGGTCTACCATCCCCGTCTCCGAATATGTTTGAAACTCCAATTTTTGAAATGCCATGCTATTTTTACCTAATGAATTTTCCTTGCAAAATTTACGATAAGGTTTCAATTGAATAGCTTATTCAAAACAGGAACATCTGTTTCTGGATACGTTCACTTAGTAATCATTTATTTAGTTTGGGGCAGTACCTATCTGGCCATACGTATTGGTGTACAGGATGGCGGAGGGTTTCCCCCGTTGATTATGGCCAGCTCAAGGGGGTTGGTCGGCAGTTTTATATTATTGATTCTTATAAAAGGCATCTGGAATCAGAAACTCAAGCTGGAAAAAGAACACCTGCAGCTTTTGGTTATCACCGGTTTGTTATTATTCATGTTCGGGACTGGAGGCGTTTCAGTCGCAGAAACTATAGTGGATTCCGGTTTCGCTGCCTTAATTATCGGTGGTACTCCTCTAATAGTAGCCATTATCGAGATGGTTATAGACAGGCAGTATCCATCCACGCTGTTTGTTGTCTCACTAAGTATGGGTTTTGCCGGAATTGCTGTTTTAAATGGGCCGGCGATCATCCACCAGGACATAGGACAAATCAAAGGAGTAATTATTTTGATTATAGCGTCTTGCTCATGGGCAATCGCAACTGTAATTCAAAAACGTAAATTAACCGGTTCCTCACCCGTCCTCAATTCAGCCTATCAGCAATGCATCGGGGGATGCGGATTGATGGCTGCATCTCTGTCTCTTGGAGAACCATTGCCTGCTCCTACAACACCTGCTTGGATTGCATGGGGTTATTTAGTCATCTTTGGTTCTATAATTGCTTTTACTTCTTATGTATATGCCATTCGGGCTCTACCAACTAAAATTGTCATGACCTATGCATATGTAAACCCGATCATTGCTGTGTTTCTTGGCTGGCTGATACTGGACGAAAAAATTACATCTTGGACTTTGTCTGGGGCGGTTTTGATTATTCTTGGGGTTATTGGTGTGTTCAGGGACCAAAATAAATATTTAAATGAGCACTGATCTCTCATTTAATAGCCCTTTACTGGGCTCTTTGCACTAAGTCAGCGTTCTTTTCCGGTCATAAATAAAACGGTGGTTTCACCCTTTTTTATCCAGCCTTCAGCTACCAGTGTTTGAAATGCGCCCCATACCGCGCCGCCTTCTTGCGACGTATTTATTCCGGAAACTCGTTTAATCTCTTGCGTTGCAGATTCCAGTTCCTGTTCCTTTACACAGAGCGCGGTACCATTACTTTCATAAAGCACTCGCAGCATCCAAGGACCACCCAGTGGCCCGGGAACATTCAAGCCTAATGCTGCTGTATTGCTGTTTTCCCAGAATTGTGTGCTGCTTGCATTGTGTAGAAAAGCATCCACAACCGGTGCACAACCATCAGACTGGACGGCAACCATTCGCGGTAGGTATCCCGTTATCCAGCCTAATTGCATCATTTCCTTAAAAGCTTTCCACATTCCGATCAGGCCCGTGCCGCCACCAGTCGGATAGATGATAACATCCGGAAGCGACCAATCGAACTGTTCTGCCAGTTCATACCCCAATGTTTTTTTCCCTTCAACCCGAAAAGGCTCCTTTAAGGTTGAAAGGTCAAACCAGTCTTCCTTCATTTCCTGTTTCATATTTGCAGCCGCATCGGCAATGGTTTTTCCATGGAATTGAATCCTGGCTCCATATTTTTTAGTATCACGTACAAACGGAAAAGGAATCGTTTCCGCTAAATAAATATGGGCTTCAATGCTGCCTGCGTGACTGTAGGCAGAAGCAGCAACCCCCGCATTCCCTGCTGATGGAACACAGATTGTTTTTACACCTGATTGCCGGGCCATGGAAATAGCCATAGACATGCCTCGATCCTTGAAAGAACCGGTAGGATTCACTGTTTCATCTTTTAATGAATATCGCACCCCATTGAACATTTCTGCTTTTGTTAATGGTGTCCAGCCTTCCCCAAGGCTAATAATATGCTTTGGTTCGACAGATGGCAGAAATTTTCGGTAACGCCACATGGATGTATTTGATACGTCAATATCATTCTGAGAGATTGGCTTATCCCATTGATACTGAACCTCCAATGGCTGTCCGCAAACACATAAAGTGGGCGGATCGGTTGTATCAATGCGTTGACAATAGGTACATACAAAATCAAAGTTTGACATGGATATGCTCCATTTAAGTATTAAAGATAATTTGTCATCAATAGTTATAGTACTTTATCAAGTCGTGATTTTAACTTATATAATATGTGAAAAGTAATGGGGTACTAATATTTTCACTGAATACCGGCCTTGACCGGTGGACATTCTCCAGATGACCCAACCGCTTATTATCTACGCCTGTATTGCTGTTTATTTCATTCTGATGATCACCATCAGCGTATTAGCCAGTAAAAGAATCAAAGGCAAGGTTGATTTTTTTGTAGCCGGACGGAGTCTTCCCTTATGGCTATGCACCGCAACACTCACCGCTACCTGGTTTGGGGGCGGAACGGTGCTTGGCGCAGCTGGAGCAGCGTACGAAGATGGTATTCTTGGCGTAATCGCAGATCCTTTCGGGGCAGCAGTTTGTCTAATCCTAGCAGGTTTGTTCTATGTAAAAACAATTAGGCGAATGAAGATTCTAACTGTCGTTGACTTTTTCCAATTACGCTACGGAAAAATGTCTGCCTGGTTAGCAGCTATAGCTCAGCTTATACTTTATATTGGATGGTCCGGCTCTTTACTGGTATCGATCGGTGTTATCATAGAAAATGTTCTGGGTGTACCCCCGGAGCTATCTATCCCTGTTGGTACCGTTATAGTATTGGTTTACACAATTCTTGGTGGTATGTGGGCTGTCTCCCTGACAGATTTTATCCAAGTGATTATTATTATCCTGGGCCTGGGATTAATCTTACCTTTCCTAGGCATGCAAAGTGGTGGATTCGTTGAACTGTGGTCAAACATACCAGAAGAGAAATTGTATGTTTTCCCTCATAATGCCAATGTGTTGGACTGGGCAAAATACCTTCAAGCATGGTTGGTGATCGGGGTTGGAGGAATTGCCGGACAGGATCTTTTGCAAAGGTCAATGTCAGCCCGGAATGAGCGGATTGCTGAATATTCCGCGTATCTATCTGGGGCTATTTACCTAACAATTGGTTTGATCCCAGTCTTTATCGGTATCGTAGGAGCAAATCTTCTTCCAAAAATTGAAAACCCAGAATACATCGTGCCTCAGGTAGCTTTACAGTTCCTACCGCCTGTTGCTGCCGCTATTTTTATAACCGCACTGCTAGCCGCCGTAATGAGCAGTGCCGATAGTGCTTTATTGGCCTGTGCTAGCATCATTGGTAATAATATTCTTTCACAGTTTAAAAAGACGAAAGAAAACGTTCTGATTTTCTCACGAATCTCTATCCCTGTTTGTGCAATTCTGGCTCTGATAGTGGCACTGTATTTCAAGAATATCTATCAATTGTTATTGGCATCTTATTCCACATCGCTGGTAGCTCTATTCGCACCCTTCACAGCGGGAATCTGGTGGAAAAAAGCCAATACATCAGGAGCAATTGCTGCCATGAGCAGCGGATTGGCTTCTTGGATACTTTTTCAGTTTTTACTGCCTTCCCACCCCGGTGATCTTTATGCCATGTTCATCAGTATAATTGCTCTGGTATTAGGCTCAGTTTTGACACAAAAAACAGATCCTCCATTAGCGCTTACTGACTTGGATGGTAAGCTGTTAACATGAATAATGCCATCAATGTATAATCAGTTTTTTCATTTGAAGAAAAAAGAATCTTTTTTTCTGATAGGAAACCTGGTTTACGCTATTGTTGCATTTCTTCCGTTCTGGTCTGATAAAATATTCTGGGGTCTGTCTGCCACCGGATGGCTACTGGCCATATTTATGGTTATCTCTCCCCTAATAGCTTTATGGATATTCTTATCAGACAAAAGCAATTCGGACAGATGACCTTAGAACGTATTATTCTAGCTATTTATCTGTTGGCCTGCATGTTCATTGGTTTAATTGTTTCCAAACGCGCGTTAGTTTCTGATGATGACTATTGGGTGGGTGGTCGACGCATAGGAATCAGTATGAACGCGTTGGCAATTATGGCTGCACTGGCCAGTGGCGGTTCTATTATCGGGGTCATGGGGCTTGCTTACAGCAATGGTATTCCTTTTGCTCTTGCTCTTTTCTCTGGAGCAGTGATTGGGTTCCCATTGGCATCTATTCTTGTAGCCAATCCTTTGCGGAATTTTGGCAAATACACTATTACAGACTTTTTAGCCTTTCGTTTTCCACATCCAATCATACGCATCGGTGTCCCTGTTATTATTTTATTTAGCTTTACTATTTACATAATTGCCCAGTTAAAAGCAGCCGGGATCACGGCAGAAAGTCTATTGGGTTTTCCGTATCATCAGGGAGTTATTCTATTTACAGTTGTTTTTATAATTTATGTTTCTTTTGGTGGTATGCTTGCTGTCACTTGGACAGATATGTTTCAGGGCGCACTCATGATTATAATCGTTTTAGGAACAGCTTTCTATTTGACCCTTAACAACGATCTAACTGTTGCCCCATTAATCGAAGCAACAGATCGCTCATCAGATCTAGGATTATTGAAACAACAATCGATCACAAGTTACATTGGGTCATTTGTGATCTGGGCGGCAGCCATATCGGTCGTGCCGCATATTGTTATGCGGGTATATTCATCTAAAGACAGTTATTCTGCGAAGCTCTCTTTGAATGTTGCCATTTTATTATACAGTGTTATGATCCTGTCTTCCTTATTGATCATAGTTCCCATGGGAAAAATTCTTTTCCCTGGCCTTGATGATGCTGATATGGTTTTTTTAAGAGTGATTGAATCTAGTTTTCCACCCATAGTTAGGGGACTCGCAGTCGCTGCAGTCATTGCAGCGGTTATGTCCACAACTGATGCTTTGTTGCTGGCCTGCAGTTCAGCAGTGGCTCATGACCTCATCGGCTATTTCCTTCCAAATCTTGAAGAAAGAGTAAAGAGCCGAATCAGGGTATACAGCACGTGGTTCGTTGGTCTACTGGCAATGGCCTTCGCATTCAACCCTCCTGCTCTTATTACTATTTTTTATTCATCCGCGATCGGTATATTGTGCGCTGGGCTATTTGTTCCGACCATTGCGGGTATCTGGTGGAAACAAGCCAACACAACCGCCGGCATATGCGCATTTCTATTCGGGATAACAACCTACATTATAATTCAATTTCTTCCTGGTGCGCCTCCTCTATCAGCAATCCTGATCGCATTGCCTGCCAGTGTTGCTGGGCTTATATTAGGAAATCAATTTGGTGGTCGTGTATCAGATAGCATTATTGAAAGTATGTCAAAGCTTCATGTGTAATATGTAATTTATTCAGCATTCTATCTAAACCATTTAATAGAATTATGAATAAAGACGTAGAATCATTTAAGGTTACTTATTCCACAATGGATGCTGATCATCTGAAAGAGTTTCACCAGCAGTTTGATCTTGCATTAACTAAAGTGAAAAACGAAACTGGGAATGACCACCAGAACTGGGTCAATGGTGAAAAATTAGAAAGCGAATCAAGTTTAGAGAAATATTGTCCTACAGATCATTCACTAATTTTAGGGAAATTTTCTCAAGCTTCTAAGCTACAGACCGATACGGCTATTCAAGCCGCACAGGATGCATTTGTTTCCTGGAACTTAATCGGCTGGGAAAAGCGGTGTGAGTTGTTGTTAAAAGCTGCTGAAATCATTCGCGAACGTAGATACTATCTATCTGCGGTCATGAGCCTTGAAGTTGGCAAAAACCGTCTCGAAGCCATGGGCGATACTGAAGAATCAGCAGATCTCATTCGATACTACTGCCAGATTATGGCGGAAAATAATGGCTTTGTACAACAAATGGGTCGGCTTGCCCCCAATGAAAACGTAAAAGCACACTTGCTGCCATTTGGGGTATGGGGTGTGATTGCACCATTCAATTTTCCATTGGCCTTGTCAGCCGGTATGGCAGCGGGAGCTTTGGTTGCTGGAAATACAGTGGTATATAAACCATCCAGTGATGCCCCCTGGACAGGCACTCTTCTCAATCAGATATTCGTGGATGCAGGTATCCCTAAGGGTGTATTCAATTTGGTCAATGGTGCAGGATCTGTGGTTGGGGAGGCGCTTGTATCCAATCCAGCTATGGATGGTCTCGTATTTACCGGATCAAAGGATATAGGGATGAATCTATACCATCGTTTTTCAAAGATTTTTCCGAAACCCTGTATTATAGAAATGGGTGGGAAAAACCCGGCCATTGTAACCGGGAATGCGGATCTTGAAGCCGCAGCAGAGGGTATTATGCGTTCATCCTTTGGCCTTGGAGGACAAAAATGCAGTGCCTGCTCGCGAGCCTACATTGACAAAAATGTATTTACAGAATTCATGGACATTCTGGTTAAAAAAACAAGGGCTATTTTGATTGGAGATCCAACAGCTAAAGAAATATTTCTCGGTCCGTTGGTAAATATGCAAGCCTATATTGCTTATCAATCCTATATAGAATCGGCAAAGATGGATGGCCGGGTCATTTATGGTGGAAATGTCTGTACAGGGTCTGAATTTGAAAAAGGATACTTTGTGGAGCCTGCCATTATCACAGATCTCCCCGAGGATCATCATCTTGTAAAAAACGAATTATTCTGTCCCATCCTCTATGTTCAATCCGTACAAGGACTGCAGGAGGCACTGGCGCTTGCGAATGATACTGAATACGGATTAACAGCTGGCTTATTCAGTAATAATGAAAAGGAAATAAACACATTCTTCAATTCCATACGTGCCGGTGTAACTTATGTGAACCGCAGAAGCGGAGCCACCACAGGCGCCTGGCCGGGGGTTCAACCCTTTTGTGGATGGCAATCCAGCGGTTCGACCGGCAAGGGATGCTGCGGGCCTTATTATGTTACCCAGTTCATGCGGGAGCAAAGCAGAACCATCATGGAGACCGCCGGCTATAATGAGTAATGTTCCTATCATTTCGACATCTTTACCTGGTCCAAATGCCCAAAGATTGATCAAAGACGATCTGGACGTAACATCCCCTTCCCTAATCAAAGAATATCCGCTCACTGTCAAGCGTGCGGAAGGAATGATGATAGAAGATGAAGATGGGAACAGGTTTCTGGATTTTATGGCCGGGATTGCTGTTGCAACTACTGGACATTGTCATCCAAAGATTGTAAAAGCTATTCAAATACAGGCTGAAAACCTGCTTCATATTTGCGGTACGGACTTTTACTATGCTGGTTATTCGGACTTATGTAAAAAGCTCCAGGAACTTGCTCCAGGAGATGGTTCGTGGAAAGTATTTTTAAGTAATTCTGGCACAGAATCCAATGAAGGAGCAATCAAACTAGCGCGCTTCCACACCAAACGGAAATATATCATTGCCTTTGATGGGGCATTCCATGGCCGCACATACGGAGCCCTGAGTTTGACCTACTCAAAGTCTGTACAACGCAAAGGGTTTGAACCTTTCCTGCCTGGGGTCCATCATCTCCCTTATGGATCTTCCAAGAAGATGATCCAAAACTACCTGAAGAAAAAAGGAGTTAACCCAGAAACCATCGCGGCTATTTTTGTTGAACCTATTCAGGGCGAGGGTGGATATATCGTACCTCCTTCTGACTTTTTAAAACAGATCCGTTCCTTTTGTGATGAATTCGGTATTATGATGGTTGATGATGAAGTGCAATCCGGTAACGGGCGTACAGGAAAATATTTCGCAATCGAGAACTGGGATGTGGTTCCTGATATCATCACGCTTGCAAAAGGATTGGGCTCTGGGATGCCGATCGGTTCCATTATAGCAAAAGAGAACGTGATGACCTGGCCGCCAGGGAGCCATGGGAGTACATTTGGCGGTAATCCGGTTTCATGCGCTGCGGCAATAGCCACTATAGACCTTATTGAAAATGGTTTAATGAAAAACGCCGAGATTACGGGAGAATATCTACATCATAGATTACATAAACTGCAAAAAAGATATAGGATTATTAGCGATGCCCGTGGAATTGGACTAATGCAGGCAATCGAATTTTCAGAGGACAATAAACTTTCACCAAATCTTGCTCATCTGTTTGAACAGTCTTGTTTTAAAAAGGGCTTACTCGTTCTCAGGTGTGGAAAAAGCGCCATTCGTTTGGCACCTCCTTTGATTGTAGAGCAAACTGATATTGACATTGCCCTTGAAATTATCGATCAGGTATTGGGGGAAATGAATCTTGACTAAACCTTGCATCATCAGTGTAGCAATCACTGGCTCTGTCCCGCGTAAAAAAGATAATCCTGCTGTACCAATCACCGTTGAAGAGCAGGTGGAATCTGCCCACGAAGCCTACGAGGCTGGGGCAGCATTAGTACATATCCATGTTCGTGATAAAAATGAAAATCCATCTTCAGACCCTGAAAAGTTTTCCCGCGTTAAAGCAGGTATTCGAAAGCATTGCTCTGACATGATTATCCAGTTTTCCACTGGCGGGCGTGGTAGAAAGAAATCAGAGCGTAGCGGTATGCTTAGCCTGAAACCCGACATGGCCTCATTAGCAACAGGATCAGTGAATTTTCCGACAACGGTTTATGAAAACCCGCCTGATTTTGTGCACGAACTTGCGGAAACCATGTTAAACTATGGAATTAAACCTGAGGTAGAGGTTTTTGATCTGGCAATGCTCTATACCGCAATGGATATGGCCAAGGCTGGTTTGTTAAAAACGCCGTTGCATGTACAGTTTGTATTTGGATTGAAGAATGCCCTGCCCGCAAAAAAAGACATACTCGAATTTCAGGTAAAACAATTGAAATCCCTCATGCCAGACGCAACATGGACAGCTGCTGGAATTGGTAAAAGTCAACTTGATATCAATAAATGGTCCCTAGAATTGAAAGGAAATTGCCGCACGGGTCTGGAAGACAATATTCGTTATAATAAGGAACGGCTGGCAACCAGTAATGCTGAGTTAGTAGCTCGTGTATCCCGGTTATGTAAAGAACACGGGCGAAAAGTAGCCACAGCAAAGGAAGCGCGGGAGCTTCTGTCTCTTCCAATGTTATCTAAATAGGAGGTTGACTATGAAAAAATTGATTATTCCGGCCATTATTATTTTAATATACCATGGAAGCGCAGTTATGGCTAAAGATCGAGCCAGAGATTTGGGTATTCCATTTAATGGAACACCTGGAAAATATAACGCAATCACAGATGTAAAAGGAGTGCTGGTGGGTCATAGTACAGTTATTTCTGGTAAGGGTAAATTGATTCAAGGGAAAGGCCCCATACGTACTGGGGTCACAGCTATTTTACCCCGCGGCGACAAGAGTTTAGATGATCCATCATTTGCGGGGTGGTATTCCTTGAATGGAAACGGTGAAATGACTGGTACAACTTGGGTGGAAGAATCTGGATTTCTAGAGGGGCCAATCATGATAACAAATACCCACAGTGTGGGAATCGTCCGAGATGCGGTAATTTCCTGGCGAGTTAGCCAAGGATCTGCTGATGCCAGCGGTTATTGGTGGTCATTACCTGTCGTGGCGGAAACCTGGGATGGTTTATTGAATGATATCAATGGATTCCATGTAAAAGAAAAGCACGCCCATGAGGCTATCCGGAATGCTAAAGGCGGTTCAGTGCCGGAAGGAAATGTTGGTGGCGGTACGGGGATGGTTTGTCACAAGTTTAAGGGCGGGATTGGTTCATCCTCGCGAGTGATCGCAATTCAAGATCAGAATTACACTCTGGGTGTTCTGGTTCAGGCTAACTACGGTGACCGTAAAAGCCTGACCATTGCTGGTGTTCCGGTTGGCCGGGAAATTACAGATCTTATGCCCAGAGACAGTTACGAACAGAATCACGATAGTGACGGTTCGATTATCGTTATTGTAGCCACAGATGCACCCCTGGTAGCTCATCAATTGAAGCGTCTGGCAAGGCGTGTTCCCATGGGCATCGGCAAAGTGGGTGGATACGCCCACGATGGATCTGGTGATATTTTTATCGCTTTTTCCACTGCTAACTCAAGTGTTGCTTTTGCTGAAGGAAAAGTCGAAGTAGAAATGCTACCGAACTGGCTGATTTCACCGCTCTTTGAGGCTACTGTTCAAGCAACGGAAGAAGCAATTATAAACGCGTTACTGGCAGCAGAGACAATGGTTGGGATCAATGGGAATATTGCTTATGCCCTACCCCATGATCGCCTGAAAGCAACTATGAAAAAGTATAATCGTTGAGTTGATTTATCATGGATGAAATTTGCTCCGGATACCCATGTGGTGATGTTGACCATGAGGATACCAAATATCTATGGTGAAGCACACTATCCGGATTACTATTGGTATTATTCTGGTCATCATCGGAATGATCGGTGGATTAATTCCTATATTCCAGGGGTGGATCTTTGGCATCCCGGGTCTTATCATCCTTGCGGATTACTTCCCGCCATTCAAACGCCTTTTAGAATGGGCGAAGCACAAAGCAAAACGATCAAAATAAATCGCAAACAAAAAATAAGCTGAATAGCATTTTAAATGATAGTGGGTGGTCAGTAATCTCTATCTTTATATTTATTTTAATTCTGTGATTTTCAACATATCTGTTCTAAACCTTCACCAATAGGCTGTGTCCTTAAAGCCTTCTAAGATTACTGCTATCGTTGGTGCCCAATGGGGCGATGAAGGCAAAGGGAAGATCACCGATTTCTTTGCGGGTGAAGCCGACTACGTTGTCAGATTTCACGGTGGCAACAATGCCGGTCACACTGTTATCGTTGACGGCAACACCTACAAACTTCACCTGATTCCTTCCGGCATTGTTTATGGCGAGCCCATGAGCATT
>DTUG01000054.1 GCA_012964275.1 Fidelibacterota bacterium | reverse complement strand
TTGCCATATCCCCATTTTACTTTATCTACTACCCAGGCGGCTTGCTGGATATAGGTATAGGCATCAAGCGAGAATAATGTTCTAAAATTATTGACCGCGGTTACGGTATAGGGATAGGGCGTGAATCCTTTCCCCACATCACGAAAGTACATAAAATATAATGCCCACAGATAATAATATGTCTGTTCTACCATGCTATCAGAACACCGGAAATAAGGTATCTGGTAGTTCAACAAATTGTTCATAAAAGCTGATTTAGAATTAAGGGCTGCAACTGGATCAGAGAGCACCTTTTTCGTTCGTAGTACCGCGTTGTGGTAATCATCATCCATGGAAAAAGTCAGCACAATACCATTCTCATCGCATGGAACAGAAAATTGATATTCTTGTTGACCATTTGCGGCACTCCTGATCACTACAGTTTCACCAAAAGGTTTTGAGCAACTAAGTACCTTACTCATACCATCGTAGACAAACCTACCTTGGACTGCGGGTTTTCCATTGGCGTTATGATCAATACGTGTCATTACCACACCGCCTTTTTCCAGCACCTGCAAACAGTTACTGGTTTGATCATAGCTCGCCTTGGCTTCCGTTTTAGTCATGAACGGGGTCCCGGGCGGATTTAGAAAGTATTCCGGTACTGTGTCTTCAATAAAAAAACTTTTTCCGCCAAACCGCAGGACAACGGGTTCACTTGATTTTATAATCGCAACCAGGACATCATTTTCAGAAATAAATTTTGTTTCTTCAATTAAAGCGTCACCTACTTCATACTGGCAAACCTGCCTGTCAGGTCGCCATATCATTTCTTTTGGAGCCGGGTTTACATATTCTATCCCATCAACCAATACAGTCCCGTAAGCGATACGCTCATTGCGCCAGAAATCCCAACCCCCAAAGTCATGTCCCGTACCGTTTTCATTGGTCACTATCCCCTGTCCGCGGGACCGGGTATCATCAAACAGAGGGTGCGTGAAACCGATAGTCTCAAACTCGGTTATTTCATACTCGGCGTTTGCGGAGCCGCCAATATAGTTCATAAGATTGCCTGCTAAAAATCCATGCTTCTTACCAGCAATATCACGAGAAAGCATTGCATTATAATCCGTGAAAGGAGGTGTTTTAGGGGGTTGGCTGCAACTAAATGATATTAAAAGGATGATTGATAGAATAGAAATATCCTTATAATTATGCATATAATTTTTTTAGTCTCTTCACTATTTTTTTTTCTTTCATATAATTCATTTTTTCAAGCTCGTATAATTCGTCGCTAAGTTTTTCTTTATGGTCTTCAAAACTGTGGTTGGTAAAACCTTCCTCAATATATTTCCCAAATACATATCTGTTGAAGACAGTATATCGAGCATAATTCATTTTCCACTGTCTCGTCGTGTGAAGTAGGTTTGGTGAAAAAACAATGGCATCACCAGCGGAAAGTTCAAACGATTGAATATAATCATCATAAGGAGTCTCTGTTTTTATTGTGGGTGTATTAAAATTGCACTTATGGCTGCCAGGGATGCAGCATATACCATGGTCACCGGGAACATCAACCAGAGTTATTGATACATTGATGTATCCACTGTACATAATACCATTCACAACCTGATACCCAATCAGCGGGTTTGTAAATGCTTCAAAAGGATAGTTATAACCATTTGTATCTCTATGAAATACAATTTCTCCATTTTTTAGTTTTCTTGCTTGGGGTTTTTTTTCGTTCTTTTTTTGACGAATCATGGAACAAAACATTAACCTGGGATTATGCAGTAGTAGGCTGCTAACATATTTCATTATCCTCGAATCTAGAATAAGATCTTGGTATTTTTTTTCTACGTAGTGCATATTTTGGAAAACACTGAGCTCAAGGTTTCGATGTAGCGGTTTTGGAAGTTTTTTTTCAGGTATTTTTCTCCAGTCCTCAAACTTTTCAATTAAATACTCAGCATCTTTCTTTGAAAGTACATTTCGGACAATGATATATCCATGTGTGTCAAAATACCATTTTTCTTCTTCATTCATAAATGAGACAAAGTCCACAGCATTATAATCAGCTTGAATCTGACGCATATTAATCATTCTACTAATTGCTCCATGTCACAGGATTAATCTTACTCGCAGCTTTTTCTCCATGGCGGCAACCATCTAGATATGTTCTAGCATCATTCTCTCTCCAGGCATTATCAATAATAACACGCGTACCATCTTCATAAAATGTGACTATCATGGCTTCTCTTAGTTCATTGGAACTATTTTCTAAGGCTCCATGGATGGTCCACCCATTGTGGATTGTCACATCACCTGCATTCATTGGTACCGAAATAATTTCGTATCCATATTCTTCAATTATGCCACCAAGATATTGTTCTGACTCTTCAGAAATGACCAGATGTTTTCTACTTTCGTGTTTATGGGAGCCCTTAGCAAACACCACAGGTCCCATCTCAGATGATACATCGCAGAGAGCCATCCACATACCAAGGGCATTATTAGTATCAAGAGGCCAATATACCAAATCCTGGTGCCAGGGTGTAGACTTTGTTTTCGGCTTCTTGAAAAGGATTTGTTCATGGAATAATCGAACCGCCTTTACTCCCATCAATTCTGCCACTATTTTTCCAAATCTTTTAGAGATCACGAATTCCATAATATTTGAACAATCAAACCTGAGATTTAGTGTCTGCATAAAATAATCATCCAGTGCAGGATTCAATTCTTTGCTCCTATCTTTAACAACTCTCCGGATTGAATCACCAAAAAATTTTATCTCATCTTTGGAACAAACCTGCGGAAGATGCACAAAACCATTATTTCTATAGCTTTCAATATGGGTATCACTAACACTATAAAAAGAATTAATATCCATTATCTAACATTATGAGCGAATAAATAAAAGAGGATTTCTCTTACTATTAGCAATTTCACCATGTATCCGACCCCCAAAGAAAGGGTCCTTCACTGTTCCTTCTGGAGACATCCCGACCGTATTCATGCTATTTTCTTCTTTGTTGGTTGCTGGATTATCTGTTTGATTTTCATCCTGTTTAATCATCGGCATCATGGTCAGATCTGATTGACAAATGGATTGATCAATTTTCAGCCCGTCCTGATACAAAGTAATGCCAATAACTTCTCTCATAGACTTAGTTTTATTGCAGCCTGCACCATGGATAGTCCAGTGATTATGGACCGTTGCATCACCTGCTTTGAGTGACATCTCAGATATGCCACAGTGATTACTTTTAATATGCTCATCATAAAAAGATTCTGATTGTTTTGAAATACCTTTAGGGCCAAAATATTTATTCTTGTGTGTTTTTGATGCAAAGCGTATAGGACCCATATCAAGTGTGATATCAACCAATGCAATCCACATCGTAAGCATATTGTTAGATGTAATGGGCCAGTGGGGGCCATCCTGGTGCCAGGGCGTTATCCAGCTTGATGGTTCCTTGAACATGGCTTTATTGTAATATAACCTGACCGCCCTAACCTGCATGAGGTCTGCTGCTATTTTCCCAAATCGAGGAGACAGACAAAATGTTTTTAAGCTTGGATCATGCTCATGAAGATTAAAGGTTTGTATAAATGCTCTGGAAAAATCTTCTTCAGGTCTATCATCCATTTTAGGAATGTCGGGAAATTGATCGAAGGATGTTTTCTTTAATAGATCACGATAAACAGTAATCTCTTCTTTAGAGCATACATTTCGCAGAAGAACATGACCATTTTGTTTAAAATAGTCAAT
>DTUG01000053.1 GCA_012964275.1 Fidelibacterota bacterium | reverse complement strand
CGGATTGAATATCCGGACGCCTTTTTAGAATGTCAGCTGGCAGGCCCGCCGGTATGGGTGGCAGGTTGTTTGGCAGAAGTGTGTTCACCAGGTAATTACCGTCAGGGTATTGTCCCAAAAGCGCTTCCAGGTTCCGAACCGTGATCAGGTAGACCTGATGGCGGTTTTCCAGCTGTGCTTTGGCACTGGATACCGATGACTGGGTTAAGCGCAGGTCCAGAGAAGAGAGGAGTCCTTTTTCATAGCGGGAAGCAACCATATCTGCCAGTTCGGAAATACTGGTCAAAGTCTCTTGTGCCAGTTGAAACTGGTTTTGCGTTTCTACCGCATGGTAAAAAGTTTTTACCAATTGGATCTGGAGTGAAAAATTCAGATAGGCAAGGTCGTATTCAGTTGATCTGAAATCCTGCATGGCCGCCTGCCGCTGGTTAAATAACCTTCCCCATAGATCCAGCTCCCACTGGAATGACAGGTTCAAACCATAATTTTCAGATTCGAAACTTGTTACTCCATTATTCCCACTGGTACCCCCCTGGTTTCCGCCAAAAAAATCTTCAGATAAGCCAAAAGCACTTAAGTTTTGTTTTCTGCTTGCCCCGCTGATTCCCAGTCCAACGGATGGCAGGCTCCCAGCCGAAGTAATTTTAGCCATTTGGCGAGCCATCTCCAGCCTGGATGCTATCGCTTTCAGATCCGGGCTATTTTCCTGAAAATCATCAAAAACCATGGTGAGCATAGAATCCTGAAAAACATTCCACCATTGCCCGGTGTACTCGCCAGTTTGCGGTAATGGACCGCTCCAATGTTCCGGAATTGACTTGCCAATGGGATTATCCTTTATGGAAATATTTTCCGCGCACCCGCTGATAAAAATGGATATCATCAGCAGCACGTTGGATTTACAAATAATCGTTGCTGGTTCAACCATTATCTTTCTCCAGGTTCTGGGTAATTTTAGTCAAAACTTTTTTTAATGTTTCAATTTCTTCATCAGAAATACCCTTCCTGACTTCTTCGCGGGTTTTTTCTATAACAGGCAATACATTCTGGAAGAGCTGTTTTCCCTGATGGGTTAAAACTATCCTATTGATGCGGTGATCAATCTGGTCAGGAACGCGGACCACTAAATTCTTCTTCTCAAGAGTATTGATTATTCTTGTGACACTAGTCTTGTCTTTCATGCAGAATTCCGCAATATCTTTTTGGGACACACCTTCAAACCTCCAGATTGGACCCAGCACCATCCACTGGTCCAAGGAAATATCCAATCCCATTTTATGCGCATTCTGCACAAACCTCTTGGTCATAGCTCTATTTACTGAACCAACAAGCATGCCAATATTTATATGAATTTGAAGTGCTTCTTTATCCGTCATTTAATAAAGATATAAACAAAATAGTTGTAGATGCAACTAATATTTACCTGCTATATGGACTTATTTCTTATTTGCAGGAATTAAAACGTTATGGGGTTGGTGCCAGCTTATTTTTAAAGACAGGAATACGTTCTATCACACCACGGCTTATTAACAGAATACAAGCAGCCCCATCAGGCACGGTCAGGATTTATCTAAAACACCATTCTGATAATCTTCAAAGGCCTGCATTACCTCTGCCCTTGTGTTCATGACAAATGGCCCGCCCCGCGCAACCGGTTCGTTCAGTGGCTCTCCCGCCACCAAAATGAACTGGGCGCCACTGGGTCCGGCGGTCAAACATAATGTTCCATCCTGTTCCAATACAGCCAATTGTCCCTTATAAATCGCTTTTCCCAGCTTTACGTTTCCTTCATAGATATAAATAAAAGCATTCCAGCCCTGGGTGATATCCAGCTCAAACTTTGAATCCTTATCCAAATGAATATCATGATAGAGCATGCCCGTGTGCGGTCGGCCCGGCCCGGTCACGCCCTGGAAAGTGCCGGCGATGATTGTCGCCTTTCCGCCTTTAAACTCAATGCAGGGAATGTCTTTCGCGGGTATATCGGCGTAAGACGGATCAATCATTTTGAGTTTTTTAGGGAGATTCAGCCATAATTGAAAACCCCGGGCCAGTCCTTCTGTCTGTTCCGGCATCTCACTGTGGATCACCCCGCGGCCGGCGGTCATCCACTGGACCGAGCCATCGGTGAGATAGCCTTCGTTTCCAGCAGAATCCTTATGCCGGAATTTCCCGTTGAGCATGTAGGTAATGGTTTCGAAGCCACGGTGTGGATGGGGCGGAAATCCGGCTATGTAATCATTGGGATCATCGCTGCCGAATTCATCCAGCAGAAGAAAAGGATCAAGCATATCCAGTTCCGGGCTGCCAATGATACGGGTCAGGTTAACACCGGCACCATCAGATGTTTGAATGCCCTTAATGATATTAACGATCTCCCGCCGTCTCATTTTATCTGTACCAGGATCTCGTTTTTTCGAAATGGCGGCAGCATCCATGTCGAATTATACTGAGCCGCCATGAACTTCCCCTGACCCTCTTTCTTTATCAGTTCGTATTTTGGACTTTCCAGGGTGGTGTTGGCATACCATCGAGCCAGGTTAATGCTTAACAGAACAACAATAAACAGGATGGTAAAAGGAATCATTTTATGCATAGAAAGTGCACGGAGTTTAATTCGCTAATACCATAGACAGCAAACCAGCCGTTTGTTAAAAAAAACAATTCCAATCCGTTTCAATTCTTTAGAAAACCCGTTTAGACATGAAAATGACCAAACTGAAACCATCAGATCTAAAAACATCAATGTGTAACATAATTATACGGGAAACATATTTTGTATTGTTATGATACATTATTCAACTGGTTTATTGTAATCTAGGTCATATTTTTTAGGGAAAAAGTAAATTATTTATAATTCGTCTTATTTTGGTACAGTTCTTGTTATATAGTATAATATAATAATTATGTCTTTGAACAAAATGCACTTAAAAGGAAAAATCAAACAGTTTAGGTTTGCGTGTACCCTAGGATTGGCAATATTACTAGGATCTGTTTCATTCGGTCAAAGTGTGCTGCTCGTTTCCAACAATTCGTCCGATATGGACTATTTTCAGAATCAGCTGGGGGATAGCTGGACAAATAACAGTGGCGCTTTGCCATCATTCACTACCTGGGACGCTGATAACACTCCAACATTGGATTATGTAGAAAACTTTGATCTAGTCCTTCTCTGCGAAAACGGTATATTCGGAAACGCTTCAAACATTGGAAATATCGTGCACGAATACGTGCTTGGCGGGGGAAACCTGATAATAGGGACGTTTTATTGGCAAAACAGAACCGGTGGCGTTAGTGGCGATTGGGGAAACCTTGAGTCAATAGATCCATTGTACGATGGCGCTTGTGATTATGGGCCAGCAAATTTAGGAACTGTTCTTGATCACCCGCTTACCACTGGCCTAAACAGTTTATACTGCAGCAGTTACAGAGGCGGCCCACAAACCATAAGAGATAACGCTACCTGTGTTGCCTGGTGGAGCGATGGGGATCCACTCATAGTCTTCAACCAGCCGGGGGGAACAATTACTGCAATTACAGCTTTTACTGCGCACGGGAAATATAGTGGAATCAGTGGTGATTTCTATCGCTTATGGGAAAATGCCATCACCTGGACAATGGATTCCGGATCAAGCCAACCAAACAATCCTCCTACTTTTACATCTACTCCGCTAACCACCATTGATGAAGACAGTGAATACAGTTACACAATCACCACGGCAGATGACGATGGCGACGCTGTAACAGTCTCT
>DTUG01000052.1 GCA_012964275.1 Fidelibacterota bacterium | reverse complement strand
ATGTGGATGCTGTGGTTCCTGAAGGTGCTGTGAACCTTAACATTGGTGTTGAATATAATCAGATGAACAACGATCAGCATGGCAGTATCTATGTTGATAATGTAACCGCACATGTAGCACCGTCCGCGGAGCAGTTGCTGGCTGGCTATGATGATCTTGCCGGTCAGGACATTAGTTTCAGGTTCCCGTCTGGTGATGGAGCGGCTTTTGATCATGATCCTGAGTTTAAGCACAACGGGATTGTCTTTCCGCCGACACACGCTGACGGCAGCAGGGATGTCCTTATGCACTATAACGTCTGGGACTATGACTCATTGATCGCGGAAGTGCCTTTCAACGAGGCCTGGATAGAGCTCTGGGATGAAGAATGGGGCGAGCATGAGTATGAAGTTACTGCGGTGTATGAAGAAGGCGTGTCTGAGCCGTCGAATATGGTGTATGTGAACCTGTTCAACAACCCGCCATCCAACTTTCAGCTGGTTGCTCCGGCTGATGGAACGGTGATCACCATTGATTCCACCAACCTGGCAAGCGGACAGATAGCAGGCATTTGGACACCATCGGGTGATGCGGATAATGACCCGATCTTGTACACCAATATTAGTACGTTTGAATACTTGGGACAACCGGCTGTGTGGGACTCAACAACTGATCAGACCAGTATGTTTCTCCCCTATGCTTGGTTCGCAGCATTGATGACCCAGCCTGGTTACGAAGTGGATGAGATAACGTTCTCATGGACTGTTTATGCATCAGATGGCGTGGACACAACCTGGGCCGGAGGCGGTCCCCGGGATCTGATCGTAAACGTGCAAGCACTGTTGGGTGTGGATGGTAATAACATTCCTGACGAGTTTGCTTTGTATGAGAACTATCCGAACCCGTTCAACCCGATCACAAATATCAATTATGATATTTCGGAAGCGACCGATGTGACCCTGGAAGTCTATAATCTTATGGGTCACCGTGTTCGCACCCTAGTGAGCAGGCACCATGAACCGGGCCGTTATAAGGCGGTGTGGGATGCTACCAATGACTTTGGCGCATCCGTGGCATCCGGCATGTACATTTACAGGATCCACGCAAAGGATTTTGTGAGTGTCAAGAAACTGCTCTTAATGAAATAAGTTTTCTTATAATCTGATATATAGCCTGAAGGGGCCCGGATATCCGGGCCCCTTTTTTATAAAATATTTTCCCTGTCCAATTGAACTTGAGTGGTCAATTTAATGTCTGAATAAAAAAGTACTTGCCTTGCATTTTATAACATCATTAAATAATAATACGCACGTGAAAGGTGCTGATTGAAAATAGCTTATAACATAAAGTAAAGGAGTTGTGCTATGCAAAGAAACAGCGTAAATAAGGTCATCCTAGTGGGGAACCTCGGGCAGGATCCAGATGCCCGCTTCACACCCCAGGGTACAGCCGTCACCAACCTCAGTGTTGCTACCAATGAATCATGGAAAGACCAGAGCGGTGAGATCAAGGAAAAAACGGAATGGCACCGTGTGGTCATGTATGGTCGAATGGCAGAAACTGCAAGTGAGTATATGAATAAGGGTCAGATGGTTTATATTGAAGGCCGTCTCCAAACCCGGGAATGGGAAGACAAGAATCAGGTCAAGCGGCGTACCACGGAAATTCGTTGTGATAGTTTCACCATGCTTGGTAAGCGGAGTGAAGTTAATCAGGAAACCCGTAGTAATGATCAAGGGGAAAAACCCCAAACGGATGACGATCTTCCGTTCTAAACTTGTGTAAAGACAGGGGGGAGGAAACTCTTCCCCGTCTTAAATATTTTATCCGCTGAACATGGAGTATAAAGATTTTCCGGACACACTTAGACCGCGCCCGTACTGGGTACGGTATATATCAGCATATATAGTTTTTCTTCTTGGGGTGTCTATTGCAAAAATAAAGGTGCAGGGCCGTTGGAACATCCCCAAACGAGGCCCCTGTGTGATTGCCTGTAATCATTTCGGTTATCTCGATCCTTTTTTCCTGGTGTATGCAGTCCAAAGGCCTACAAGTTTTCTTATGCAAAGCGACGAAGGTGTAGAGCGGCATTTTTTTTGGGCCCCAATGACATATGGTGCTATTCTCACTGATCGAAATAAACTAGCCCCTTCAACTGTTAAGGAATCTGTAACTGCGCTGGAGAATGAAGAAGTTCTTGGGATATTCCCAGAAGGGGGTATGAAAGGATTTGAATTAGCTAAGGCGAAACCCGGAGCAATATATCTATCTGCCATGGGTCATGTTCAGATTGTGCCAATTGCGATCGATGGTGGAAATGAAGCTTGGGAAAAAATATTTCACGGAGTTCGATCCCGCATAAAAATAAATATTGGTAGACCTTTTGGACCTTTTGATATCAAAGGATCTAAGATGGAAAAAAGAAACCAGATTGAAACTATCAGTAGCGAATTAATGTGTCGAATTGCAGCGCTGCTTCCCGATAATAAACATGGTGTTTATGCTAAAGATAAAAGAATATTTCATTATCGCCAGGAAAACGGATTCAAGAAAATATAAGAACCTATTATATTTTTAGGTGTTGCTGGGAAATTTGGAAATGATTTCACTAACGCAGGCAGTAAGATTCTTTGCGTACGGTATGTGAAGGAATTCATTCGGTCCGTGAGCGTTTGCCTTGGGTCCCAAGACGCCCGTGATTAAGAACTGTGCTTTTGGGAACTGTTCTCCAAGCATGGCCATAAAAGGGATTGTCCCACCTTCACCCATTGAGCCGGCAGATTGACCATAAAAAGTTTCTGAAGCGCTGTTCATAGCAGATACCAGCCAGGGTTTTGTTTCCGGCGCGTTCCAGCCGGCAGCCGGCTCTTCAAATTTTATTTCGACATTTGCATTATAGGGCACGTTATTTGCCAGTGTTTTGTGTATGGCGTTCCTGGCTTTCAGTGCGTCTACCAGAGGCGGTATGCGCATGGATAATTTTAGCTTGGTATATGGCCGTAGAACATTTCCCGCATTTTCTGTGTCTGGTAGTCCACTGGATCCTACAATGGATAGAGCTGGGCGCCAGGTTTGACGCAAAACGCCTTCCACCTTATCATCAGTGGACGGCTCCATTTTATTCTTCCATGGGAACTCTTTAACGACATCATTACCCAGAATTGAAACCATTTTCTCTGTTTCCTTAATGCGATAATCAGGAATATTGACCTTTAGGTCTTCAAGCAGTATTTCCCCGGTGTTTTCGTCTTCAAGTCTGGAAAGAAGCTGACGGACTATACGAAAAGAAGAAGGCACATAACCACTGGCACCGGAATGAATTCCTTCTTTCAAAACACTTACCCGTAGAGAGAGACCAATAAGACCACGCAGTGACGTAGTTGTCCATAGACGATCATAATCTCCAGCCCCCGAATCCAGACAAATAACTAGATCAGGATTACCAATTATTTCTGAGCACATTTCCATATAATGAGGCAGGTCTGGTGATCCGCTTTCTTCACAGAATTCAATGAGGATTAAAATACGAGGATGCTTAATGGATTGTTCTTTCAGAGCATTAACAGCGCAAACAGATGCGAAAAGCGCATAACCGTCATCAGCCGCACCGCGTCCATAAAGTTTATTATCCTTCATTACCGGCGTCCAGGGACCCAGATCATCGGCCCAACCGGCCATTTCCGGCTGCTTATCCAGGTGGCCATACATGAGAATATTTCCATCTTTCTCCCCCGGAATGTCAATAAGAATGAGCGGTGTTCTACCCATTGTTCTCTTAATGATCAGCTC
>DTUG01000051.1 GCA_012964275.1 Fidelibacterota bacterium | reverse complement strand
CGGATATACTTCAGGTTTGCCACTTAGGATAAAAATCCTTTCTTGAATTCATCGGTTGCTTTTTTAAGGTCATCCTTTGTTTCATCGTTCAATTCACCGATCTCCCGGATTGAATCCAATGCCGCTGCATAGTTAGACTCTAAATATCCCAAAAGGCCGGTTTCAAAATCTGGGACTTTATCTACTGGTATATCATCCAGAAATCCTTCAGATCCGGCAAAAATGATGGCAACCTGCTTTTCCACAGACATGGGAACATATTGATTCTGTTTCAGGACTTCCACCATTGCCCTTCCCCGAGCCAACTGCGCCAGAGTTGCCTTGTCCAGATCGGAACCAAATTTTGAAAAGGCTTCCAATTCACGAAACTGGGCTAAGTCAAGACGCAACATGCCGGCAATGCTTTTCATGGCCTTGATCTGTGCGTTACCACCGACACGGGAAACGGATATACCAACATCCACAGCGGGCCGAATACCTGCATTGAAAAGATTTGTCTCCAGGAAGATCTGGCCATCTGTAATGGAAATGACATTCGTCGGAATGTAAGCAGAAACATCCCCTTCCTGTGTTTCGATGATCGGCAATGCTGTTAACGAACCGGCGCCAATATCATCGGACAGTTTACTGGCACGTTCTAATAAACGGGAATGGAGATAAAATACGTCCCCGGGATATGCTTCCCTGCCCGGCGGACGTCGGAGCAGAAGGGACATCTGGCGGTAAGCTTGGGCTTGCTTTGTTAAATCATCATAGATGATCAGTGCATGTTTGCCATTGTCCCTGAAATATTCACCCATGGACGCTCCTGAATAAGGAGCGATGTATTGCATCGGTGCGGGATCAGATGCATTAGCCGCTACAACGGTGGTGTATTCCATTGCACCAGTTTTTTCTAATTCCGCCACAACTCGTGCAACCGTGGATGCTTTTTGTCCAATAGCGACGTAAATACAATAAACAGGTGTATCTGTTTTATGGGTGTATTGCTGGTTAATGATAGTATCCACAGCAATGGCTGTTTTTCCTGTTTGACGATCACCAATAATCAATTCGCGCTGACCGCGCCCTATGGGGATCATTGAGTCAATTGCTTTAAGACCTGTCTGCAGCGGCTCCCTTACAGGCTGGCGCTGAAGCACACCTAGTGCTTTCCGCTCTACCGGGAGTGATTGGTCCGTTTTAATTTCGCCTTTACCATCAACCGGTTGTCCCAGTGGGTTTACAATGCGGCCTAGCATTGCTTCTCCAACAGGAATTTCTACAATTCGTTCTGTTCGTTTAGCAAGATCACCTTCTTTCACGAGAGAACTTTCGCCAAAAAGAACCAAACCAACATTGTCTTCTTCCAGGTTCAATGCCATTCCAAAGACCCCGTTTGGCAGTTCAACGAGTTCAGTACTCATTACATTTTCCAAGCCGGTGACACGGGCAACACCATCACCTACTTGGATAACTTCACCAACCTCAGCTACATCAACGGACACATCAAATTTTTCGATCTGTTCCCGCAATAGCTGTGTTATTTGATCAGTTTGTATATCCATGATTTCCTAATATTTTAAGCATGCATCAACTCGGCACGGAGCGTCTGCAATTGGTTTTGGATTGATGCATCCAGAAGTGTATTCCCGATTCGTAGCCTGATTCCACCTAAAAGTGATTGATCCACGTTCAAAGTAAGATCCGCTTCTTTTCCAAGGATATCATCTAGTGATGATTTAAGCGATGAAACTTCAGGTTCATCGAATTCACAGGATACAACACCTTCTACGCTCACAATATTTTTTCCTTCTTTAAACCGATGGTCAAAAAGGTTTGCTACACACCTCAGGATCTTTGTTACCTGAGTTCCTTTCAAATGAGAAAGAAGTTCATTGACTAAAGGATGTCCATGATCACCTAGAATCGTATTTAGGATACTCGTTTTTTGCTCACCTGTAATTCTTTTTGACTGCAGAAAAGAGCGAAACTGGGACTCGGTCCTGGCGAGTTGATCGATGAACATTAATGCCCTGAATACTTCGTCTAGCGTACCGGTTTTTTCTGCCACAGTATATAATGCAGTAGTATATTGTTTTGCGGTTTGTTTAAGCGTCATATCCTTCCAGATTCTTTAAAGAGTCTTCGATCAAACCCTGATTATCTTCCTTGGACAGATTCTTTTTGATGACCTTTTCAGCTACAGCCAGGGAGAGATCAACCACTTCCTGGCGAATCTCATTGATTGCTTTGTCTTTCTCAACACGAATCTGTTTTTCTGCTTCCTCTCGAATTTTCTTCGAGTCTTCTTCAGCTTTCGCCATGAGATCAGCCTTGATCCTTTCTGTGGCCGCTTTCGCTTCTACACGAATGGATTGAGCTTCGGAACGAGCTTTCGCAATGATTTCTTCGGATTTCGCATTGATTCGTTCCAATTCTACTTTGGCTTTTTCAGCATCTTCAAGAGAATTTTTAATTTTGTTCTCTCTTTCCTCCAATGCAGCAAGCAAAGGTTTCCATGCGAATTTAGCTAACAGGAATAACAGGACCAGAAAAGTCAGAATGGTCCAGATGAACAGGCCCGGGTCAAGCTGTACGAGAGGATTATCCATTTGAATAGCCTTTTGCTAGCTTTAAAGGATTAATAATCTTTATTTCATCAGTACGATCAACAAGGCAAAAACTTCACCCAAAATCGCCACCCCTTCTAAAAGAAATAGGGGCAGGTTGACTGCAGCAGTGATTTTATCTGATGCTTCTGGTTGGCGCGCGATACCTTCGGCCGCTGAAGCGGCTAGCCGTCCAATACCGAGACCTGCACCAATCACAATGAGGCCGAGGCCGATGCCTACCCCAAATAAATGAAGATTTTCCATATTACTTTTCTCCTTTTCATTTTTTAATGATGTACGTTTATTGCCATACCAATGAATACTGCCGAAAGTAGTGTGAACACATAAGCCTGTACCAGCACAATAATGATTTCCAAACCTGAAATGGCTACGGCCATTGGCACTGAAAACAATGCTAACCCTATCCCGGTAAATATACTGTGAAACATTTCTGCAAAGATAGCCATGAAGGACAGAATTGCTAAAATGGCAATATGTCCTCCGGTCATATTCGCAGCAAGTCGCATGGTTAGGGCGAAAGGCTTTACAAACATCCCAATAATCTCTATAGGGATTAGAATGATGTAAACAGGCCAAGCTAAACCGTGGGGAACCAAATTTGCCCAATGCTTTATGAATCCATGGGCTTTTGCCCCCGCAATTATAATCGAAAAAAATGTAATTACCGCCAACCCGGCTGTTACATTGAAATTACCTGTAACGGTTGTTCCACCATGAAGCATTCCATTGAGAACATTATGGGAATCGGATGCAGGGACACCCAGGATAAAACGGTTGAAGGCACCTAAAACATCAAAAATCGGGATCATACCAACCCCATTTGCGAATAGAATAAAAAAGAAAAATGTCAGCACCAACGGCGTCCAGGTCATGACCCATTTGGGCCCCACATTGGGTTTAACGATAGAATCCCGAATAAATTGAACGATGGTTTCCAAGGCACTCATCCAGCCGGTTGGAACGGAACGATCACTGGATAAAAATCTTCTAACGGGAACTATTACAACAATCCCAACTAACAAACTAACCAACCATAACATGAATACATGTTTGGTGACGGAGAAATCAATACCAAATAGAGTCGGAAGATGGATAATTGGATGGGAAATATCAGAATTGGAAACGTGGTGAATGATATTGGGTCCCACTTGCTCCATCACACTTTGAGAAGCGTGCCCGTCATCC
>DTUG01000050.1:3401-3823 GCA_012964275.1 Fidelibacterota bacterium | reverse complement strand
AGCAAAATTCGTTATGGCGGCTCCAATGCGCAGTCCGTTATATTGGGTCACAAAAAGAGTTCCTACGTCAAGAGCAAAAGCATTAGCTGACTCATTGAAAATCTCGGAGCGTACAAATTTCCCGTTAAATCCAATGGAAAACCGATCCGTAAGATTAATAGCGTAAGTTAAACCCAATGACAAGTCTCCGGCGCTGAAGAACTCCCCCGTACCCTCTGGCTGTTCAATAGTCCGTATTTCCATATCGTCGTGGGTTAAAGAAGTGACGTTAAGACCGATGGTGCCAAAGCGACCAAGAGGAATCGACATAGCTCCCCAGTCAAAATTAGTGCCGACGATCCATTGGGTGTGTATAAGAGCGAGTTGCGAGCTTTCCAATCGTGCAATACCGGCTGGGTTCCAAAAAATTGCAGTAAGATCAC
>DTUG01000050.1:0-3349 GCA_012964275.1 Fidelibacterota bacterium | reverse complement strand
CCATTGCAGAAGCCCGAGCACCAATATCAATGCCCAGAAAGACTGCGCTACTGGTCCCTACTTTTGTAACGTCCTGACCATAAATCGGATAAAAAACGAAGAGTATGGTCAAGCCGCAGATAACTAAATATTTTTTCATTACTTGTTTAAGAAAATTTGCAATACCATTGGTTATGTGTCACAAGCCTATTTTATTATGGCAAACTTTCCAACTTCTTCTCCCAGTTTTCCAGCATCTACGTGGTACACATAGATACCAAATGCGATGTCAAGACCTTCTCTTGTTCTTAAATCCCAGGATGCAGCGCCATTGTCAATAGTGCTCTCATGTTCAATCACATCAACCAGATCACCTTTGAGAGTATAAATTCGGATGGTTGCTCTTTCCGGCAAATGAATAAAATTAATCCTCCGTTCACCTCTACTTCCAATCCCCGCTGAAGTCGTTTGCTTTCTCTCCCACGAAGCTACAGCCACGTATGGGTTGGGAACCACAGCAATCCTGCCCAGGCTTGAAACAGCCAGCCTCTGATCAACTGATTCACCTTTAGTTTTGAATTGAAATACATCCCCAGTTCGAAACGGTTTGGTTGTCCTTATTTGAAATACATCTCCACCATGTTTTTTCTTCTGAACCTTCAAATATCTCCCTAATCCTGATTCGCTCATTTGATGACCAAAACCCATCATCATTGGAATCCTGAAACCTAAAATTAGCCAGCTGGTTTTCAGTGACATTCGTGACTGTAAAATTGACGGGTTTAGGAGTAGAACTAGAATCAGTCCCGATGACTTCACTAAAAAAAACAATATCATAGTCAGCTGGATAAGGGTCTACGTTAACCCCAAGGTCCACCTTGGGCATAAAATCACTGTTGCTACCAGCAGTCCAACCGGTTAGTGAATCAATCAATTGGACATCATTGTGATTGTCAACGAAGACACGCAGTCCATCAAATATTTTACCTTCTACTAGAAACCCATGTTCATCCCTTCCAAAAAAACTGCTATTAAGAACCGTATCTGGTGGTGAGGCACTAACATCCATGACCGAGTAGGACTCGGTTTCAAATACGCCAATATCGCTAAAGGTGATATGATAGGTGGTATTGTCTTTGATTAAAGTGTGATCGATGATCTCTACCGTAACTGTTCCTGTCCCTGATGGTATGCCAACGGGTATAACATCTTGGGTAATTTCAGAAGGTTGATAACCGGCTACAGGTGCATTTGGCGTGATCACCGCAGTATTGATATCAGAAAAAGTAACGTTTCCAAAAGCATCTGTCTTAATAATAGTGGTGGTTTCAGACACGGGAATTCCCCCGTCACCTACGCCCGGATCCCCCTGATCATAAGCAGTTACAGCGTAAAAGTAAGTCTGCCCATTCTGAACTGTTGAATCGACAAAAACATGACTTAGCCCCGAATCAGTCCCTCGATCAAAAGCGGCGCCTGCAACCGTAACCGGATCGGGACCCGTTATTCCATCAATTAAATCAAAAGTGGCTAGCGGTTTCCTGAAAACTTCATTTCCATAAGCGTCAGTAATAATTTTTACTTCTAAGAATGATGCTTCAGTGCTACGGTAAATCTTGTATCCTTCAAAATCCTTCTTGAAATTCAGGAAAGCGTCTACCGATTCCTCCGCCATTCGATCCCAATACAATGTTACTTTCCCATCTCCTGGAACAGCAGTAAGCCTCGGTTTTAAGGGTGGTTTATAGAAATTGTAATTAGCGTTGTAGATCTGCTGTACCGTATTTTTATTACGTATAAGATCGTCTAGATCATTCCCAAAAAGCATGGCTATAGATAAATTCCGCGTTGCGCCAGCAGGAAAGGGGATTATCGGCCCGGATCCGTATATTAGAGCTGTCGAGGCGTGCTGAAGTGAGGTATTAAAGGTGAAGCCTGACATGCTGTCCCAGATCTTTCCATCGTCCATGGGACCAATCTGGTGGACAATGAAGATATCTACACTGGTGAGTCCAATCTGGTCCGATTCATCAATATCTGTCATTCCAAAATGGGGTTCTCCTTGTGTCGGAATGCCATCTCCTTCCCCCTCATCAGGTCCAGTATAGCCGATATCCCCGAACCGGGCACCGTCACGTCCGACATCATCATTTATGACTTCACCTTCGTCCCACACACCATTGCCATTATCGTCCGAAAAGGCTACCCAATCTCCGTCTTCGTCACCTTCCCAATGGGGGACCGGATCCCTGCCGTAAGTATTTATGAAACCTTCCACATCGGTATATCCGTACGGGAATATATCCAGAAAGACGCCAGGGGGATTGTCCCTTCTTTCGTCAATCCACCCATCCTCATCATTATCGATACCATCATTGGGCTCTCCTGGACTTTCCATGAAAGCAAAACCGGAATAGGCCGTAGGGCTCCAACCTGTGTTACCTGTATTGTCTGTGTCGAATCCATAGACAATATCGATGAAGGTATCATAAAACGCGCTGTCGTCACCTGAGTCCCCTAGCCCTCCTATTCCATAATCGAAATACATACCAAAAAAGACCTTAACATAATCCGTTATGGAAAAGTTGGTAATACGGTAGAGCCAGAAGATAACGTCCTCGGCAAGAACCTGGGACCATTGTAGCCCCCTTACTTTCACCAATGTAGCCAAGCCTCCTCGCTCTGGTTCCTCAGGTATGGGGAAATATGGAAACTCCTTATCCTGAAAATCATCCATCACAAAAAAGGTTTCCAAATCTGCCTGAAACTGATTCTTCCCAAAATACCCATTCCATGAGCCTGGCCACCCCGGGTCGTCTGAAAGCTTGTGCTTATCAGGCCAAACTACAGGCCACGTGTTAGGATCATTACTCATCGCCGGAGAAGGCCCTTCCGGGTTATCCCAACCTGGCCGGGGCTCATAACCATATGGGGTGCCATCTGGTCCTGTATCAAGATCCTCTCGATAGCCCACCTCCGCAATGTGTCTTATCACTCCATTCACATCAACAACCTCAGCAACAACTATGGGTGTAGCGCCTTCTACGTAAGTGTGACCACTACCTTTGGGCCATTCGGATGGATCAGGATTCCCAGGCCAATTGCCGACCATGCCCATGTTGATGAAAGGAGTATTGATCAGGTTGCCGTCCATCTGACCCCATTTTCGGAATATGCGATCTCCGCCAATCCCCTGTTGGGGATCTGGATCCTCAGTCTGTGAGAAGGATTGATTAGGCCCGGTTAATAATAGCGCCAAAATGAAAGAACACTGGCGTAACATCTTGGACCTCCCAATAAAGTTAAAATGCAATGTCTATTCCTAATTGTATACGCCTTGGTTCGACATAGAAATCAGGCCTATTAAACC
>DTUG01000049.1 GCA_012964275.1 Fidelibacterota bacterium | reverse complement strand
TGCTGAATTTTGAAGATGATAACAGCCGGGAAGATGATTATATAGCCATCCTTGAATTTGCAGAACCTGATTTGATCATTGCCCAGGAAGTGGTAGGGCAAACCGGGTTTTCAAAGTTCAAGTCTGATGTTCTAGATATGATTGACCCGGATGCCTGGTCCAGTGCACCCTTTACCAGCCAGAGCGCCCAGCAGGATATAGCGCTGTTTTACCATCATGATCATTTTACTTTCGTAAGTACAAGTATTATTAATACAGCACAATCATCCGGTACCCGGGACGTCATTGAATGGGTTATGGTTCACACCCAGTCCGGGATAGAATTCAATGTATATGGTGCCCATTTTAAGGCAAGCTCCGGTGACTCCAATGCTGCAGAGCGTCTGGAAGAAGCAACGATACTGCGCAACTATTTGAATGAATTACCTGAAAACACTCAATTGATTGTTGGGGGTGATTTTAATATTTATTCCAATAATTCATCTTCCGAGCCGGCGTTTGATATGTTAACCGGTAGCGGTGATGATAATAACGGCCAGTTGTTTGACCCTGTTGACCGCATTGGGCACTGGCACAACAACAGTTCTTATGCAGACGTCCATACCCAATCGCCCAGAACCTCCAACTTTGGAGGAGGTGCAACTGGAGGCATGGATGACCGCTTTGACTGGCTCTTTGTATCGGATGGTATCCTGGATGATTTATCTGATTTGCGGTATGTAGAAGATACCTATTGGGCAGTGGGGAATGACGGCAACCATTTCAATGATGCCATTAATGATGGGAATAATACATCTGTCAGTGATGAGATTGCCGATGCGCTCCATGATGCGTCTGACCATTTGCCCGTGTATATGGATGTCTGGTTTGATGACCTTGTGTATACGGACCAGGGCGTTGTGATCACAGAGATCATGGTAAATCCCGCCGCCGTTTCCGATTCCTACGGGGAATGGTTCGAGATTACCAACACCACGGATACAACAATCGATATCCATGGCTGGACGATCAAAGATGGAGACAGTGATGAACACGAAATCAGCAATGATTCCATGGCGGTCACAATTGCGCCGAGTGATTACTTTGTATTGGCTAGTAATGGTGATTCAGCCCTGAATGGAGGACTGAACGCTAATTACGATTATGATGATATATTCCTTTCAAACAGTGAAGGTGAGATCATTCTTTTGGATGGCTCCGGGGCTATTGTTGATGAAGTTCATTATGACAATTCCTGGGCATTTGGAAGTGGTGAATCCATGGAGATTCATGATGTTTCTGTTGATAATAATAATCCAGATAACTGGTTCGAAGCCATATTACCTTATGGGGATGGTGATTTGGGTACACCTGGCACCGATTGGCAGGGCACTGTACAAATAACAGCACATACAGAATTTCCTTCAAAAATCGAACTGTTGCCCTGTTACCCAAACCCCTTTAATCCAAGCACGATCATTCAGTTTGAGTTGGATAGAGTAATGGACATTGAATTACAGGTCTATGATATAACCGGTAAAATAATTAAATCTTTTTTTAATGCTAGAATGCCAATGGGACTGCATCAAATTGAATGGATTGCTGAAAACAAAACTTCTGGCATTTATTTTATTCATTTGACCAGCGAAAAACATTCACATGTTCAAAAGGTAATATTAGTAAAATGAAGCGAATTGTCATCCTGCAGATTATATGTTTTATAGTTATGGGTCAGGGAAGGCAATTATACCGTGTTAAAACGCCAACTTACGCTGATGAAGAGTATGATAAGTATACTACCGTCAGTCAAATAGGGCTTACGCTCACCAATTTTGGGATTATTGGCAACGGATGGAACCAGATGGAGGATGGGAGTATCCATCCGTCATGCCAATATAAACAGCATACGGAGATCGCCCGCGAGCAGGTGGAACATTTTTCTTATGCAGGACTTTGGATAGGTGGTATTGTCAACGGTCAGCGCAGAGTGTCAACAGCTATTGTGGATGGTGTTTTTGAAGCTGGTGATGAGGGGTTCGAATTTTTCGCACAAACATCTATTAAGATCCAATCCTCTATATCATCTACAACGCAGGATTCCATGGCTGACTTCTATTCACCCTATGCGATTTCACATCAGGATATGATTGCAGAATTCAAGGATTATGGTATATCATCTAATGACAATCAGGGTATTTCAAACCATACTCCATTGGGAATTGATGTTCGAATGAAAGCATATTCTTGGAATTACTCCTATGCCAATTCTTTCGTTATCCTGAACTATACCATCACCAATTCATCCCCGGATACAATTCAAGATATCCATTCAGGTATCTGGGCGGACGCATCAGTGGCAAATTTCAATTATACAGATTATTTTACACCGGGGGGTGGTTTTACCTGGTATGATAATTTAGATGGATTTGATAAGACCACGGATGAGGCGGGATACAAGCGGAATATAGCCTATCAGTATGACACAGACGGTGATGATGGCTGGACAGAGTCTTATATTGGTATTTCTATGCTAGGTTCCAATATTCCATTAAAATATGTAAAGTCCAATTATCATCAATGGGTCTGGACAAATTCCAACAATAGTGACTATCCGGCTTATTCTATGCCGATTGACGATGCAGAACGTTATGATAAAATGTCGTCCAGCGTTCCAACGGGCACCGGTCCTGACTATACGGATGAGGGATATCCATCATCGGAAAACAGTTGGTTGTTTTTAATGTCTAGCGGTCCCATAGGGTCAGTCCCAATCGCAGAAGATTCTACCAGCTGGGCTTTACCGCCAGGAGATTCTTGTCAAATAGCCATGACCGTTTTATGCGCCCGGTGGGCACCAGGAGCAGGTAGTGAATCTTCTATCCGCCGGAAAAATCTCCATGTGAATTATGACTGGGCACAAAAAGCCTATGATGGAGAGGATAAGAACAGGAATAATATTTTAGACGAAGGGGAGGATGTAAATGGAAATGGTGTAATTGATCGTTACATACTGCCAGCTCCGCCTCCGTCTCCCAATATGGAACTCACTGTTGACGATCGGGAAATTACCTTATATTGGCAGGCGAATGCAGAGCGGTTTGTTGATCCTATCAGTCAGGAGAAGGATTTTGAAGGTTATAGGATTTATGGTGCCCGCAAAACCGCGAATGAAGAACTGGGAGAATTTACCTTGTTGGCTGAATTTGATTTAAAAAATGATATTGGATATAACAGTGGGTTCGATGCTGTCAGGATTGTTAATGATTCTGGTGAACCGGATAGCATAGTCATCAATGAATCCTATTTTCATTATACTTATTCGAATGAAGGAGTTAAAAACGGTTGGCTAAATTATTTTGCTATTACTGCATATGATCAGGGTGATCCAGACGCAAATCTGGAAAGTCTCGAGAGCTCACTTTACTCCAATCGGACCTATGTATATCCTGGGGTATCCATGTCGGATAAAATTGAATGGATGGGAGAACCTACTGTCTATCCCAATCCGTATCGTGGTCAAGCCCTCTGGGATGGCTATGGCAGCCGAAACAAGATGATCTGGTTCAGGAATATCCCGATGATGGCTGAGATCAGGATTTTTTCCCTGGCGGGCGATCTGGTAGATATCATTCAACATGATGAAACGTACAGAGGAGCAGATATTAATAACATAGATGAGCAAAAATATCCTGTCATGGCTGGTGGTGAGCACGCCTGGGATCTGATTACCATGCATGATCAGGCAACAGCCACGGGACTATATTTGTTTACAGTTGAAGACAAATCTTCCGGTACGATCAAGGAAGGGAAATTCCTGATCATTAAATAAATAAAGGAGAAGCAAAATGA
>DTUG01000048.1 GCA_012964275.1 Fidelibacterota bacterium | reverse complement strand
AGGATACTCTCATTGTTGTTTTTGGCCCAGAGAAAGCCAGACTAGGTTATGTACTATTGGTTGGGGGTGCTTTTGCCAGTATTATTGTTATGGCTGTGAATGAAACAATTCCTCTGCTGTCATTGATCGCCCTGCCAGCAGCATGGTTTGGAATAAAAGCGATTCAAACCCTTTATAAATATTACAATAACCGGTTACTACAACCAGCTAATGCAGGCACTATAAATATGCATTTTATAGCCGGAGTTCTTTTCTGCATTGGAATATGGCTGGGGTAATTACTTTATCCCATACTATAAAATTAAAATCAAAACCTGGAGATATGAAATGAACAAAACAGAATTTCTAAATGAAATTGATGCCCGAATCAACAAAAAACATCTACTAAAACATTCATTCTATCGAGCTTGGAACACTGGTGAACTTGATATAGCTACTATACAGGAATATGCGGCACAATATTTTAAACACGTTTCTGCTTTCCCAAGATATTTGTCTGCTATTCACTCAAATTGTGATGACATTTCAGTCAGACAAGCAATTTTAGAGAACTTAGTGGAAGAAGAACTGGGTGACGAAAATCATCCTGAGTTATGGCTGCGTTTTGGCGAAGGGGTTGGCAAGGATCGGGTGTCAATGAAGCAAGCCAAAGCTATGGATGAAACCCACGAGCTGGTAGATACATTTATGGAATTATCCAAAAATAAAAAATATCACATTGGGCTTAGTGCACTGTACTGTTATGAATCCATGGCACCAGAAATTTCAGAGAATAAAATAGACGGTTTAAAGAAATTCTACGGTATAAAAGATGATGAAACCTTGAAATTCTTCATGGTTCATCTTCATACTGATAAATGGCACCGGGAAGTTGTTAAAAATCTACTCGTAGAAATCTGCGAGTCAGACGACAAAAAGAATGAAGCCTTAAGTGCCGCTGATCAAGCTCTATATGTATTAAATAATTTTTTAACAGGAATAGAAAGGGCTTACTGCTAATTATAAACGATTTTATTTAGTCATTCCGTCGGTTGATGGATAGCCGACGGTTTTTGGACGATCTTTGATCATCCTTTCTTCGCTGGATTCCATCTCTTTTATCCGGTTCAATGCTAATTTCTTCTTCCCGACGTTCAGTACCAATTCTTCTTTCAGAATCACGTCGTCCTATTTTTCGACGTGGAGTTTCTCTATGTTCATCAACCATCTATAAACTTAAAAAATAAATGACCCCAAAATCAGAGGGGCTTCATCATTAGTTAAATTATCTGGAAAGAGTGTAAATCTTAGGTTTTCAAATCAACAAATAATGTCGATTCTGTTTTGACTAAGTTTACTTTATCAGTCATATCCAAGGCACTAACTGCTTGCTCAACCATTTTCATTTCATTTTCATGGATAAATTCGTCCGCACGAGCAATATAAGCCAGGTTCTTCACAACCTTAAACCGATCTTCATCAGATGAGAACATCCCCTTTAAAGTTCCGAGTGAGGTGCCATAATGATCAAAGCGAGCATTTTCATCGCCAAGTTCAATAAATTTATCAATGACCTCAGCTTCCACCTGGTTATATTCATCATCAGTCATATCCGGCAACATTACTTTTACATTCCCTCGCATTGCTTCCTTTTCTGATTCATCAACCTCGCCATCAGCTAAAAATGACACGCAAACAAATGCATATACTAAATCATGATTTTGGGTCCAATCTGACATAACTTCCTCTACAATATTAATAGTTTACCAATTCGCAGTTCAGTTTAACCAACTCTCCGTTTAGGTCTGCGGAGTTGTACCGTGAACGGAGGCTACGGAAAGTTATCATGAGTTGATGTGAAGGTCAAGAATTCTTGAGAAATAAGATTATATTAATTAACTAATAAAAATTTGGTTTTCAAACTCTCCCTTTATAAAGTTTACATCATTGAAAATCAATTTTCACACTCGTAGTTATATTTTCATTATGCAAAGTCAACATCAGAACCATGGGTGAATCCTTCGTTTTATTCTTTGCACGGTTAGAAAATCTAATTAACCGTCACCGATCCATTACAGCACTATTAGCCGTAATTATTGGGGTTTTACTTACTGACATTCTTTTTCATTACTTTTATCCCTCAATCGCGATTTGGCTCGACCAACAATTTGGAATTGGCATCGATGACCACCAAAAAGTGGATCTTACATTCGCCCCGGAAATTTGGGGTGGAGTATTGGCAACCGTGCTAGGGACACTAATTATTGTTATAGCCATTGCAGCAGAATCCACACCTAAGCTTATGGATCTGTTTGTTAAAGATTGGCTTAGTCTAATCTTCATATGGTTTTTGATTATAGCTTCAATCCATGCCATAATTATCATGTATTATTTTGAGTCACTGGAAAGAATATCAAGTGTCATTTTAAATACATATGTTTATTTACCGCTATCAATTGTTTATTCATTACCATATATTTTTTACATCCTGCTTTATTCAAAAACTGACAATGTTATAAAAAAACTTTATTCCTTAAATGTTAATGATATTAAACGTCTAGGAAAAAGGTCTGTTCGTATTTCTATGCAAGATACCAATGTGATAGAACACTATCAGTATTTGCTGATGGCTACCATTGATCAATTTGATGACTTACTAGAGTATATTTCTTTCAAGGAAGCCCAGACAGAGATTATTCGCCGGGTTGGCGACACAGTGTGCATATATATGGAGTATAAAAAATCTTTTAATCCTAATTTTTTCACAGCCACTCAAACCGTTAGGCTTAATCCAACATTTCGCACATACGTGGAAAATCAATATAAAGAATTGGAAGAGCGCCAAACATTTTATGAGGTGAAATCTTTTCGAATGATGGGGAATGCATATATTCGAAAAATGGACAATGGAGAATACGAATTAGCATCTCTTATTGTAAGTGAAGTAGTCAACGTTGGATTATTGGCTTTAAAACTCAATCATGAAAATCTTATTACTGATATAAATATCAGGTTTAATACATTTATGCGTTTTGCTATCAAACAAGCAATTCGGAATAACGAACCAAGAAATCTATACAATTTAGCTTTTCATTACTCCCTGTTACTTCAGGGATATGTAGATCATAAAGAAACCGATCTTCTGAAACAGGGGTATTTCTATTTCAAGTATTATGGAAATGAGATTTATAAACATGCTGCCAATAATCCTTCACTTTATTTTATAGTCGATACACTAACATCAGAATTGAAAAAAATATCTATTCTTATCTCTGAAAAAGAGTGGGATGATGAACTCCAAGAACATCTATTAGGAGAAATCTTGCAATTAGATAGCCCGCCTGATTACCCAAAAGATGATCTTGATCAAAACGTAAATAACGGGGTTCGTGTTCTTCAGATAGGATTAGCGTTACACTATATTAAAATCGACAAACCCAAGTTTGCAGAAAAAATTATATCTGATGTTCTAGATGATTTGGCCTTCTTCGATAACAAAACTTATCTTAACCTGATGGATGGATTATATAATCGAATCCGATTTAGCGGTCCCACGTTCTGGGAAGATACGGATCGTGGAAACACGAATATTTACTATTCACCTGATAGTGGCCTTATTGATGATTTCAAAAAAATATTATCGAAACAAATGAAAAAACGATTAGATGAACTGGATCGTGATGTACAGTTCCTTAGGTTGGAACTTGATAAACTGCAAACTAAAGATAAAGAGGGAAAACTTACCCAGGCTGAAGCGGCTCAAATGACTGAACTTGCAGGGCAGATATCCACGCGCAGAAAAACGTTTTTTATGGGATAAAATTATTAGCGTGTTAGAGCAAAAAAGAAAGCCTGGGTTAAATTAGAAATATCCTGACTTGCAGTTGCTA
>DTUG01000047.1 GCA_012964275.1 Fidelibacterota bacterium | reverse complement strand
TCGCTGATGTCCATCCGTATAGTGTATTTCTAACCTGACTTTATTTGCCACCTGTCGTCGTTTGCGAAGTTTGAACGCTACCTGTTCCGCCAGATCCTTCACCACCGCATGGAGCACATTTTCATCATTGGTGTCTTCCGGAAGAACCGTCTGCTCCAGGATATGATCCCGGAGTTGTGGTGGTTTTACAATTGATGAATCCTGTCCACGGGATTCCCGGGAAAGTTGGATAGCATATATTCCGAAAAAGGTTCGGAATTCATCCGGTTGTCCTGCCATGGATTGGATATGGCTTACCTGTCCAATCCACAAAAATCGAAGCAAACGTCGAACAGGTTTTTCCTTTACCGTTGGGAGAACCGGCGGATTCAAGGGCGATAAGAATTGGGCTTCTTCTCCACCCTGTATTTCATGGATCGTATCCGGAACAACGGATGTGACGATACGGCTTACCAGTTTGTTCACGCTGATGCCCACTATCCCCGCAAGACTGGTTTGTTCCTGGATCCGCTGAAGGATAGACAGACCCGTATTCTGCACATGACCACGAATTGCCTGCATCCCTTTCATATCCAGGTAAAATCCATCAAAGCCTTCCGGCTCTACAATCGGTGTGAACATGGACACCGTTTGATATACATAGCGATTGATCCGGGCATAAAGAGAACGGTTATAGGGCAGCAGCTGAACTCCATGGCTCATTTTCCTTACCACAGAGACCTTCATGCCAGGGAATAATCCTTCATCTTCTGCTTCCGGAGACAAGGATACGATCGTGCCGTTGGGATGGGGAGATGAGATGATGGCAACCGGGCGTGTCTTCAGGCTCGGATCCATGATCCGCTCTGCCTGAAGTTCCAGTGCGTTCAGACGTACATGAAAGACGTCAGAAGGCACGGGTGGCGTGGTTAGTTAAGGTATTCCCGGAAGGAATACAACAGCACGCCATTGATATGAAAATTGTCAGTAGGATCGATAGTAATGATCGGAAAATCTGGATTGCGGGGATGGAGTTCTACCCGGTCGGGTCTGGGCACATAACATTTCAGGGTTGCTTCCCCATTGATGATCGCTACCACGATCTGTCCGGACCGGGCTGTAGCGCTTTTGCGCACCACAATATAATCCCCATCCTGGATACTCTCATCGATCATGGAATCCCCTTTTACCCGCAAAACAAAATTATCCGGGTGAACCAACGGCGCCGGAACGGTGATTTTCCCCGCATTCTCCAGGGCTTCGATGGGTTCTCCCGCGGCGATCAGGCCCAACAATGGCAAACGGGCTGTAGTAGTTGTGGCGTGCTCTTTGTGGATTAAAGTGAGCGCCCGCTTGCCATTGGGACCTTTTATACGAGACAAATGACCCTCTTCTTCCAGGGTCTTTACATACCAGTTCACTGTCCCCAGCGAGCCGAACCCGAGACTGGCCATGATTTCTTCGTAGGAAGGAGCCTGGCCCTGGGCCAGTGTGAACCGCTGGATAAAGTCCAGAAAACTCTGCTGCTTTTGGGACAGCGGTTTCATGACGTTGAAAAGTGTACGGACTTTTTAGGCTTTGGGATCTGCACCAGGGGTCTGCGGATATTTTTCACCGTATCATGCTGGTGCAAGCGAGCAATGGCTCTAAGTACCACCCAAGAATTCTTGTTCTGGTATAATGCTTTTGAATGAAATAATCTCATCTTATGGTAAAGTTAAGTTACTCGTAAGTTACTCGTAAGTATATTACAAAAGAAAACTCCTACAAGTCAATAAAGGATATTTATTTAATCTGTGTTCCGGCGGATCAGTGTTTCTATTTCCCCGTCATCAGGGAACCGATCCAGGGACTTTTTGGAGAAGATCAGGTCGCCATCCAGGGTGACTTCAAACACACCGCCCCCGCTGGAAATAAGCTCTACACCAACACCATCGAATTTACCTTTTAATTCCGCTTCCAGACCGGAAGCCCTGGGCAGGTAGTTTCAGACTGAACAGTATTCAATGGATATTTGCATGATCTTTTTTATCGCTGGTCATTTCAGAAAGTAAACCAACTATTTTCTTTGCCAAAAAGTATGACCACGGGCATTACTATAGGAAGAAATATTTTAGCAGTATCTCTTATGTTATGGTGGAGAGATACGGTTTGCAATATAGAAAAAACAGGATCTCAATACCTGTAGGCTAACTGGATCCCGGGCTGGCCGCCCGGCAGCAGCATGAATCCAACATTGACCCTGCTGCTCTTCTTATGCCACCTGGGAACCATGATCCCAACCGTGCGTCCCACAAAATATCCGGTCAATATATCAGAAAGAAAATGTTTCCCGGCATCGTAGCGAAAATAACCTGTGGCCGCCGGCACCAGATAGGCCGCAGCCCAGATATAGGGAGCATATTTACTTTCCGGGTGATAATCCTGGTACATGCTGGCCATCATGAACCACGATGCTGCTGAGAGGGACGTATGCCCGGAAAAGAAACTGCGCTGGTTGTCATCTTCCTTTTTATGTTCCATATCAGCAGATCCTTCACCCGTACCATAGAGATAGGGCCGCGGCCGGCTCACCAGAACCTTGGTTAAATTTGTCAGTCCATAGGTCAGGGCAAAGGTCTCTGCCCAGATTGACATAAATTTCTTATAATCCCGGCGTATCTCTTTATCAATAAGCAAAAGCGCTGGCAATCCTATGCTGGAGTACAGCAGTAGATCACTGGTCGCAACGCTGATAGTATCCCAGTTCTTGGTGGCACTGTAATCAAAATCTGACACTACATCCTTATTGAGATCATTTATGTCTTCTTTGGTCAGGGGTGTTACATCCACCAGTTCTGCGCCAAGAAGCAGGCCCGCGCTGACAGCGGCCAGGGGAAGGTCCATTCTTTTTGACAGGTAATAGGGAGAATCCGGAGCAGCAGAGACAGTGTCCTGCTGCCCCATCAGGTTAGAAAGGATTATTATTGAAAAAAGTATTCGGTTTATCATGATCAATCACTCCTATTAAAATAATACACCAACATTAATTCCAACGGTTGGCAAAAAGTTGTCATCACCCCCTTCAGGCCTGAGAAATCTAACAAAGCCCAGTTTATATTCCACATAAGTCCTGCCTGAAAAACTGGCAGACTCACCAGAATATAATTCGAGAGACGGGTAGCTCTCTTCTGCGGTAACATTATAACCGACCTTGAATGAGATAAACTTTCCCAATATATCATCACCTATTGATCTGCAGGACCACTGCCCTGGATATATCCAGGTCACACGTGGAATATAATAAATACGGGCTCCAGCCGAATAGCGAGAGTGGGCAATATCCGGATCCACATCTGATAAATAATGTCCGGTGAACTGTGCTGTGATTCTCCCGCCTAATTTTACTTCAGCAGATACATTATAATCCGCTATCTAGGTTTAAAACATATAGAAAATAAGATATCCTATTTCGTAAAAATTGCCACTTGCCAGAAAAAGGTTGTGGCATAATAATTGCGTTTCAATCCATTCCCAAAAATTATCTCTTCCACTTTTTTAGTAGGATGAATGAATACTCGAAAAGAACTGCCCTTTATTATGGAATAAAAGTTCATAAATAGAAGAGCTAATTTTGTCCACCAAACATCACGAGGATAAATAACAGCGTATATTTTTCGAGCTAGTTTGGAAGACAACATCACCAACTCAGACATATCATCATAACAACAAATAACCTTGTCCAGGGTTACGATATCAGCCGTGTCTACATCTGATGCAGTTGTGGTAAAATCACCATGCTTAAAATCTATCCTTTCAGCTAAACCATTTCGGAGTGTCTCCTCCTTCACTAAATCAATATATGCTGCTGATGCTTCAATACTCGTTCCGTTTGAAGCTCCTGCTTTGATTAAATCATACTGG
>DTUG01000046.1 GCA_012964275.1 Fidelibacterota bacterium | reverse complement strand
GTGGGTGGCGGAACCCGGCTGCTTCCGCAGCAACAGAACCTGAAGATATTAGGTTGCCATGAGGGTGAACATTCATCAAGAAAACTGGCCGAGATCATCGGGGCTGCCACCATGGCATTGGAAATTTCACTCATGTCGGCGATCGCTTCCGATACATTTACGGGATCACATATGAAATACGGCCGCGAGTAAATGGGCCAACCATCTGTACTTGATAATCCCAAGTATTCTTATCTGGTCAATGTACAGCCGCTTTTTTTCCGATTCTGGAAGAAACTTTTTGACATCTATTGCCGGTTCGTATTTCTTTGGTATGCACCGCTAAAAATAATCGGTCGGGAAAATCTGCCAGATAATTCCTATATATTCTCATGCAATCATAATAGTCACATGGATGTGGCAATCCTATCAGTTGCGTCAGGCAAAGGATTCAATAACTTTGGTATGCTGGCGGCAAAGGATTACTGGTTTGACAGCTGGATCAAACGTTTTGTAGTCAACATTGTAATGAACTTGATTCCAATTGATCGGAAAGTTGATGGCGTGCGAGCATTTCCCATTGAAGATACACTGGCGTTGTGTCGCTCATTTATGGATCAGGGTAAAAAAAACCTCATTATGTTCCCGGAAGGAACCAGGGGCGAACCGGGTGTTATTCTTCCTTTCCGAAAAGGAGTGGCCAACTTTGCCATCCATTTAGGCGTTCCAATTGTTCCTGCATTTATTGTAGGTTCGGATAAAGCCTGGCCTAAAGGGAAAATTTTCATTAGACCAAAATTCATCTATGCCCATATTCTTGAACCGCTTTACCCAAAAGATTTCATTGATGATTCTCTTAACGAATCAATGTCTGACGAAGAATTAGACAACTCAATCGAACATATGACCCTGGAGCTTGAAAAACGTATTCGAGAAAAAGGAAAAGAGCTTTATGGATAAACTGTATAAACCAAAAAGCAAAAAATTCTTTGCCAATGACCACGAAACCTGGGGTCATAAGTGGGGCTATAAGGATTCCCGGTTTATACTGAATGAAGATCGCTCTGTGCGCATGCTGGGCGATCGCTACGAATTATGCGGGATCGATATGCCGGATTTCATTCCCTATGTTGAAGAGATGCTGGAAGTGAAGATAGACCCAGAAGACATGCTTCAGCAAAACGAAGATATGCCGACTAATCCATCGAACATAAATGAGGAATTTCTGGAAACAGTTAAAAAAACATTTCCTGATGACAGGTACACCTTTGCCGATGATGACAGATTGATACACAGCCATGGCCAGACCACATCAGATGAGGTGTATAAAATTTTATACTCCCGCATAGATTCAACTGTTGATATGGTTTTTTATATAGAATCCGAAAAAGAGGCCAGCCTGCTTATTCAATTAGCGGAGAAATATGACGTCTGTCTTATCCCCTTTGGCGGAGGTACCAGTGTCAGCAACGCCCTGCAGATACCTAAAAAAGAAAAGCGTATGATCGTGGCTATTGATACCCGGCGAATGAATTCAATAGAATGGATCAATGAAGAAGACCGCCGCGTCTGTGCCCAGGCTGGTATCACCGGCAGCAGGCTGGAAGAATTGCTGGAGGAAAAAGGTTTTACCGTTGGCCATGAACCAGATAGTATAGAGTTGTCAACTTTGGGCGGCTGGATTGCTACGAACGCCAGCGGAATGAAGAAAAATCGGTACGGAAACATTGAAGACATTGTAGAAAATATTACCATGATTACTCCAAAAGGTGATATCAATCAGGTGGAGCCACTTACCCGGGCATCCATTGGCATGAAACCGCAAAATTTATTATTTGGATCAGAAGGAAACTTTGGCATCATTACTAAAGCAACCTTGAAGATACATAAACTGCCGACAGTTCAGAAATTTAATTCTGCCGTTTTTCCAGACTGGAAAACTGGTGTTGATTTTATGTATGAGCTGTCTCATACAAATTTTATTCCCGCCAGTGCTCGATTGGTGGATAATGTCCAGTTTCGATTTGGTCAAACGTTAAAGGCGAAACCGCAAGGCTTTGACAAATTGATTGAGGATATAAAAAAATTCATGGTGTTGAATGTAAAAGGGTTCGACCCTTACCAAATGGTTGCTGCCACCTTTAAAATGGAAGGTAACCGGGAAGAGGTTGACTATCAGGAAAAGAATATTGCCCGATTAACAAAAAAACATGGTGGCTTGGTTGGGGGTGCAGAAAATGGTAAACGGGGTTATATGCTTACATTTGCCATTGCCTATGTAAGGGATTTTCTGACCGACTATAATGTCATTGGTGAGACCATGGAAACATCTGTACCCTGGAGTAAGATCCACCAGGTCTGCGAAGCAGCAACTAAGCGACTATTCGATCTACATGAACAGCATGGAATCCCCGGTAGACCTTACATGTCGTACCGTATACCCCAGATCTACCATACCGGGGTGTGTATTTATTTTATGCTGGGAATGAGCGTTAAGGGTGTTGATAATGCCGCTGACCTTTTTTCCAGTATGGAACATTCTATCCGCGATGCCATCATGGAGAACGGCGGTTCCATTTCCCATCATCATGGTGTGGGTAAACTGCGGAAAGATTTCATGTCGAATACGCTCTCCCCTGCCAGCATCGATCTGCTGAAACAGGTCAAACAGTCCCATGACCCAAAAAATATTTTTGGGATCCGAAATAACGTTTTCACTGATTGATCTATAACTGAAAACCATGGAATTACAGGGCAAAACCTGCATTATTACCGGTGCATCTTCCGGTATAGGTGAATCCCTGGCCCGGGAAATGGCCGTCCAGGGTGCTTCGGTGGTGCTGGCGGCACGACGGCAGGAAAAACTGGACCAGGTCGCACTTGAGATCAACAATGCTGGCGGTAAGGCACTGGCACTGGAAACAGATTTAACATATCCAAACCAATGCAAAGCACTCATTGCCAAGACAGTTGAAACGTATAAACAACTGGATATTTTAATCCTGAATGCCGCCGTGAGTATGTGGACGCCCTTCGAAGATATTGATGATGTTTCCTTTTTTAAGCAATTGATGGCAACCAATTATATGGGTGCTGTCCATTGTGTCCATGCCGCACTACCACATTTGAAAGCTGTGGGCGGCATGATTGTCAGCTGCTCGACAGCACAGGCGCTGGTGGGTTTTTCAAACCATTCCGGTTACGTGGCATCCAAACATGCCCTGCATGGCTTTCTGGATACCCTGGATATGGAACAGGAAGGTGCAATTCAGTTCCTGGAAGTTATTATGGGCTGGATCAGGGGAACGGACTTGCGGGCAAATGCGTTTGGGCCCGATGGTCAAAAGATTGGAGACACCAAACGAAAACACAGTAGCAATTCAGTTGGATTGGAACAATGCACAAATGGGATCATTCGTGGCATCATCAATGATAAAAAGACGATTTATATCCCCTGGAAACTCCGATTGATCCCTGTCCTTGATCTCTTTATGAAGGGATATATCAGGCGTAAGATCACCCAGGCGGTAAAATCTGAATAGTACCCCCTACATCCTCAAACAAAAGCCCGCTGTGGGTTCTTTTCCTAAACCATCCTGGCGGAGTGCTTTTGGCTATTACCCGGCAGATATTCAGACAGACCTTTCACCTATTTTGGTCAAAAAGGACATAATGTTATACCAGTACTCCGGGTAATTGCTGATCGAATTATGGTCAGCATTTTTTATGACCACAAAATGGCTGTCGCCGCCCCAATGTTCTACTAAATTCATCGATAGCTCATTTGGGATTATTTTATCTCGGCCGGCAATAATTGCTATCATTGGGACAGTTATTTCCGGAGCGATTTTAACAGAATCAAACGGATGCCTGAGCAAAATTTCCACAGGAAAAATGGGGTAATGTGTTTTTCCAATATTTACCAGGTTATCGAAAGGGGTTATAAATACGACT
>DTUG01000045.1 GCA_012964275.1 Fidelibacterota bacterium | reverse complement strand
AGGGTCACATCCGAAGAGTCCGGGCAATATTGAAGAAGTTCTCGAACACTCTTATTAAAAACTGGAATTAGTAAATCGGGAGCAATTTCTTTAAACGGTACTAAGACGAATCTGCGGGTCGCCAACTGCGGGTGAGGCAAAATCAATTCCTCGGTTTCCAATACTGATCTGCCATGTACCAATATATCAATATCAATGATGCGGGGCATATTTTTTTCCCTTTTTCTTGACCGTCCCAGCATTTGTTCTACGCGACGGGTCACATCCAGGAAATCAAATGGACTTAAGGTTGTCCTGCAACTCACTACCGTATTCAGAAAATATTCCTGTTCCGTGAAATAAAGTGGTTCTGTATCATAAAAAGACGCACACTGAATCTCGTTTATCTCCAGATTAATTCCCAACGCGGTAACAGCCTGGGCCAGATTTGACTCTCGGTCACCCAGGTTAGACCCTATAGATAAAAATACTTCTTCAGACTTCTTCATAGTTTCTCACCAGTTCGATCTCCACCGTATCAAGACTCGCCATGATCGGTGCATGGGGTTTACGAATTCGAACAATTACCTGGTCTAAAGAAAAAGTTTGCAGCAAACTTTTGCAAATTGCTTCTCCAGCAGCTTCGATCAATTGATAATCCTTTTTTGTAAAAGTTTCGGTTACATTAGCCACGACATCATCATAGCTGATTGTATCTTCCAATCGATCGCTGCTCCCCGGTTTTTTCAACTGTAATCGGAGTTCAATATCCAGTTCAAATAAACTATCCTGGTCCTTTTCAAAATCGTAAACACCATGGCGAGCCGGAATCTTCAGGTTCTTGATTCGTATAGCATCCATAAACAGTTATTTTAACAGGACGGCCCTGCGGTGCAAAAAGTGGTTATCTGCCAGCAATTGTATAAAATAAATTCCGCTGGCATGCTGCGATGCATCCCAGTAAAAGGATTTCATTCCTGGTGATATGCGCCTACTCAAAAGGGTCGAAGTATGGCGACCATTGACATCCAACACCTGAAGTAGTGCATTGGTTTCACCAAATGCCTGGGGAATAAAAAAGTTTACAGTGGTGCCAGGATTAAATGGGTTGGGATAAACTGGCAAAAGTGAAATTCTGTCTGGAATAAGACCATCGACACCAACAGTGATATAATCCACTTCCTTCAGGATCCAGCCTCCAGGATCCAGTTGTATCTCATGGATGGCAGGTGTTTCCAAACCGGATACCTGGTATGTCTGGCTTGGCTCGTAATTATCCACAACAATTATAGTATCCATTAAAAACCCAGTGATATGCAAATCAATCGGCATATGGAAATATCCTGTAGTCTGAATCTGATCAATTTGGATAGTATATTCATCTGTTCCTGTTGACCACCAGGATAACTGGTAGTAGGGATATTTTTCACCATAGATCCATTGTTGGAAAAAATCCCCCAGGTCCATCTCCGATATGTCTTCGCAAACTTCCTGGAAATCTGCCGTAGTGGCTGAAGCGTATGCCAGCGAATCGTTGCTGGCATAGGCATGGAGGATTTCGAAAAAAGTATTATCTCCAACTACATGCCGGAGCATGTGCACAACCCAGCTGGCTTTATTATAGGATAAGTTCCCATTGAAAATCGCAGATGTTGTGGTAGGCTCTTCCACATAGATCGTACCGGGACCATAATAGGCGTGGCTGTTCATATAAGCAAAATAGGCATCATCACCATTGAAATATTCTTCCCACAGTGCCTGACAATAGCGGGCAAAACCTTCGTTCAGCCAGATATGATGGAAACTGGCGCAGGTGATCAAATCTCCCCACCACTGGTGTCCTAATTCGTGGGCGATAAGAGTTTGCGAATATCCACCCATGCTGGTCAGGGTCTGGTGTTCCATGGCTCCCCCCCAGCCAAAATCGGCATGGCCATACTTTTCGTCCATAAATGGATATTCACCAAATTGACTGGCAAAGAGTGATATCATGTCTTTTGTCAGCAAATAATTTGAATATGAATTTTCATAGCGATCAGGAAAGACAAAATAATCTAGAGGAAGAGTATCACCATTGGTAGATATATACTGATCATGCCAGACCGTGTATGGATAGATAGCCAGTGATACCAGGTAAGTACAGATGGGATACCGTTCTTCCCAGCGGTACTCTTTGCGGCCATCACCAAGTGAAACTTCATATATAAGATTTCCATTGGATGCAACAATCTGGGATTCAGGAACCCGTACTACGATATCCACCGAGTCTGCCTTATCACTTGGATCATCCTTGCAGGGCCACCAGCAGCGGGCACCATATGGTTCAGACAAGGTCCAAACATGTTCTATTCCAGCATGACTATCAAAGACAAATGAACCAAACCCGCAAGTTGTGGGAGTGCCGTGGTAAAAAACTTCAATCATGAATTCATACCCTTCTGGAATTGTTTCTTGCGGGGGCGAAATACTTAATAAATCATTTTCGTGATTATAGCTGGTTAAATCTCCATACAGTTTGACAGAATCCACAGTCATATCACTGGTAAAATCAAGTTCTATTGAATCAGGCTGGCTAAATCCTACCCACCCTTCCACTAGAACCGAGCCAGAAATTTCATCCTGATCAAAATCAATATCTAATTCAATTCCATAAAAGGTAATATCTATTTTATTCTGATTTTCCGTCAGAGTGGACTGAAAATCCAGCCAGCGCTGCACGGATTTCGATTGGCTACAGGTTATCAAGGATTTTCCCGTCTGCGGAAACACTAAGGACATTAAAATAATTGATAAAAGAAAAAATAATTTCATTATATTAAAAATACGGTGATTAAACCTTTCAACCCAACCACAGTTGCCGGTCCAGGCTGCGGTATTGGATGGCCTCGCTGATATGAGTAGAATTAATGTCGGGAATACCTTCCAAATCAGCAATCGTACGCGATACTTTCAAAATACGGTCATAAGCCCTGGCAGATAATCCCAGTTTATCCATGGCAGTTTTCAATAAGGTTGATGATTCCTCATCCAACGGACAAATAGTTTTTAATTCCTTGGCCTCCATTTGATTGTTTGCAAACATTTTTTCTCTATCCCTGAATCGTTCCAATTGGATCGCTCTGGCATTCTGTACACGTTTTCGAATAATTGCAGACGATTCTCCACTGCTTTTTTCAGCCAATTCGGAAAACGGTACAGCCGGAACTTCAATATGGATATCGATACGATCCAGGAGCGGACCTAAGATGCGGCTCATGTATTTCTGAATGATTTGGGGAGTGCAGGTACATTCATTATTAGGATCGGTAGCATACCCGCAAGGACAGGGATTCATGGCCGCCGCAAACATGAATTGTGCGGGGTAACTCAAACTCACAGCTGCCCTGCTGATCGTAACCACACCATCTTCCAGCGGCTGTCGAAGTACTTCCAGCACATTTTTTTTAAACTCTGCTAATTCATCCAAAAAGAGCACACCATGATGTGCTAAACTCACTTCCCCTGGCCGAGGATATGTACCGCCACCGATCAACCCTGCATCCGAAATGGTATGGTGTAGCGATTGAAATGGTCGTGTACCTATCAGTCCTTGGCCTTCCAGTAATATACCGGCAACGGAATGAATCTTGGTCGTTTCCAGTGCCTCATCCAATGTCAGATTCGGTAAAATAGTTGGTAATCGTTTAGAGAGCATGGTTTTACCACTTCCAGGAGGCCCCAGCAGAATTACATTATGCCCGCCCGCCGCAGCAACTTCCATGGCACGTTTTACCTGTTCCTGCCCTTTTACATCTGAAAAATCAACCAAATGTTTATTTCTGGATTGGAAATAATCATTCAAGTCCGTTTTAACAGAAATCTTTTCCAAATGGCCATTCAGGATCTGCACAACTTCAATTAGCGAATCGACACCGGCAACCTTTACTCTCTCAACCACCGAAGCTTCCCTGGCATTTTCTTTTGGAAGAATAATCCCGGGGGATGCCTTGAT
>DTUG01000044.1 GCA_012964275.1 Fidelibacterota bacterium | reverse complement strand
CAGGAGAGTCCAGAAACAAAAAAACCCGCTATTTGGAGGGTCTTAATTAAACCAAACACCAATTCCTTGCTTTCTCAACTGTTTACCTAACATTTCTTCTATTTCTTCTGCATCTTTCCTTGTTGGTATTGGATTATATTTTTCATACAATTCTGGTCTCAATCGAATACCGTATTCACGAGCATATTTATTTGATTTATATGCTTCTTTATGTTGTTCAAACCTTAGGGTTGGTTCTCTAGACGATTGTCCTACATAAACACATCCATTTCCCTTAATGTATTTAGGATTTTTTTGTCGGAATTTTCGAAATTCGGCAACTTGGGAATCTAACTCAATAACATATACATAATATTTCTTCACACAAAAAATTTACCCGTCATCCCACAAACAAAAAACCCCGCTATTTGGCGGGGTTTTTTCATCAATCAAGATAATATATTTATCTAGACCATGCCCAGACAGAATCTCCATTGCTCATCTCGGGAGGAGCAGTAATATACTGAGCCATACCGCCCATTATTTGTCTATATTTTTCACCTGCATTATTCATTTGATCTTCATTCTCATAAGAAGAAAATGCCACGCTCTCTGTTTCACTAATGTTTACCACCGTAACACTTTGTAGACCATCAATTGATTGAACATCCGATTCCACCATCCCCAAATAACTTATTAAATCGTCGAGACTTTCAAAGTTGTGTTTTATTTTGGTTATTCTGTAATGCATTTTATTTACTCCTTGATATATACAATTTTATCAACCATCCCTATAATAAAAAACCACACTACTGGGTGGGATTTAAACCATATTGGTTTTCACCCTCATCTCCTTTTTTACACAACCACAGTATCAGTATTACCCAACCAATAACAGGTAATCCCCATAATAAACTCCACCAGCCATTTTTATTAATATCGTGCAATCTTCTCACTGTAACTGAAATAGAAGGGACTAAAAGTAAGAGACGAGAAGTTTCAAATAAAGGAAGTGTTTTTATTCCATCAATTATACCTACATCCCAACCTATGATTACATCAATTATTAAAAGAGAAATTTGAATAATTGCACTAACTAGTGCAAAATACCAAAACTCTGGCCTAACTGCCCTTCCCTTGAAAACTGCATAATATTTAATACATTTAATAAACCATTTCATTTTTTATCCTTTATTTGAGCCAGAGGCGTTTCATTCATTCATCCCGATTTTAGTAATACCAATAAAGCACAATGCCAACAATAATAAGTGTTCCAATAATGGTTGTACGCTTTTTAACATCATTTTGACTCTCATCTTCAACACTGCCAAGGGCTTCAGCAATTGTCGGCTTTTCATTAGCCGTGCTGTCCATGTAGAATTGGGAGGACCAAAAGATTTTATCTGAATAATTAAGGACTGTCCCATCACTCATCCTGATGGACAGGATCCTAGATTTTGAGATTGTCTGTGAAACAGTTGAACCCACCGGTATGAATACTACATAATCATCTTTCACCTCTATCAGTTTGCCTTTAAACCGCGAATTGTCAACATATGTCAGTATATCCTGAGCACTCACCGAGCTCATCAGAATCAATAACAGTAGTAGCTTTTTCATTTTCTCAAAAATTATTTCACGATGTGGGGGCTTCTTTCATCCCGACCGTCCGCCGTCACTTACCATTCCGGAGGAAAGTATCTCCATATCCCCCACGACTGCGTCCACACTTTGGTCTTTTTCCGATAAACCATATGAATAACGCTGCCTAGCGACAGCACAGCCAGCACCACCGGCCAAAACCAATCGGTGTTCCAGATTAAGTATCCGACAAAAATGGTGATACCGATCCGGAAAAGCCTGAGACGAAGTGGCATAGACTTGAGAGAGAAGATCACTTCGAATTCTCTGCGAAGAGAAAGCTGATTCATTTCAGCAACAGCATCTTCATCGTCTTAGAATACCCACCCGCCTGAATCCTGTAGATATATAGACCCCCGCTTAAAGGTCTTCCCAGATCATCGGTGGCATCCCAGACGGCTCTGTGGTAACCAGCGGTTAGATCTTGATTAACAAGAGTTCTGATCTGCCGACCCAAGACATCGTAAATCACCAGATGAACCGTGGCGGCTTCTGGCAGATCATACAATATGGTAGTGGTGGGATTGAATGGGTTGGGATAGTTCTGGTGTAGAGAAAATTCATCTGGGACAGCCGTGAGATCCATCTCCCTGGTGCCCATACTGATAATGGTGTTATTTTTTCCGTAGAAGATATAACTCAAAGTGATGGTGGGATCATTTTCATACTTACTATCAAATGTAGCATCTCTAATCTGAGTCTTCGCACTCACCAACATAAAGAAGCAGAGAATGAGTTAAGCTCCTGTTAAGGTTCCTTTGGTGTAGTCATTCATTTGTTTGCTCCTTATTGGCTTTTATTTTTTTATTCCTAACCAACTTTTCTTCGCCGTATAGCCAACTCCTTTAAGTAATATACTGCTGATCTTGAGTCCTCCGACAATTGAGTTTTTTCCAAGAAAAAGAACTCCTCTTAAAGAGTTCTTAAGAACATCTTAATCATATTTGTGGGTTGCAACATTAGCAGTGCCCTTAAATGCTTGAAGAATCTCAATATCGTAACCGTCTGGATCTTTTAGAAATATATACCTCGATGAAGCGGTTGACTTTGACTGTCGAAACCACCAGCCATTTTCTTTGACTTTGGAAATTACCGCATCCAAATCATCAACATGAAAGGCAAGGTGACCAAATTGATCCCCCACCGTGTAGTCCCGGCCATCTCGGTTCAATGTGAGCTCAATATGGTAGTTTCCCGCATCATCGCTCAGAAACACCAAGGTTGCTTCATTACCCAAATCTTTACGACGCACTTCTTGTAGACCTAGGAAACTGCAATAAAATTCAAGTGAAGCTTCGAGATTCCGAATGCGTATCATTGTATGGGCAAGTTTCATGTCCTTAAATCCTGAATCTTTATTAAGTGGCCTGTTCACTTCCTTCTTTTCAACCGCCTTTTTGGGATCATACCACGCCCATACTCTATATACTGACTTTTGGGGGTTCTATTTTTTTGTTATTAGTTAAAAGTGAATTTTGCAAATGCAGTACCTAGCATAATTCCTAAGATTAGCCCATTGGTAGTATCACCTATTACTGTGCCTATAGCGGTACCACCAACAAATCCAGAAAAAATCTTAGAACCCACTTATCGCCCTTATTCCAACTAAACTTCATAAATATTTTCCAAAAAATTATACCACGATGTGGATGCTTCTTTCATCCCGACCGTCCCCCCGTCACTTTTCCGGAAGAGATATCATCATAAAGTTTTGCAAAGGTGACATTCATATAGGGAACTAGCCACAAAAACCCTATTCCAAAGGTCAATACTGACAAGAACCACCAACCAATGAAACTCATTTGAAGGGTAAACAATCTCCATTTATTCCCCTCCATCAATATTTTACATTTATTTAAAGCATCAGCAGGATTTGTAATATTTGGATTATCAGCAATTACAAATGGAACTAGTTGATATCGGTACTTTGCAATAAGCCCCGGGATGATAAAAATTATTGTACCAATTATTAGTTTCAATAAAAACAGCAAATACACCATTGTATAAAATTCATATCGCTTAAATCCACTGAAGAGTGTATTTACCCGTACTTTTTTATTCCTAGCTATAGGCAAAAAGAAGGATAGGTAGCTAATCCATACGACTCCAAATAATAAAAAATCAATAATAGTACCAAGCACTGAAATCATTGATAAAATAAAAATCGGTAAAGAAAGCATTACTGTAACAAAAATAATTGGTCTCCATTTACCATTCAGGGACTCTCTTGCTCGAGCTCTTAGAGTCTGATTATCAGTTTTCCCAACTTCCATTTAATATAAAATGGCAACTATTGTGATTAGCCTTTTTATTTGTTTGCGATGGGCTTTTTCATTTTTTAGTCCTATGCTGGAGATAATCCACCAGCAAAAAACAAGCAAAACCAAGAGCCACCAAATACTGGCTAATGGCAATCATC
>DTUG01000043.1 GCA_012964275.1 Fidelibacterota bacterium | reverse complement strand
AGTAGCGGGGTTTTTTGTTTTAATGATTCATAATATAAATTAAAAGCAGGATCAAATCTGAAAAGTTGGTTTCACCATCCTGATTAATATCACTGACATGATTTAGCACAATATCTGGGCTTAAAACGCCAGCAAGTATTTCTACAAGGGTGAGTAAATCAAAAATGTTATAATCCCCATCATAATTCAAATCTCCTATGGGTGGTGTATGAGATTGAATCGTCACATTATCTATGGCCCAATACCAATTATTTCCAGCATCAGCCATTTCCCAGTTGAAATAAATTTCATCTTCATCTGATTCAACACTGAAACTTAACCGTTGGTTTAAAACATCGCCGCTAGCATTATCGCTCCCGGCATTGCTTGAATAATGGAGAAGCGTTTCAATTATTTCACCTGATACGTTGGTAACAGTTAGATAAACTTGCTGTGGCGCCTCTTGTCGATAGTGAGAATCAAAAGAAATATGAATTGGGTTCCCCGTTAATGGAATCAGCGGAGAAGTTAAAATGCTATTATAACTCCCAAAAGACGCAGCATTTCCACAATCGTCCCATTCGTCAGGATCGACAACGGCAACGGTTCCATCGGCTCTTGTGAACTGGCTTCGAAGTTGGTCTTCGGCATCCACCCAAAAATCCATGGACGCAAAGGACCAGCCTCGCCATTCGATGGTACCAACTTCAGGCATATTCGTATTATCTATCGTCCAATTTCCAGGGGGTACATGTGTCCAGCCCAACACGTCTGGCCCTATTGAATTTCCGCAAGCGCCATAGGCTTCGTCTTCAGCAGGAAATAGTTCAAGATTATTAAAATTCTCTTCCAAAATGTTAATGCCTATAGGAATACTGGCTACCACTTCAGCTTCGCACGTAAAATCCGTTGAATTGGATTCTAACACAAGCCTATAATGAAATGTCGCTTCACCGCTTAACCCTATGAGCGATGGCGCATCAACGTAAGTTATTTCCACCCCATCTATTTCTGCGATTAATTCATCATTTCGATAAAGTGAATAGGTATGATTTGGTGCCCAATTTTGATCCCAAGACAAAGTAATATCCATTGTGGATGGGTCAATTTCCGCCGTTAATGGACTGGGGCAGTTTGGACAAATATCGTAGGAAGGAAATTCCGTTGAGTTTAGTCCCATCGAAATACCATCTAACTGCCATTCACAATTGTTTTCGATTCCAAAATAATGAAGCAAGGTGGGTACCATATTTGTTAAATAAGATTGTTCAGGGAGCGTTTCTACACTGACAAGAGATCCGCTCAAAATAATGGGAATTTGTCTTTCTTCAATCGTTTGACCCCCGTGACTATAATCAATTCCACCATGGTCGCTAGTAATCATAACTAACCAATCTTCATTTTGAAATGTTGGCCTGTTCTCCATGGCATCAATGACCCAGCCGATGTATTCATCAACATTTTCTATCGCATTAATATATTGGTTTGCCTCCGGACTATAACCATAACTATGACCAGCAATATCTACATCATCGAAATCTAAAAAAAGAACATCCAGATTCGGCGTACTCATATAATCTGCGGCCCCTTGGGCTACGCTACCATCATAGGTGGAATGCAATTCATTGTAATCCATGGTGCTGCCAAATATCTGTGTATGGATTGGTGTCCACATTATAAAAGAAGCTGTATGGTATTCCTGACTCGATTCTTCCATTAAAACATTAAAAGGCGGATACTCATCAAAATTGGAACCGCTAAAGGAATTATCAGATACGCCATGTTTATCAAACCAAACACCCGTAATCATGGTTGACCATCCGGGTCCACTCACTGTCGGCTGTCCATTGATAGAACAAAGTGCGTCATTGATGTAAATACCACCATTAATCAATCCATCAATGTTGGGCGTTTGTGCTTGCGTCAGCGCATCAGGTCGACAACCATCAATACCGATAAATAATAATTTCTTGTTCTGTCCACTCAATAAAGAAATGGAAACCAGACCGGTTAATAAAATTGTTTTCATTTTCATTATTATAATCATTAAAAGTAGCTAAACCTAGCCAAACCAAGAAGATGGTACTGTTGAAATAATTTTACCCTTTTCACAACACCAAGCCCCACCAAGTAACGGGGTTTTTTGTTTGTGGGATGATGGGTAGATTTGGGCTCACCATGAAAAAAGCGGCCCTACTTTTACTATTATTATGTACCATAAATGCCCAGGTGGGAGAAATCATTTGGGAAGAGGATTTTGATAATTTGGATAACTGGATGAAGATTACCGGGAATGGATCTTGGGGCTGGGGCAATGGTGAACTGGAATTCTACCAGGAAGAAAATGTTGAGATAACTGATGTTCCTGGTGAACCGGGGAATAATGCGCTGCATATTACGGCAATGGAAGAATCAGGCCCCGGTATTGTTGACCAATGGGGAAATCCGTTAAGCTATACATCGGGAAAGGTGACCACAAAAGCAAAAATAGCTATTAAGTATGGTGTGATTGAGACCAGAGTAAGAGTGCCAGACCTTGATCTTGGCGGCTGGCCAGCGGTATGGCTTTTAGGCATGGCAAATTATAACTGGCCTCGTTGTGGCGAACTCGATATGATGGAAATGGGGTCTCGCCAAGCTTTCAGGGATTTACATGACGAGCACAACGGCGGTAATGGCGCCAACAATTCAACCGTTAATCAAGTGGTTGGGGCGAATGCTATATTTTATACGGATGATGCCGTAACCCCAGAAAATCCATCTGGCGCCGCCAGCATTTCATGGGATCCGGATGATGATTATTGCAGACCCTATTACAATTATGATACGCCGCTCAATGACAGGTTTCTCACATATCGCATATATTGGGATGATGAGAGCATACGATTTACCGTTATTGATGATAGCGTTGAGTACGATCTTTACACAGATCCATTTCCAATTGACAGTGTTTCAGAAGAATTTCAAAGACCATTTTACTTAATAGCAAACCTGGCCATAGGCGGATTATTTACAGACGCAGATTATATTGGTGGAAGTGGAGCCCCGGTTTCGATGCCCTTTCCAGCTGAAATGTATGTGGACTATATAAAAGTTATGGAATGGAACGAGCAGGGTGAAGTGAATGTAGGTCCGCCCTATGCGCATAGCGGAACGTTTGGCATTTACACTGATAATACACAAACAGACGGTTCCTTGGAGGCGGGTGAAACTTCGGAAATATATGTCTGGGAAGGTACACTGACTGGAGGCACAATTGAGCCGTATGAAGGCGAAAACGGAATTTCATGGACCACGACCGGTATGGGCTGGTTTGGCGCTGGTATCATGTCCATACAGCCACTTAACATGAGTAATTTTGGAGATGGACATCTAAAATTCATGATCAATATCCCGGCAAATATTTCCTTCAAGATCGGTATTATTGATGCCTGGGATAATCAGGAATATGTTGACTTTCCGGCAAACCAAACAACATACGGCCTTGTCAGGAATGGTAACTGGGGACAGGCATCAATCCCAATCAGTGACATCCGAGGAGAATTTATTGATTTGCGAATGATGAGTTATGCCTTTGTCATATTAGAAGTGAATGGTGCATCGTGTGAATTCGCACTGGATGATATTTACTGGGATGGTGGTGAAACCACAAGCATTATTGAAAACGAATTTGGTGAAAACCCAACTAAATTTAGTTTGCAGAATAACTTTCCTAACCCCTTCAACCCCATCACAATCCTACGCTACGACCTGCCGGAGCAAGCTCAGGTTACACTCACAGTATACGACCTTATGGGCAGAGAAGTAACCCAACTGGTCAACACCACCCGGGAAGCAGGCTTCAAATCAGTTCAATGGGATGCTACTGACAGTTTCGGTAAGCCAGTGAGTGCTGGAGTCTACCTCTACCAGATACAGGCAGGAGACTTCAGGCAAACCAAGAAAATGGTTTTACTTAAATAGATTTACCCTTTTCACAACAAAAAGCCCCACCCAGCGGGGCTTTTTGTTTTTAAAGAGCCGGGTATGGGACTCGAACCCACCTACTACTGATTACGAATCAGTCGCTTGAACCAACTCAGCTAACCCGGCAGTAAAAC
>DTUG01000042.1 GCA_012964275.1 Fidelibacterota bacterium | reverse complement strand
GTACAGGGTTATACTGGATTGGTTGAAACACGATGGCCTGTCCACGGACAGTCCGGATGATATAAGGCTCGCGCAGAAACGCAACAGACTGGGGATAATAAGCATCTTTCTCATAAACGTCCCCGGTTTCATAGGGCACATCCTGTATCTTTATGTCCCGGGTCAGGTTTCCTTTAGACGGCAACACATTATCAAAAGGGATCTCTATATAATCCGCATCGGTGACCGTCAATTCCATGTGAGCCAGGTCCGGGATCTGGATGGACCTAGCCATGCGGGGCAGATCCGGCGCGCCCTTTTCAAGGATCGGCACCCCGCCAGGGAATAAGATCCGGTAAGCACTGTTCTCTTCATCCAGAAAATATCCGGGTAGCTCAAAGGTGACTTCAAAGTTCCCTGGTGCTTGAGTTTCCAGGTTAAACGTAGGTTCCCCTGGGCGAGAGGACTGAACTTCTACCCATTCCCGGGCAAAAAGACCCGTAGTCAAAAAAAGTAATACAATGGTTATCGATCGATACATGATTTAAATGATTAGTTTATTTGTCTGCTAATTTTATAACGAGTCAAAATTTCTGATAACTCATGGCCTTTTTGTTCTCTAATAATTGACAGATAACTTCGTCTGAAAACGCTTAAGTTACTACTCTGTTAACTGTTTTTCCCAATGTCTTATTTTTCCAGAAATTTCATCCACCTGCCTGGCCTTTCCCCTTTTTTTCAGTCCCGTTAAATATATATTCAATTTCTTTATCAGCATCTGAACCGCTGCAGAGCGATCGGTTTTCGTCAAGTTTGGGCCTTTCAGGATCTTTTCCAGGGCCGTAATCCGGTACTGTTCGATCCCATCCACTGACCGGGATAGCTGATCTCTATGGCCGCCATATTTTATGATCAGCGGATCATTAATAAATAAGACCGGGAATTTTGCGGTGATCCGCAGCCAGAGATCATAATCCTCGCAGATGGGAAGTGTTTCATCAAACCAGCCTGCATCATCCAAAAGGGTTCTGGAAAAAAGTGATGAAGATGGAGAGATCCGGCAGATATCCAGGCATTTTCTAAATATCATTCCGCCAAACTTCTGGTGTTTTTTCATGGGATTCACCCGCACTCCTTTCCGGATCCAGATCTCGTCAGTATGACAAAAAAGGATTTCCGGATATTTCTGCAGTTCCTTCACCTGTCTCTCCAGTTTCTCCGGAAACCATTCATCATCTGAATCCAGAAGTGCGATCCATTCGCTTTGGGCCTGTTGTATCCCTGCATTCCGGGCAGCGCTGACACCCTGATTGGCTTGCTCGATCAGTTTGACAGTTGGATATTCTTTTTTTAACCATGGGACAGTGCCATCGGTGGACCCATCATCAATCACGATCACCTCATGAGCAGGCCGGGTCTGGCTCAGGACGGAGTCTATCGCCCTCCCTAAAAAGTGTTGGCGATCAAAAGTGGGAATGATGACAGCAATATTCACGGACTGAGCGTCAGTGCCAGGCGCCCTTTAAGGGTGATAAGGATATTTCAATTGAAAGGTAAATGGTGTAGATAGCTTCACTTTATTTGTATTAATCATATAACTATTAAATTTTTTCCATAATCATATTCGCCAGTGCCAGGTCCTGTACGGCATTGCCAACAGATTTGAATAGGGTGATCTCATGATCGGAATCCCTTCCGACAATTTCCCCAGAAGCGACTTGGCCCAATTCTCCATGCAGTTGATTAAAAGACCATGAGCCCTCTTCAAATGGAATTATAAGATCCCCCGCTTCCTTTTCACAGGGTTCTTTTTTATCCACAATTACTTTTGAATTCATAATCAATTCAGTGGGTACTTCTCTAAAACTGGGCTGATGTGAACCAACGACATTCAAGTGGCACCCAGGTTTGATGTTTTCATAATCAAACAAAGGAAATTGGGCAGGAGTTGTTGTACAAACAATATCAGCCTCTTTTAATGATCCTTTATCTCCAATTTCGCACCTGATTTTATCTGAAAGAAAATCACAAAATAATTCTGCGGATTTATTATTGCGACTAAACACTATTATTTTTTCAATGTGTCTCACTTCCATGATAGCTTCAGCATGGGAAGCAGCCTGAACACCTGTGCCAAAGATTGCGCAAATTTTAGCATCCTTATTCGCTAATAAATCGGTGGCTAGTCCGGAAGCAGCACCCGTCCGAATTGCTGTGATGGATTCGCCATCCATGGTGGCAACAAGGCTGCCGTTTGAAGCATCAAAAACCTGAACAATAGCATGGATCAAGGGGAGCCCTTTTTGATGATTTAAATAATTCACTGACACAATCTTCACCGTGTAGTAGGGACTTCCGGTGGTATAAGCAGACATAACAAGTGATGCGGCATTTTTGTCCGGGATATCAAGGCTCAATCGCATGGGAGCAAAGGCATCTCCCCCGCTCAGTTGAATGAATGCCGAACGCATGGCTGCAATAGCCTCGGACATAGGAACTAAGTCCCGGACCTGGTCTTTACCGAGGGTGATCATCTTTGAATGCTGATACCCAAAGGGCTTACCAAGTCATATAAAATCTGGATAATTAAAAATTATATTTTGAATATTCTGAAAAACCGCCATCCAGGCTATAGACATTTTCATAGCCCATATTTGTAAAAAATTGGGCAGCACCTTTACTATTATTACCGTGGAAGCAATAAATGATTACTGTCTCATCAAAAGCTGTATTTTTTTTAAACTCCTCGAGATTATCCTGGGTTAAATGTACCGCATCAGGAATATGGGACTGCAGAAAGGATTCCCTGTCTCTGATGTCAGCCACAATAACCTTACCCGTTTTAATCAGGTCTTTTGCTTCCGTTATATTTAAAGTCCTGCAAGTGGATATTTCATTTTCCATGATGGTATTGACCTCTACTGTTCAGTTTTATTTAATAATATTTGATCAATGGAAATTTAAGAAATCCTGCCCAATCAATTTCATTCCTGGCCGCATTTCAAGTTTGCGGGTACAGCTATATCAATTTTTTTAGGATAGGGCCTGTTTTTTCCCTTTTCAGCTGCGACAAATTTATCTTTGTCAATCCCCTTTCCAACATTTGGATTCCATTTTTTTTCTTCGCCAATCGTGGAAAGCATTGCACCTGAATAATCATGGGCAGGGTACACCTGAGTATCATCAGGATAATGAAACAATTTTTCAGTCACACTATCATATAATGTATTGGCATCACCGCCCTGGAAATCTGTCCGGCCGGTTCCACCGATAAACAGAACGTCTCCAGTAAATAACATTCCACAGGTATAGTAAGAGACACAGCCTTTCGTATGTCCGGGAGTGTGGATGGTTTTGATCTCGAATTGACCTACGTGAATACAATCTCCATCATTTAACATAAAATCGGCACCTTGGACCCCAGATTCAGACCCGTAATAAATAGGGGTTCCGGTCTTCTTCCTTATGGTAAAAGCCCCAGTTATATGATCGGCGTGCACATGAGTTTCCAGAATACCAATTAATTCCAAATTCAGTTTCTTTACCGTTTCCATATCCCGGTCGAATTGCTCTAATACAGGGTCAATAATTACAGATTTCTTATTGAATGGATCAAAAAGTAAATAGGTATATGCGCATGACTCATGGTCAAAATACTGCCGCATATTTATCTTTTCCATGTCTACAGCTCCGTTAACTAATCATCGCTTTTATTCGCCAAATATATTGGTGTCGGTGGTCAATTCTTTTCTAATCTCTGGAGAAACACTTTCATTTCCTTAGCTACTTGAAGATCGCCATTCTTTTCGGCTACCAGTATCCCCTTTTTATATGTTTTGATAGCATCAGTGAACTCTTTGGTTTCCACTAAAGCTCCCCCCAGAATCCGGTATGCCACCGAGTAATGGGGATTAATTTGCAGAATTTCCCGGGACGTAAGTATGGCATTTTTGTAGTCCTGAATATCCATATACGCTTGGGTTAAACTCATCAGGAGAATAACATCCTGGGGATAAATTTTTAACAGCTCCTTTATCTCATTCATTTTTTTTGACATTTCAGAATTAATAGTTTGAGTTGTAAACCTGAATATTTATTGAAAATTACCT
>DTUG01000041.1 GCA_012964275.1 Fidelibacterota bacterium | reverse complement strand
ATAATAATTGATCACCCAGCTGTTTCAGGTTATCCAAATCAGCTGCATCTGCCAGTTCCAGAACAAACTGGTAATCACCAACAGGGTCCGCATTGGCAACCCAACCGCTGATATCGGAACCGCCCAATGCCTGCCGCTGCTTCAGTTTCTTCCCCAGATCTTTGCGGTCGGCCAACAGTTTTTCTACCCTTTCAGACAACTGGTCAGTGGCGCAGTTTAACAGCGACTGCAGATCTGTCAGTGTTTCCGTTTGTTTTTGAGCCAGGCTCACCGCGTGTTTTCCCGTAACAGCTACCATGCGCCGCACCCCAGCAGCCAGGGATGACTCTTCGGTGATCTTAAAAAGGCCAATATCTCCGGTCCTATCCACGTGTGTGCCGCCGCAGAGCTCCTTGGAAAAGTCCCCTGCCGCTACCACCCGCACCCGATCACCATACTTTTCACCGAACATGGCAACCACACCTTCTTTCTTAGCTTCATCAAATGCTTTAACTGATACTCTTAATTCCCTATTTAAAAGAATTTCTTCATTTACAATATTTTCAATTTCAACAATATGATCCGGAGTTATTTTTTCAAAATAGGTCAGGTCAAACCGCAAATAATCCGGATGAACCAAGGACCCAGCCTGCTGCACATGGTCACCCAAAACTTGCTTCAGCGCTGCATGGAGTAAGTGGGTAGCAGTGTGATTTCGGCGGATATGCTGGCGCCGGGTTCCATCTACAGTACAGGTTACTGCGCTACCTTTGAGTGCTTGGCCATCCAGGCTACCGCTGCAAATATGGATGAAAGATTCGCCATCCTTCTGTACATCCAAGACAGCCAGATCCACACCAGCACTCTCTATTCGGCCCGTATCACCCACCTGTCCACCAGATTCAGCATAAAACGGTGTCCTGTCTAATACCACCAGTGTTTGCCCATTGCTAACAGCAAAGCGGCGAATATCTGCCTGGCTCTTAAGGGTCTCGTAACCCAAGAACTTTGAATCTTCACCTTCCGAAACCACATCCCAATCCAGCGCCTGGGCATCGCGCTGAAATTTCCCTGATTCCCGACCCTGCTGTCGCTGGGCGGCCATAGCCTCATCAAATCCAGATCCATCTACCGATAACCCCTGTTCCCGGGCCATGAGCTGGGTAAGATCCAGAGGAAACCCATAGGTATCATAAAGCCGGAATGCTTCGGCACCAGATATTTCTTTCCCACCCAAACCAGCAACCATTTTATCAAAATGACTCAGTCCTCGGTCCAGGGTCTGATTGAAAGATGTTTCTTCCGTACCAATCACCAGCTCAAGGTGAGTCAGTTTTTCAACTACTTCCGGAAAGGTATCGCCCATGATGTCACCAACAGCGGGAACCAGTTTATAAAGGAAAGGTTCATGGAGATCCAAATTCCGGCCAAAGCGTGCAGCCCGGCGGAGGATACGGCGCAGGACATAGCCGCGGCCTTCATTGGATGGGAGCGCCCCATCCGCAATGGCAAAACACAGCATCCGGATATGGTCCGCAATAACCCGATGGGGTACAGGATCCTTTTCATACGAAGAATCGGCCAGCTCTTCTAATTTTTCTATAATGGGCAGGAAAAGATCTGTATCATAATTACTGGTCTTACCCTGGAGAACACAGGCGATCCGTTCCAAGCCTGCTCCGGTATCCACGTGCTTTGCTGGCAGGTCGCTCAGGGAACCATCTTCGTGCCGTTCGCTCTGGATAAAGACCAGGTTCCATAGTTCCCAGTACTCATCATTGGCATTCACACCGGCACTCGATTGCTTCTCAGGGTCACTACCTACAAAATAATGTATCTCGGAGCAGGGACCACAGGGACCCGTCTCTCCCATTTCCCAGAAATTGTCTTTTTTCCCAAATCTCAAAACCCGGTCATGAGCGATGTCTGTTACCTCGGTCCAAAGATCGAACGCTTCGTCATCATCTTTATAAACCGATGCCCATAGACGGTTCTTGTCCAACCCCCAGACATCTGTAAACAGTTCCCAGGACCACTGGATCGCTTCTGCCTTATAATAATCCCCAAATGACCAGTTGCCGAGCATCTCAAAGAATGTATGGTGAAAAGCATCCAGCCCCACTTCTTCAAGATCATTATGCTTACCACTGACCCTGATACATTTCTGGCTGTTCACTACGCGCAGGAATTCAGGATCCGATTCGCCGAGAAAAATAGGTTTGAACTGGTTCATGCCGGCATTGGTGAAAAGCAATGTGGGATCGTCAAATGGTACTACAGGAGCACTGCGGACGAAACGGTGTTCCTTCGATTCAAAAAAGTCGATAAATCCCTGGCGGATGTCCGCTGTTTTCATTCCTAGAATGAAAAACTTGTCTCAATGCTGGTCATATTAACAGTCTCATCAGGTCCGTCCACCTTGCCGTCTCCATCCAGGTCCTGGAATGAGCGGCGGAATATATAGTTCAGGACCATACCACTGCCCAGTTCCAGTGCTACCCTATAACCCATAATGGTATTCTCCGTGGGTTTGAAATCAAAGGGATTGGGTACATTGCGCTGCTGATAATACCAACGGGCGGTCTGGACCTTACTGATGGATTTCTTCAGCTGGATGGTGGCCAGGAAAGTCTGGTTGGTCTCTTCGATAAAATCCTGGCTAACATTATCCCATTGCCTGCCAAACAAATTCTGGTAGGCCATGGTTACATCTAAAAGTGATCCCAGATCCACTGTGAGAGTAGAATAATACCCTTTCTGTTTCCCATACTTGCCCAGCTTGCTGGCCTTGGTAATGATCTGGCCGGTATTTCCGCCCAGCATAGGATCGAGCCCTGCGGTAGAAAATGTGGCCCGTTCGATCTCGTAGGATCGGTTCCAGTAGCCAAACTCAAACCTTCCCTGGGGCATCATCCGGTATTCCAGATTAAAACGGGCCGGACCGAACTTGGCAGAAATTCCAAAGGGTATGATCCCTGTTCCCAAAGATGTATCCGCTCCGGTGACGGGGTCAATGGTCTTCCCAATCAGCCCGGCGAACTGAGCGTAAACCGCCACAGACATGTTCCCTTCTGAGATAAGGGGCATGCCGGCATCCAGGGCTATCGCGTAAACGGCTTCGCTTTCCTCATTCACGTTCAAGGGCTCCGGCTTGGTGAAAATGCTGTCATCAAGTACAATGGTTGTATCCAGGTCCCAGCCCGGGATATCACTGTCCAGGGTATCGGTGATCCCATCACCATCTATATCCCACTCGCCCGGGTCGACATCCGCCAGCCCGTCCCCATCCGTATCAAGCCAGTAATCTTTATTACCAGGAAAATCATCCACCAGGTCTGGCCGGCCATCGCCATCACCATCCCGCAAGCCCAGATACTGGTTTCGGTCTCCGGCAAATGAAACACCGAGCGTAATACCACCTGGCACAGGGCCGGATACCCGGAGACCGGAGATTCCCAAGTTTTCCTTAAAGTCGTTCGTGAATCCGTAAAAACCCAATCCAAACGCTTTGAAGCGTGCTTCCAGGCCCACTTTCCGCACCTGGGGATAGAGTATGGAATTTGAATACCCGCTTACCAGGATACCCTGCCCCATGGTCACGCGGTCCAAAGCGCCGGCACGGAAATAGAATGGATCCCAGCGCTGACCGTAACGGATATAATATATCTTATCAATGAGGGAATTCTTCACTTTTTCGCCGGATGAAAAATCCCACTCATCCTTATGAATATTTCCATCCTGGTCAATATAGATAACAAGGTCTAATGATACCGATAATTTGCCAAAGGGAATCACCGGACGGATAGCGATCTGGTTCCAGATCTTGCCGTCAATGGTAACGGCGCCAAAGGCCCCCTGAACAGATTTGGTTTCTGTCTCTTCCTGAGAATAGATGAGAGACAATAAAATCATGGACCCTAGTATGTGGATTGTAGGACGCAAATTCAAGAATAACTGTGTTGATGAAATTACCTAATCCGCTCTCGACGGAACAAACGGTAAATCGATAAAGATGCTGCCGAACCCGCTATAGGGAAGTATTTATTGGCTTAAATATAGTGAACTACCCATGGCTGCTTAGCATAAAACAAAAAACCCCGCTCGTGCGGGGCTTGATG
>DTUG01000040.1 GCA_012964275.1 Fidelibacterota bacterium | reverse complement strand
TATGACATATTCCCCCTGGTTTGTATTATTTAGGCGTCTCACAATTTCTGCCACTTTTAGCCCACCAAGTCCACAAGCCATCTTTTTCATCGGCCTTAAAACTTTTGAGAATTAATTTGTTTCCTGTTTGGTCCCACTGGATTGATTTCCCCGATAATTCACCATCCTTCCATTGATTTTCTTCCATCTTTCTACCGCGGCTGTTATACCTAGCCCACATACCGTGTTTCTGTCCATTTCTATAACTGCCTTCCTCAACCTTTTTTCCTCGTTCATCCCACCAGATCCATAATCCGTTTTCCAAGTCCTGTCGCCAATTTTCTTCCCGCTCCTTTTTATTGCTATTTGGATACCAATAGGTCGATTTGCCATCTTTTCGGTCTTCTTTGTAAGAGACGACGCTTTCCCGGCGGCCTTTCTCATTATAGTAGGTCCATTTACCAATCTTTTTATCTTTCCGGTAAAATTCTTCTTTTTCCTTTTTGCCATTTTCATACCAATTGGTCCAATTGCCTTCCCGATTCCCCTTAAGATAAAATTCTACCCTCTCGCGTTTACCATTCCCATAAAAGGTGGTCACTTTGCCGCTGGGTTCATCATTGAGATAAGATTCAATCCTTTCCTTTATTCCATCTTCATCAAAGTAAGTCCAGTTACCTTCTTTTTTGCCCTTCTTATAGGATTCTGTCCTTTCTTTCCTGCCTTCTTCATTCCAGTAGGTCCAAATTCCATGAGGTAAGCCTTCTTTATATTCACCTCTTAATCTCCTACCCCTGTTTTTATAGTTTGCGAACACAGTACCCGTGTAAGGCTTTTTCTGACCGGGTGCATAAACCAGACCCTTTTTTTCAGTTAATTTCTGAAACATGATCCTATCAGGCTGACATACCGCCCAAGTGTGAGAAATAAGCAGGAACAGGGCCAATAGTAATATACTGCGCTTCATTTCCATTCCTGTTTCAACCTCGAATGAAGTACAACATATCCGAGTTGTCTATATAAGAATACCTATATGTTTCCAAAGTAAGCATTATTATGCGGTGGTTTTTTATCTGATTTGTTGATTTGGCAATTTCTTCGCCAAATTCCCAGAGTAGCGTATGACGTGGATAATCAATCTCTTCATCAGAAAGAATGCCACTGTATTGTGCGTATTCCAGCTGCTTATCTGAAAAAAAATCCAGTGAACCCTTTTCATGAAACTGGGGCCATAATCCAGCGATCATTCGGGCCTGTCCAATAAAAACCCGATGGATGATGGATATCCGGTTTGATCGGTCATGGAGATGCAGCAACCGGTCAATCAAATGAATTTGCTGGGCTGCCATAATCAATATCAAATGTAAATGCTGCCTCAATGGCAACTGGTAATTTTTGCTAATGAGCCCCGATAAACCAACACTGATAGTTGAGGTCTGATAGGTCAGAGCAGTAGCCCTCTCATCAATAGTGATCTGTCTTTCGAATAAGTTCACGTATGAACCCCTCAATGATACAACAAATATACAACCAAAATAAAAATCACTCCAAAAATGGAGAAAATTATAAAATCACAATAAAAGCATAATTAAAAAATTTAAAAGATGATTGATTCTTTGACAATTAACTGTTATTCGGAATGATGGTTTTTTAACATGTTACTGATATGATTCACATTCGATGATTCGTTATGTTGTTCCTTTTCAATTTCTGAGGAAATTAAATATTCGCCCCTGAGATTTTCCTCCAGCCATAATTGCTTGTTCTTATTCAGCCACCTTCCCCTATCGTGATACATCAGGAAAATACTGTTTATTTCCGTTTCGGTCCGCTTGATTGTCAAATACTGCTTGGTCGGTGAAAAATATTCATTACCTTTAGCCGGCACAGAAACCATATTACCCCCCACAATGCTATATATGGCAAGAATATCTTTTTGGGGGTATATCGCAATACTGTTATCACCATCATTCAGAACAACAAAAGTGGCCTCATTCTGGGTAAGCTCCTGCAAAACACCGATATGACCGGTGCCGGACTTTAATAAGATTCCATCAAGGCAATATGATACTGACAAAAAAATCATAAACCAAAAAACAGGGTTGACCTTGGTATGATTAATTTTCATTTCCTATTTTTTCTCGATCAATCTTGTCGAATTAATATGACTTCTCCTCGATCAATGCACCTTCCTTATACAGTTTCTCTTTTGCCCTGGTGCCATCATAATTCCAAGTTATCCAGCGACCATGAATTTTCCCATTCCTAAATGTAACCAATTTCTTTTTATTCCCATTGTCATACCACCAAGCCTTTTTACTGCGCAAACCATCCTTATAGTTAACCTCATAACTCTTTTGACCGCTATCATAATACTCCGTACTTAATTTCAATTCAATCTTATCTTCAAATTCCCTATATGTATAAATGCTTCTGGGCATTCTATTATCATAAAACCCTGCCACTAATCTTAGATCCTGTCCGACTAAGAGCGGTGTAACAAACAGCAATATGATCAGGATGTATTTCATTCTTCTCTCCTCATTAGTTTACCAACTAAAAACCCCATCATGGATGGGGTTTAACTAAAATATTTCTTTAATTCATAACCAGGTTGCTCCCTGAAATCCTGCAAGGGAAATTTATACAGGTTAAATGCCAGGGATACCCGCAAGCCCTGACTTTGATTTCTGGAGACAAAATGTTTTTGCCAGGATGGAAACAGGACCATTTTCCCGTTAGTGGATTCAATCTCAACATTATTTATCAAACCCGGGCTGCCATCCTGAACAAGAAAATGCAAATTTCCGGAAGAATCTGACACCTGCAGGTAATAAACCCCGGAGAGCACGGCTTCAGATTTATGATCATGTAAACCAGTGGATTCTCCTGGTCCGGCCACATTGAACCAGAATTCATTCTTGGGAAATCCATTACTGGAATGGGGCACAATCAATGGGTTCCCGGTAAGTTTTTTCCCTGCAGTTGCCGCCGCGGTAAACACCCGGGAAATTCCTGGAAAACAATCCAGATCGAGATACAAATTCTCCCAGCGACCATTAATGAAATGAGACCTGCGGTTCAATCTCCTGTACCGGAGCACAGTGGATACAATCATTATTCTATCCAGTGATGGAATTACCGGGTAAAATTCCCGATAGAATTGGCGCTTCCCACCATGAATTATATTATCCTGAATCTTAGTCATTTGGGTATCATTCTTTCAGCGGTAAACCAGTCCTCCTATTTCAGCATTTTGGGACTGGGAATTTTTATAGATGGAATTTTAATGGGATTATTAATGGCCTTTTTTAACCGCGGGTTAATTAGGCCTAGTTTTAATGCGCCAGTCCAGGTTATTCCCTGTTCAATTCTTTGCTTGCGCCATTCCTTTTTCCTAAAGTTTATCGGCATTCTAAAAACTACAAATAATTGCCCAACAATAAACCGGGGCTTTATATAAATAAAAACCCCCCGAAACACACGGAGGGCAACTAATTATAGGATAAAAAGGTCCTAGTCAACGCGAATATAACCGGCCTTAGGATGCCAGGTAAAGATTTTTGATTCACCATTAAATTTTAGTTTTGAGATCACAAACTCATAGGTATTTGGTTTACCCTTTCCAACTGCATAAGCAACACTACTGGTTAACGAGAATCCTTTTTCAAGAGAAGGTTCGTATCCAGCTGCAAGTACCAGGCGCTTTTCGCTTAATAGTTTACGGGTGGAGCTTCTTTCTATAATAAATCCTTCTAAATAGTCCAGAGATTTGTTGGTCAAGTTTGTTAATTGAATATTAACAACAATTCTCTTTTCATTAACATATCTGGGAACTACATCAATTTCAAATGGGCGTACGTCCTGCGGATAGAGAACCCCCACCAGGACAATTAGGGCAAATAATTGTCTATGCATAGCTAAACTTATTAGAAATTATTGAAAGTGAAAAGCGAAAGGTTTGAATAGTTCCCAGACAGAAAATAAAAGGCCTGAAATTCTTTTAATTGTACCTGGAATATACTTCCTTCCCAAAGCCGATTTGAGATTTTTGCTCTTCTGAAATTTGAACGCTGACAAAATATACCCTGCGGGGCGGAACCTGATACAACCTACTAAGGTGAA
>DTUG01000039.1:56552-58857 GCA_012964275.1 Fidelibacterota bacterium | reverse complement strand
ATATTTCGAATGCCTGGGTGATGGCCGGTTTATTTGTGGGTGGCATGTTACCCTTCCTGTTCTCTTCCATGGCCATGGGTGCTGTGGGTCGGGCGGCTATGGCCATGATCGAAGAAGTTCGCCGCCAATTTAGAGAAATTCCAGAATTGAAAAAAGCGCTGGAACTCATGCAACTGAAAGATGAAAAAGACTGGGATGAAGACGATCGTGCCGCATATGAAATTGCTTTAGGTAAAGCAGAGCACGGCCGTTGTGTTGAGATCTCCACACAATCCGCCATTAAAGAAATGGTTATGCCCGGTCTGTTGGCTGTGAGCACTCCCGTGATTGTTGGATTCATTTTTGGCGCTGAAACATTGGGTGGACTGCTTGCCGGCGTTACCGTTTGCGGTGTACTTATGGCGATTTTCCAGTCCAATTCTGGTGGTGCCTGGGACAATGCAAAGAAAATGATCGAAGAAGGTGTAGAAATCAACGGAGAAACCTTGAGTAAAGGGTCCGCAGCGCACAAAGCGGCCGTGGTGGGTGATACCGTTGGAGATCCTTTCAAAGATACGTCAGGACCGTCCTTAAATATTTTAATTAAACTAATGTCAGTTGTTTCACTGGTCATTGCACCGCTGATTGCATAAGAATTAAGGAGTAACTATGCGGTATTACGAAATACTTTATATCATTAATCCCAATTTTGAACAAGGCAAGATTGATGAAATAATTACTGAAGTCAGTGGAAAATTGGAAAAAACAAAATCCACAATCATTAATCATATCATCTGGGGTAAAAATCGACTTGCTTACCCAATAAAGAATCAGAAGTATGGTACTTATATACTTTTACAGTTTCAAGATGGAAATCGTGATAAAATAAATGATTTTTATACTTGGATGAAATTGAATACCCTAGTTTTACGTCATATGACAATTCGATTAGATAATCGTCCTGAAGTGGTTGAAATGATCGAAGACCCCGTGAAAGACGAGTCAATATTAGAGATGGATGATATATCCACAGAATCATCTGTGAAAGATGATGACATTGATCATGAACAGATTAGTGAGACCCCAAGCTCTGATGAATCAGAAAATGAGGAGAATAAATAATGGCTTTTCAAACTCGTAAAAAATTCTGTTATTTTAAAGAAAATGGAATCACAGAAATTGATTATAAGGATGTGAAACTTTTAAGACGGTTTGTTAATGATCAGGGTAAAATCATGCCTCGTCGGGTTACGGGGACAAGTGCAAAAATGCATCGTAAAGTTGTTCGGGCAATTAAACGTTCCCGAATGATTGCCCTAATGCCTTTTGTCAATACTGGTACTGAATAACGATCGAACTTAGGGATACTATTATGAATATAATTTTACTTCAAGATGTAGAAAGTTTAGGCCAAGCTGGTGATATTGTTAAGGTGAAACCGGGGTTTGCACGCAATAAATTAATTCCTGGAGGATTAGCACTTAGAGCGTCGAAAAGAAATCTGGCTTTGGCAGATGAACGAAAAAGAGTTTTCCAAAATAAAACAGCTCGGGAAACCGCTGCAAATAAGTCATTAGCAGAAAAACTTAGTAAAACAGAGATTACAATAGAAGTGAAGGTTGGTGAAGAGGAAAAAATGTTTGGTTCCGTTACTACCCAAGATATACATCAAGCCTTAGTAGAAAAGGGTTTTACAATAGATCGTCACACAATAGAATTGGAAGAGCCCATCAAAGCATTGGGCATTTACCATGTTACGGTTGGGGTAGCCGCAGATATTAATGGTGATGTAAAGGTCTATGTGATCAAAGCCTGATCCTGATAAATATTATCTATTGATACCCCCGTTTCTAAATGGGGTTTTCTATTGCCTGAGAATCAACCCATCCTATAAACTCATTGATTATGTTTGCTGAAGTTGCTTTCCCTATATCCAGTTTTCAAGCGTTCACTTATCGAGTTCCTCGGGAATTTATATCCACTGTCCAGATTGGATCCCGGGTGAGAGCACCTCTAGGGAAGCGTTCAGTTCAAGGAGTTGTTGTATCCCTGCGGACTACATCAAAATATAAAGGAGATATAAAATCGATTTCTGGTTTGGTAGATAATATACCTGTGTTAACTGCTGAACTTTGGGAATTAATTCTGTGGATAAGCCATTATTATGTTACCCCAATTGGACAAGTAGCGAGAACTGTTCTTCCGGGTAGGTTAAACACACGTTATACTCCGCCAAAAAACTGGTATGTTAAATCAACTGGTGTTGTTGATGAAATTGAAATAGACCTATTGAAAAGACGAGCTCCAAAACAATATATAATGTTCA
>DTUG01000039.1:3778-56452 GCA_012964275.1 Fidelibacterota bacterium | reverse complement strand
CAAGTTATTGAGCAAGGTCGTACCGGGATAATATTGCTTCCGGAAATCTCGCTCACACCTCAAATTGCTGGACGATTCAGGGCCGTATTTGGAGATACTGTTGCTTTGTGGCATTCCAGATTAACCCATGCTCAGCGATCTTGGACATGGATGCAAATTTGCCAAGGCAGTTTCAAGGTTGTTATTGGTGCCCGTAGCGCTATTTTTGCCCCTTTGCAGAATGTGGGATTAATTGTGATAGATGAGGAACAGGAGTCTTCTTATCAACAAGATTCCTCAGTTCCGCGATACCATGCCCGTGATGTAGCACTTATGCGAGGAAAGCTTGAAAAAGCAACCGTATTATTATCAAGTGCAACCCCAAGTCTGGAAAGTTATTTTAATCACCTTTATAAGAAACTGAAGTATATAAATCTACCAAAGCGTTTTGGTATAGCAAAATATCCTCATACGCAAGTAGTAGATATGCTAAAGGATCAGGATGAATCAGGAAAATTCGGATTAGTTATTTCTGGGTTGCTTTTAGATAAAATAGAGGATCGCCTGAAGAAAAATGAACAAGTTCTTTTGCTTCAAAACCGTCGAGGATATTCTCCTATCATTCGTTGTTTTGATTGCGGAGAGATTGTTATGTGTTCTTTCTGTCAGGTAGCTCTAACGTATCATTCCCGTGGTCGCTACTTATTGTGTCATGTTTGCGGATATACTGAAAACCAGCGCCGAGAAATGTGTAATTCCTGCCGTAGTGGAAATCTGGTTTATAAAGGGGCAGGTACTCAACGCATAGAGTCACTCCTGAAAGAAACATTTCCCGTTGCGAGCATTACCCGTCTTGATTCAGACAGTCTTCGAAGCGGACAACAAATCACAAAAATTTTAAAATCATTTTCAGAAGGGAAAACCCAAATCTTGATCGGCACTCAAATGATAGCCAAAGGTCTAGATTTTCCCAATATTACATTGGTAGGAATCGTTAATGCTGATTTAGGGCTTCATTTACCAGACTTCAGGGCTGGTGAACGTATTTTTCAATTGATTTATCAGGCTGCGGGTCGTTCTGGTCGCGGAAACAAAACAGGGGAAGTAATAATTCAAACGTACAGTCCGGATAATCCGGTTATCAAATGTGCAGCCAGGCTTGACCTTACCAAGTATTATAATATTGCTTTAAGTGAAAGGCAGGAATTGAAATATCCGCCTTTCAGCTGGCTGGCAAAAGTAGAATGTTCTGGCCCCGTTTTAGAGTCTGCCATGCATTTGGCTGAAAGAGTTAAAAAAAGCTTATCTAAGAAATACAAAGGACTATATATCCTTGGTCCCGCCCCCTGTTATCTTGAGAAAATTCGGAACCAATTTCGCTTTCAGATTGTTTTTAAATCCATCAAAACACTGGATCCAAATGGCAGGAAGCTTCATTCTTATATCAATAAAAATTTCTATGATTTTCCAAAGAAGTACCAAATGGGGAAAAACCAGCTGAATATTCACATGGATCCATTGAGTTTGATATGAAAAAATATTTAATTATTTTAATTCTAGGTCAATTATTTGCTGAATCTGGTTTCCCGGGATTCAATGCTTGGACATCTTCATCACGTTTAGCTATGGGTGGTGCTGGTCAGTTAATAAAAGTTCCTCTGGCTGCTTATGGTAATCCAGCGGCACTATCCAGTAATCGTAATTTTTCTACTTCATTTGTCCGCTATCCAGCCGGAATCCATAGTCAGGCTGCAGCTATTGTTTTTCCAAAATTCGACGGACAAATGACATTTGTATTAAGACGCTTATCCTATGGTGTTTTTGAAAGGTTGGATGAAGATGCAGTATCAACTGGTAATTATACATCTAGTGATACGTGGATTAATGCAGGATATTCTAATCAATTAAAAACTTTCCCGATTTATTATGGTTTTACTGGCGGGTTGTTTTTTTCTAATCTTGATTCCTATCTGTCAACTCTTCTCTATTTATCCAGCGGTATGATTTGGATGTTGAAAGAACAACAGGCTGCCGTTGGTCTAAGTTTGGATAATATAGGGTTTGCAATACAATCTACTACTCAAAATAAAGATATTTTACCTGTAAAAATTTCTTTAGGTATGACCAAACGTCTCGTTCACCTTCCTCTAACACTTGCAATAGATATTGTGAGGTTATTACAAGAAAAACACAAAGATATTTTCATAGGCGGAATTTTTCATTTGCCACACGATATTAAATTTAAGTGGGGTACATCAACACATAAGTTTGATCAAAATATACGTCAGGAGATTTGGAAATCTATATTAGGGGCTACCGGATTTGGATTACATTTTAATTATGGTGCCACAGATGCTGGGGTTGGAACCTACTTCTATGGCACTGGTGGTTGGATAACAGGAATGGATTTAAGTGTGCGATTTTAGACTGATTAATTGGAAATTTTTACTTTTTCCTATTTTATTGATAGGTTGCCTTCTGGCACGAAACAACCATCCTATAATTCTTGTACATGGTTTGTTTGGTTGGGGATTGGAAGAAATGGGAGGCTATCGATATTGGGGAGGTAAACGTGATATAGAATTTATTCTTAAAGAGGCCGGATATACTGTTTACACCGTTTCAGTTGGCCCCATATCTTCCAATTGGGACCGGGCAGTTGAAATTTATTATCAATTAAAAGGTGGTCAGGTAGACTATGGACTTGCTCATTCCAAAGCGTATGGAATAGTACAAAAACCGGAAAGGAAAATATACTCTGGGTTATATCCTGAATGGGATAGTGATCATCCTGTTCATTTAGTTGGTCATAGTATGGGTGGGCAAACTGTACGTATGTTGCAATACTTACTGGCTAATGAGATCTATTCGGACAGTGAGAATAAAATTTTGGAGGAATCTGAATTATTGGGTCATGCCAGAGATGGATGGATCACCAGCATAACTTCCGTTGCTACACCACATAATGGTTCTACACTAGTAGATGTAGTGGCCAAAATGTTTCCGTTTGTGCAGTATTTTGTGGGAGTTGCTGGAGTAGTTGGTACAGATTTTTATGATTTTGATCTGGAACAATGGAAATTTAGGAGAGGGAAAAATGAAGCTTGGGCCAACTATGTGCAGCGTATGCGGGAACATTCAGCTTGGGAAACAAAAAATATTAGCTCTTGGGACATCAGCATAGATGGTGCTGCTCAACTCAATGGATTTTTAATATCAAGTCCAAGTGTATTCTACTTTTCCTATATTTTTTCAGCTACACATCAAGATCCAGCAACCGGATACCATATTCCGAATAAGGATGTTTTTCTATTAATCCGATCTAGGGCGACACTCATGGGTTCCAGGATAGTATTCCGAGCTGATGGAACAGAAACGGATTCAACTTGGTGGGAAAATGACGGCATTGTTAATGTTTGTTCCATGTCAGGTCCAACAACTGGATCAAATGGCCCAGACCCAATCACTCCGTATGTAAAAGGTGATCCATTGATACAGGGACAATGGTATACGTTCGGCCCTATAGAAATGGACCATTATCAAAGTGTTGGACATATGATATACGGTGAACAAAGGGAAAAAATTGATTCCCTGTACCTGAATCATGCTGAATTGCTTTATTCATTACCAGCACAGTAATCTTTTATCATATTGTCTATATTTGTAATATGCAACCATGAATTATGGTGAAGTGCTTTCTTCCTTTTTAGTTGACCTGCAAAGACTGTTTCGCGTTGTTATTTGTGATAGGAATATTACCTATAGTCAGGTTTTGGCGTTAGTCTCAATCCCGAATGATGGCATAGAAATGTCATCACTTGCTCGGATTTTAGGTATCGATAATAGTACTGCGACCCGATTAGTGATCAGACTGGAGAAGAAAAATTGGGTTCTTCGAAAACCTGGTGATCTGGATCTTCGCGTCAGTAAAGTTATTTTAACGGTAAAAGGACAAAATATTCAAACAAAGTTGGAGAAAAAAATAGAGACTCTTGGGCAACGAATAGAAAATGAAGTGGATAGCGCCAAACGTGATGAAATTTTGCAAGCGTTATCATCATTTCATTGGACCCTATCAAAGCATCTTTTTCAAAAGTAAAATATTATATTGTATACATCATGTCCGTAACAATATCGGTACTTGATTGGTATGATAAATCAAAAAGAGATTTGCCATTCCGCAATACTGTTAATCCCTATTGCGTATGGCTTTCAGAGGTTATGCTTCAGCAAACTCAAGTTGAAACCGTTATTCCCTATTATAATAAATGGCTTGAAAAATATCCAAGTATCAAATCTGTTGCACTTGCAAAACAATCAGAATTATTAAAATGTTGGGAAGGTTTGGGTTACTATGCTCGTTGCCGGAATTTTCATAAATCGGCGAAAATTATTGTGAAATATAACCATGGAATCATCCCCGATAATTGGGACGAATTTAGATCCCTTCCCGGTGTAGGAGATTATACAGCTGCGGCGGTTTTATCCATAGCTTTCAAGCAGCCGTTTCCAGCTATTGATGGAAATATTCGGCGGGTTATGGCGAGAATTTTAGGTCGCAGAAAATTTTCAAAGAGAAATATGGACATAATTCGGTCGACACTTTATAAATGGATTCATACTGAGAAGCCTGGAGATTTTAACCAAGCAATGATGGATTTAGGTGCTTGTGTATGTTTCCCCACCAACCCGGATTGTATGAATTGCCCGGTAAATCGTTATTGCAAGGCATTTGCCAGCGGAAATCCGATGAATTACCCATCGAAAAAACAACATAAAAAAATTCCACATCATACTATTGTAGCTGGAATTATCTGGTGCGGGAATCAGTTTTTTATACAAAAAAGAGATCCAAGTGGCATGTTGGGTGGATTATGGGAATTCCCAGGTGGGAAAGTTGAATCTGGAGAATCCCTTGTTGAAGCGCTGAAACGAGAGATTGAGGAGGAATGTGGAACAGGGACAAATATAATTAAGCAAGTTGGATCAATTAATCATGCTTATTCACATTTTTCCATTACACTTCATCTATTTCATTGTAAAACAAATGGTCAGGTATTAAAACCAGAAAGGGAACACCATTGGATTACCCCAAGTGAAATAAAACAGTATGCATTCCCTAAGGCAAACCATAAATTATTTACTATTTTAAATAATAATGATTGGCGCATATAAAATACTAGTGTCACTTATTCTATGGCCCCTATGGTTAGCTTATTTTGTTATTGCGATGTCCGTATTTTTAATATATATGACTTTTTTCCCACGAAAATATTATCATTATTATGTTCGACCCATGTGCTGGTTTTTCTGCCTCTTTGGATGCCAATGGTTAAAAATGGATGGTCGAGTTCCACCACCACAAAATGGGCCGTATCTCTATATGATAAACCATGGATCTCTGTTTGATCTTTTTGCGGTTTTTTTCTATATGAAACATTACGTCACTGCTGTTGGTGCAATTGAGGGATTTAGATGGCCTATTTGGGGTGCTGTAGGTAGAAAATATGGAATAGTGCCAATTCAAAGATCCAATATTGAGAAAGCGGTCCATGGCCTTGAAAATGTAGAAAATGCTGTTCGTAAAGGGATTTCTTTTTTAATTGCTCCTGAGGGGACACGTACTAGAACCGGGAAACTAGGGCAATTCAAGAAAGGTCCCTTTCATCTATTAAAAAATGCTGCAGTTTCTATTGTTCCTATTGGGACAATCGGTGCATTTGGAGCAAAACGGAAAAATGATTGGCGGTTGAAACCAGGGATATTGACTACGCGTTTCGGTGACGTTATTAGTCACGATGAATATGATAATATGTCAGTTGGAGAATTGCGGGATTACGTACGAGGAAAAATTAAAGAACTCATTGAAAAATATTGATCCGAAGGGAGATAAATATGAAAAATTTAGTTATCCTATCTTTAGTTGTACTGGTTTATACAATCTCAGTATATGGACAGGAACAACAGACTCAGGAAATAATTTCATCCAAACCGACCATTGAATCATCCCCATCGACCTATGAACGTTACGGTGACCGTATCGAGCTTTTAGGAATTAAAATTAAAGATCCCCTGGTACTTTGCCAGGTTCTTATTGCTATTTTTTTAGCGATCGCTTTTATACAGTCCGGATTAGACAAGATTATAGACCGTCAAGGCAATTTAAATTTCTTTGATGAACACTTTGTAAAATCCCCACTTAAGTCCGTTACTTCTATAGCACTTTCAGTACTGACCGTAATGGAGCTTGGTGGAGGATTATTATGCCTATTTGGGGCATTCTATGCTTTAATAGAGAAAAATACCATTTATATATTTTATGGATTATTAGTTATTGCCTTGACCCTTCTGACACTTTTTTTCGGTCAAAGGGTGACCAAGGATTATATTGGTGCCGCACACTTGGTCCCCTATTTTATTATAACTATGATTGCCATCATGAGCATGTATTAAATGTTGAGTTGACCCTGGATACAACTTCTGCAAAAGTATGTCTGATCACCGGTGCAACCGATGGTATCGGAAAACAAACAGCCCTGGAACTGGCACAGTTGGGTTATTCTCTGGTTCTGGTTGGCAGAAACACAGAAAAAGGAAGGACTACAATTGCTGAATTAAGTTCCCGCACCGGAAACGAATCCATTCAATTTCATTGCGCCGACCTATCAAGCATGAAAGCGATTTCCTTACTCTGTGATGAAATCAAGTCGTCTTATGATACCCTTGATATTTTAATTAACAATGCCGGTGCTTATTTTCGTGAATTTTGTAAAACAGATGAAGGGTTTGAGCAAACATTTGCCCTGAATCACCTGGCCTATTCTTATTTGACTCAGCTTTTGTTGGAAATGGTGAGGGATGGCAAGCCGGGGCGCATTATTAATGTTGCATCATCGGCACATCGAAATACAAAATTTAATTTCAATGATATTCAGGGTATCAATGACTACAAAGGGTGGCCCGCATACGGCAGATCAAAACTTGCAAATATTATGTTTACTTATGAATGCCATAGGCGGTTCAATGACACCGGAGTTACGTTTAATTGTTTGCACCCTGGTTTTGTAGATTCCAATTTTGGAAATAACAATTCCGGATTTGCGCGAAAATCTATCAGCTTTGCGAAGTTCCTATTTGCAATTAATATTGTCAAAGGTGCCCAAACAAGCATTTATCTAGCATCATCAGATGAAGTGGAGGGAATGAGTGGGAAATATTTTGATAAATGTAAACCGACACAAAGTTCAAAGGTCTCCCAAGTCAAAAATGATCAAACACGACTATGGGACATTAGTGAAGAAATGATCAATTCTATTCAACCAAATTAATTAAATAGGGAAGTGAAAAATGTCAAACGCAGTTTCATTGGAACTTATTCAAACCTTTAAAGAAAAAGCTAACTCAGATAAGACCACCAAATTGACTAGGAATGCAGCTGTTCGAAATAATGTTACGGAATTGGCTATGGATTGGGAGCATTTTCGGAAAATTGATCATTCATTTTCGGAGGTAATAACGGGTGAAATGCCCGTGACCAACCAAAAATCTAGCGGTCGGTGCTGGGGCTTTGCTGGACAAAATCTGTTTCGAATTTACCTGGGTAGAAAACATAACCTAAAGGATTTTCAGTTCTCCCAGAGTTATTTCATGTTTTGGGACAAATTGGAAAAATCAAATTATTTTCTCGAATCAATTTTAAAAACCATGGAGAAACATTGGAATAGTCGCTTAGTTATGCATTTGTTATCTAACCCTATCCAGGATGGCGGACAATGGGACATGTGGGTGAATTTAATTAATAAATACGGCGTGGTCCCCCAATCAGAAATGCCGGAATCCTTCCATTCAAGTAAGTCTATGCGAATGAATCGTATGATTACAAGAAAGCTGAGAGAGTTTGCGAAACAATTACGGGAGTCAAATCAAAAAGGAGTATCAGATTCAGATTTACAGGATATGAAAAATGGCATGTTGGAAAGCGTGTATCGCATGCTCACCATTCATTTAGGAACGCCGCCTTCATCCTTTCAGTGGCAAGTTAGGGGCAAGGACAAGAATTTTAACCGATTCGAAAACTTAACACCGATAAAGTTTTTTAAAGATCACGTTGGGCTTAATCTCGATGAGTATGTCTGTTTGATCAACTGCCCCATGTCGGATAAAGAATACAAAAAGGTATATACAGTTGAGTTTCTGGGGAATGTGATTGAGGGTCATTCAATCCGGTATTTAAATGTGACCAGTAAGATGATGAAACAAGCTGCAATCAAATCTTTGCAGAATGATGATCCGGTCTGGTTTGGCTGTGATGTAAGTAAACATTTCCACCGGGATCTGGGTGTTATGGATATGGAACTGTTTGACTATGAACTCTTTTATGGAACTGAGTTTGGTTTAGATAAGGCAGGTCGTTTGGAATATGGTGATAGTCAAATGACCCATGCTATGCTATTTACTGGCGTGGATTTGAATTCTAAAAATGAACCTGTAAAATGGCGCGTAGAAAATAGTTGGGGCAATAAAAACGGTGATAAAGGCTACAACATTATGTCAGATTCATGGTTTGATGAATATAACTATGAAATTGTTGTTCATAAGAATTATCTGCCAGATGAACTGGTGCATATTTATGAAACAAAAGAGCCAGTGAAGCTTCCACCATGGGATCCTATGGGTGCCTTGGCAAGGTAGTTTGAAACACCTTTTTCTATTTGATGTAGATGGGACCCTGGTCTCGCCCGGAGGTGTCTCCCGGGGTTTACTAAGCCGAGCTATTACTTATGAAACTGGCCAGGATATTGAACTCGGCTACAATGATGTTGCAGGTTTTACTGATTTAAGTATTACACGCCATGCTTTGTCAAACTTAAATATCGATGGATTGATATCACCAAGATTGCTTGATGTCATTCTTGAACGTTATTTAGCATATGTTAAATCAGAGTTTACTCAATCAGCAGAACCATTTGTTCATGATGATTGTATTGCCTTTCTAAATACAGTTGAAAATGCTGGTCATGCAACTTGTCTATTTACTGGGAATATGAAATCCGTTGCAAAAATAAAATTGAGTCGTTTTGGGATTTGGGATCGATTCCCCTTTGGTGTTTTTTCTGATGATGCGGAAGATAAAAATTCCATGTTGCGTATTGTACAGGAACGAGCCTGGGATGTATTGGAAGAATCCTTTCGTATGGAGCAAATGGTGGTGGTTGGTGACACGGTGCAGGATGCGGAAGCTGCAAAAGAGAATGGATGTAAATCAGTTATTGTCTGCAGGGTAGCAGAGAAAAAAGAAGCTATAGACGACGTTGGACCTGATATTTTGGTTGATGATCTTTCAGATCCTGATTTACTTAACAGATTATACCATTGATTCTAATGCTTTATGCCAATCTGTTAATTTGTTTTCCATAACGGTTTTGTTCTGTTTTGGGTTAAAGATTTGGTTTTTTTCGTAAATATCATTATCATTTTTGGATCTTAGTAGGCGAAATACGCCATATGCTGTATGATCTTTCATGGCGGAATGCACAACAGGAATACCTGTTAAGTCTGCAATGAACTGCAGAAGCGACGATCTAGCCCCGCCTCCGCTGGCACTCAATGATTCTAGGTTTGATTCCATAATAGGCTGCAATTGATCTAATATATCCTTTACTAGGAAACCGATAGATTCCATACCAGCACGAACGATCGCATTTTTGTCTTTTTGATCTAGATTCCAGTAAACGTCGTCAAACCCACTTTTCCAGTATGGGGCGGCTAGGCCAGAAAAACCAGGGATATATATTCCATTGGTTGATTGGTTTGCGCAGCGCTCATTCCATTTCATATTATTGTGTGGGATACGCAATGCTTTTTCCAAATGATAAAACAGAGAATTGCAGGCATTAATGGTGCCTTCCACCACGTGTTTCCGCTGTTTGCCATCAGAAAAAAGTACACTGGATATCAAGCCATCCACAACAGCGGGGTTTTCTCCGACATTATAAAGCACACTGGCAGAAGTGCCAAAATTTGCAGCACTACTTCCCTGTGTTATTCCCACTTGGCCGATCAGTGCAGCCTGCTGATCACCAATTACACATTGTAATGATAAATTCGTGCCAGTAATTAGGCCATAGTTTTGCAGGACAGGTTTTAGTAGTGGTAATCCTGATTCTTGTATTTGGAACAAATCTAGACATTTTTTTGACCATTTGGATGAATGTATATTAAAAAAAAGTGTCCGCCCAGCGATAGATTCATCAATGGCAGCTGTTCCTGTCAGGGCATGCGTTAAGTATGCGCTGAGTGGTCCGTAAAGTATCTGATCAGATAATACATTTTTTTTCAAATTATGATGCTGGCGTATCATGTGCAGAAATTTTGGTCCACCAAAATGCGGACTTAGAGGAACTCCAGTTTGTTTCCAGATCCAATCTGAATGATTTGATAATTCATTCACGATATTTTGGGCGCGGCTGTCCTGCCAGCTAAGCGCTTGAGTTACTGGTTCCGCTGAATTTTTCCCCCAGAATAAAAATGTAGAACGCTGAACAGCCATTCCCATCTTGGTAATAGGGTTACTTCCGGCAACTATAATTGATTTCGCGATCAGTCTTTTACAAGCATTCAAAATTGTTTTTGGGTCACATTCAACATGGAAGGGCGCCAGACTCTGAAGCTTATGGTTTATTTTTTCCGTGTGAATTATATTGCCAGCACCATCAAACAAAAATGATTTGGTAGATGACGTCCCTTGGTCAATAATAAGATATAGTGGAGTATTTGACATGGGAAAAGCTACCTGAGATTCTGCAAGTGTCGCAATGTAAGTCCCTTCATACAGTCGAGTTCAGCTTAATTTCAATAAGTTTAGTAATCGGCAACTAATTATTCGCAAAAGCCTTTTACCAATTAAAATAAACGGATTAAATTGACACATATTTGGAACCTGTTAATAAATATTTTCCGTTAATTATTTAGGGGATTTAAATGACTTACATTATTTGTGAACCCTGTGTTGGTACCTGTGACACGGCCTGTGTTGAAGTTTGCCCCGTGGATTGTATTCATGGTCCGGAAAGCACTACAGGTGCAGGTGCTGAGGCCAAGGAACCAGGTTTTGATCCAGATAGTAAACAATTATATATTGATCCAGAGGAATGTATTGACTGCGGTGCTTGTGAGCCGGAATGTCCCGTCGAAGCAATTTTTGAAGAAAGTGAAGTTCCTGATGAGTGGAATAATTTTAGCAAACTGAATTATGAATTTTTTGGACAAGAGTACCCTGGCTAGTCCAAGAAACCGGTTTTTAAATAGAAAATTAACGGTTGTTATAAAACAGCCGTTTTTTTGTTTTTATCATGAATAAGGATCAAACGCTCGATATTCTTAAAACGATCAATTACCCTGGATTCAATCGAGATATTGTTTCCTTTGGGATGGTAAAAGATATATCCATAGACGGCAAGACTATTGTGGTTAATCTGAATATCACATCTCAAAATGAAGAGAAGAAAAGTACTGTCATCGAATCAGTAAAAAATAAACTAGCAGATTATTTCGAAATTGTATCTGTGGAACTAACCACTGATGTCTCAAAACAACAATCCCCGCCGTCTCCTTCCGAACAAAGACCTATTACGGAATCGATCTTGTCAGGCGTAAAGCATGTGATCGCTGTTGCCAGTGGAAAAGGCGGTGTCGGAAAATCGACTGTGGCGGCAAATCTAGCCTGTGGTTTAGTTCATAAAAACTTAACAGTTGGTTTGCTTGATCTCGATATTTATGGGCCATCGCTCCCAATAATTTTAGGCATAAATGAACAGCCAAAAATGACACAGGACCGGAAACTGATCCCTCTGGAGCGATATGCTATGAAAGTAATGAGTTTCGGATTCATCAGTGGGAATGATACTCCAACTATTTGGAGAGGACCACTGGTTTCCCGTATGACGGAACAATTTTTTCGTGATGTAGAATGGGGAAAGTTGGATTACTTAATATTAGACCTTCCCCCTGGCACAGGAGATATACAACTTACGTTGACACAGAAACTGCGTATGACAGGCGCCATTATTGTAACAACACCTCAGGATATTGCTTTGGCAGATGTTCGAAAAGGAGCTGATATGTTTCGGAAAGTACAAACCCCTGTGCTTGGTGTAGTTGAAAATATGTCTGGTTTGCTATTGGAGGGCTCAATTAAAGATTCAAATGGGACTAAAATTCCAGGTGGTAGTGTTGTTCTATCTGATGGAAAAGTTACGCAACTTGATTCGGATGGATCATTTAAATTAAAAATTGATTTATTCAAACAGGGTGGCGGTGTAGCTGAAAGCAATCGGTTGGGGGTGCCTCTCCTGGGGCAAATTCCAATTGCGATTGAGATTATGGAATCAACTGATGCCGGAGAACCTATTGTTTATAAAAGCCCTGAGTCTTCTATATCGCAGATCTATCTGTCTATAGTTGATTCGGTACTTTCTGTTATTGAATAATATTTAAGTGGGAACCATATTAATTTGTTACCGTTTGATCCCGCTAAAAGGGTGATTTACTGTCGAGGTTGCCGGTTGTTTGATGTATTCGTCAGCGGTAATTTTATCACGTTTTTAATGAATGTATTATGAACACCCCTCTCCGGGAAAAGGTTGAATCCGGGCCCATTCCAAATCATATAGCTATCATTATGGATGGTAATGGTCGATGGGCGAAAGAACGTAATCGGCCTCGCCTCTCTGGACACAAAGAAGGAATAAATTCAGTACGTGAAGTAACCCGAATTTGCGGGGAAATCGGGGTAAAATATCTTACGCTTTATACTTTTTCAACAGAGAACTGGAATAGACCTGAAAAAGAAGTAAGTGCTCTTATGCAACTTCTGCTGAAAACGATAAATATAGAGGTTCGGGAACTTAATAAGAACAACGTCAGGTTTTCCACTATTGGCAAACTCAGTGAATTACCGGAATCAACGCAGCAGGGAATAAAAAATGGCATTGAACTTACTTGTAATAATTCTGGTCTTAACTTGATATTGGCCTTGAATTACGGTAGCCGTCAAGAGATAATAAAGGCGGCACAAATGCTATCCCAATCAGCTGTTAAAGGAGATTTAGAACCGTTGTCTATTGATGAGAATGTATTTGCATCCGTTTTAGAAACAAAAGATAAACCAGATCCTGACCTGTTAATACGAACCAGTGGTGAGTTACGCTTGAGTAATTTTCTTCTTTGGCAAAGTGCCTATACAGAGATTTATCTTACTGAGACCTATTGGCCCGCATTTCGGGAAGATGCGTTAATGCATGCCATTTTGGACTATCAGTCTCGGGAGAGGCGTTTCGGTCAGATAAGTGAGCAGGTTCAGTCTTAAGATGATTAAAGAATTAGCACGTTTTATTGCTATTTCCAGCTTTATTATTGCGCAGAACCAGCAAGAGATCAAATTACAGGATGTTCAGGTTGAAGGGCATATAATCTCATCTCCCAATACAATAATATTCACTTCTGGATTACGTAAAGGGTTGACAATCTCATCCAATGAATTTCCAAGAGCTATAAAACGATTATGGCAACTGGGCCTTTTTGATGATATTCAACTCCGTTATGATAACGAAACTGAGGATGGTCTTTCGCTCACCATTGTTGTCAAAGAAAGCTCTGTTCTTGGCAATGTTCATTATGAGGGTAACCGCAAGATTAGGGACAGCAAATTTGAAGAGGAATTAAACCTGACTACGGGTCAGAGAATCAAACCAAACTTGTTGCATGAAAAAATAAAAAAGGTAAAGGAACTTTATGCAGAAAAGGGCTACCTCATGGCAGAGGTTGGGGCAGAACTAACGGATGCTGAAAATGAATTGAATCTTTTTGGTGGGAAGGCAAAAGGGATAACTCAAGATATCATTTTTAGAATTAAAGAAAACGGAAAAGTAAAATTGCGCAATATTCAATTTAAAGGAAATGAAACTTATTCTGATCTCCGTTTGCGCTTGGCTATGAAAGAGACTAAACAACAACGTTGGTATCTTTTTTGGCGGTCCACATTTGATCAGGATAAGTTCGAGGAGGACATTGACAATGTCCGTAAGTATTACCGAAACAAAGGATATCGCGACTTCAATATTATTTCTGATTCAATCCAATACACCGAAGACAGACGATATATGGATTTAATCCTGTATGTACGGGAAGGTCCGATGTATAAATACCGAAACTTCTCCTGGGAGGGACAAACCCTCTACAGTGAAAAGATATTATCCCGCGCGCTGGGATTAGAAAAGGGTGATAAATATAGTGAGGAAGATTTTGAAAAAGCAGTATATGAGCGAATGCAGAATTTATATATGGATCGGGGGTATATCTATAGCCGTATAGAACCACAAGTGACGCCGGTTGGTGAAGATTCACTTGATGTACATTTTATTATGGTGGAGAACCATAAGGTGCATATTCGCAATATCGTTATTAGAGGTAATGATAAAACCCATGAGAATGTCATTCGGCGGCAGTTACGAATATTTCCTGGAGATGTGTTTAATAAAGATAGGTTAATGCGTAGTTATCGCGAAATTATGATGCTGAATTATTTTAGTAATGTACTCCCGGATGTAGTGCCTGTAAATGACAACGAAGTGGATGTGGATATATCCGTTGAAGAAAAACTCTCAGGCACGGCAAACATGAACATGGGTTTTAGCCAAGCATTTGGGGTCACTGGCGGCGGCGGTTTTACATTCCCCAATTTCAGGGGGAAGGGTCAGCGCTTGGCATTATCTTTCAATGTTGGCACCAACATTGGCGCCAATGTTGGTAGCAGTTTTTACACCGGTGGTTCTTATCAACCATCCAAACAGCGATCCGCAAGTTTAAGTTTCACTGACCCGATGGTTAATGATACAAAAAATTTATTAGGAGCCTCCATTTATTATTCTTTCCGTGGCCGCTCATCTTTGTATTATGCTCCTCTTGATTTTACGATTGCGGGTGGTTCCATAACCTGGGGAAGGATCTTTAAATGGCCCGATGATTTTTTTAGAGGGAATTGGTCCTTTCAAGTGCAACGTAAAATGTACGAAGGAAGTGAAGACGATCTTGAACGATATACTGGTGGGTTGCAGCACTCAGATGGTGTCAGTATCACCCAATCCATTCGTCGAGATAGCCGAGATCATCCTGAATTCACGACTCAGGGATCCTTAATGTCCCTGACTTCTGCTCTATCTGGAGGTCCTTTTGGCGGGAATGAGGATTTTCATAAACATATATTGAATCTGGAGTGGTATACACCTACATTCTGGAAATTCGTCTTGATGAGTTCTTTGAAACTGGGCGTTGTTAGGATGCTACCTTCTTATGATGATGAAGAATCTATCATACCATTTGATGAACGATTTATCATGGGTGGTAATGGCTTAATGTATGGCAACCCATTGCGAGGGTATGAAGATAACCGGGTGGGCCCATTAACATCCAGAGGTAGTCCGGTGGGTGGTAATGCACTGGCGAAAGTTTCAACGGAATTTCGTGTTCCGTTTTCTGAAAACCCGGTGGTTTATGGTCTGCTATTTGCAGAAATGGGGAATGTGTGGGCAGAACCGAGTCTTCAGGAAAAATTTAACCTGCCTCGTGTAGGACCATTTGATCTGAAAAGATCCGTGGGAGTGGGCATTAGGTTTTTCATGCCTATGATTGGTCTGCTGGGATTTGATCTCGGCTATGGTTTTGATGATTTGGATGGAGATGGTGAACCAGAAGGCTGGAAAACATCTATAACAATTGGGCAACAATATCGGTAACTAAGGAGGAAAAATTGAAACAATTACTTCGCCCCATATTTATTATCGGCATAATGCTGGGTTTAACAGCCTCTGCCACAGCACAATTAAAAATTGGATATATTCTGTCAGAGCGTATCCGAAGCGAATTTGAGGAATTCAAAGATGCTGAATCTCAACTCCAGCTCGAATATCGAAAAGTACAATTTGAGTTTGATCAAAGAGTACAAAAATTGGATAGCCTTAAACAGGACTACGAGGTAAAACGTCTCATGTCATTAGATAGGGGTGAAAGTATTAAGCAGGAAATTGATCAGACAGAACGCCAAATCCAGACCTATCAGGCTGAAAAAGTTGGTCCCCAGGGCGAGTTAATGCGCAAACAGGCTCAACTGGAATATGATATACTGGGTAAAGTAAAAAAGGCTGTTGACAAGGTTGCAATTGACGGCGGTTTTGATTACATCATTGATGCATCTGTTGGATTGTTATATTTCAAATCAAAATATGATTTGACCGATGATGTCCTGCATGAATTAGGGAAATTGGGATCAGATAATTAAGCTATATTGGAGTTCTCTCTCAGTGAAATTGCCACGCTGGTTAGTGGCGATGTGTCAGGCGATCCGGATTTGAAAATCACCGGTGTTTCGGAGATTCAAAATGGAGAACCGGGCACAATTACTTTTTTAGGGAATCCGTTATACGGGAAATATTTGGAAAACACTGCTGCGTCAGCCGTGTTTGTTTCTGAAAAGAATCATCTAAAAGGCCATAATGGTATTATTGTTAAAAGTCCCCAGTTAGCCATAGCTAAAACGTTATCAGTTTACTATCCCGATAGAGAACCACCGGGAATAATTAATGCCGGTGTATTCATCCACCATAATGCTAATGTAGGTATAAATGTAACCATTGAACCCGGAGCTGTGATTGAAACAGGTGCTCAAATTGGAGATCGCTCATGGATTGGTCCTAATGTATTTATTGGGGAAAATACATCCATTGGGTTAGAATGTAAGATTTTTGCTAACGCTACATTGTATCATAATGTTGTCCTGGGTGATCATGTTATTATCCATGCTGGTACTGTAATTGGATCAGACGGGTATGGGTATGTTTCCGACTCAGATCAACATGTTAAGATACCTCAAATTGGATCAGTTCTAATTGGGGATAATGTAGAAATTGGAGCTAATTCAGCGATTGATCGGGCTACAATTGGCAATACGATAATTGGCGATATGTGTAAATTGGATAATCTGGTTCATATTGCTCATAATGTGAAAATTGGTCGCGGATGTTTAATTACTGCTCAGGTTGGAATCGCTGGTAGTGCAGAAATTGGAGAGTTTTGTACCTTAGCTGGGCAGGCCGGTGTTGTCCATCATGTTAAACTTGGGGATCGTTCAATAGTGGCTGCAAAATCAGGGGTTACAAAATCCCTTCCTGGAAATGAAGTCTACAGCGGTTACCCGGCACGACCAATCAGAGAACAACATAAAAGAAATGCAATTTTTTCAGAAGTATCAAAACTGAGAAGAAAACTAGATCGATTGATTCAAAGTCAATTCAAAGAGTAAATTACAGTCATGCAACGAAAGCAACGTACCATTGAAAAATCCAGATCTTGCAGAGGCATTGGTTTACATACCGGTGTGGAAAGCACGATTACTTTCCACCCTGCTCCTGAGAATTATGGTATAAAGTTTATTCGTTCAGACATTAAGGATTCACCGGAAATCAAAGCTGATATTGATCATGTGGTAGATATTTCCCGTGGAACAACAATTGAGCAAAATGATGTCCGCATCCATACTGTTGAACATGCCCTGGCAGCAGTAACAGGATTACGGATTGATAATATACTTATTGAATTAAATGGCAAGGAGCCTCCAGTGATGGATGGCAGTGCCAAGGACTTTGTGGAGGCACTTTTAGATGGGGGCGTGGTTTTTCAGAATGAAGAACGCAAAGTCTTGGAAATAAATCGTGCGGTCAACTATACCGATTATTATCGGGATATCGATATTCATGTAATCCCATCTGACCGTTTCCGAGTCACTTTTATGGTAGAATACCCTCTTCCAGCGTTGGGTACGCAATATGAAGCAATCTATAATATGGAGGAAGATTTTGCTGTTGAAGTAGCCCCGGCCAGGACATTTTGTTTTCTTAGTGAGGTCGAAATGTTAAGGGAACAAGGGTTGATTAAAGGCGGTGCATTGGATAATGCGTTGGTAATTGTTGATAAAAAGATAGATAAGAATGAGATAGAACGTTTGCGCAATCTCTTTGGTATAGAAGAAACTATAATTCATGGTGTAAATGGTATTTTAAATGGAAAAGTATTGAGATTTAAAAATGAACCTGTTCGTCATAAAACTTTGGATCTCATTGGTGATTTGGCTTTGCTGGGAGTTCCCATCAAAGGACATGTGACTGCTGCGAGAGCTGGACACGCAAGCAATGTTGAATTTGTAAAGAAACTGAAAAAAGAATATTCTGAAGAATTGGAGGCATTATGGAATGGAAATATTGATGGATGACATTCAGGATATCCTAAAAATCCTACCTCATCGTTATCCCTTTGTTCTCATTGATCGTATTGTTGAAGTAAAACCTGGTGAATCAGTAATCGCTATGAAAAATGTGACATTCAATGAACCATATTTTCAAGGGCATTTCCCGGGTCAGCGGGTTATGCCGGGTGTTTTATCTCTTGAGTCTCTGGCTCAGACTACTGCTTTTTTGATGCTGTATGAACTGGACGATCCATTAAAGAAAAATATGTTTATTTCTGGATTAGACAAAGTTCGTTTTCGTCGATTGATTACACCAGGGGGCCAACTAATTCTTCATATTAGATTATTAAATAAAAAACTCAACCTATATAAATTTTCCGGTACATGCACGGTTAATGACAAGATAGCAGTAGAAGCCCTGATATCTTCGAATTTAGTTGACCGTATGGAGGTCTAAAATTTCTCTCCAGATTCACCCCACAGCTATTGTGGATTCCAAAGCTGAACTGGGAAAAGGTGTATCTATTGGGCCTTATTCCATCATAGACTCAAATGTAATCATCGGTAACGATACTATGATTGGTAATCATGTAACGATTGCACAGGGGAGCCGCATCGGTGCGGAATGCAAAATTTTTCATTCCGCATCCATTGGAGAAATTCCCCAAGATATGAAATTTGCCGGCGAACAAACAGAAGCTATTATTGGGGATAGAACCACTATTCGCGAGTTTGTTACTGTGAACCGGGGGACAAAAGTCACTGGGAAGACTATTATTGGCTCCGATTGCCTTTTTATGGCCTATGTTCATATTGCACATGATTGTCTTATTGGTGACCATGTTATTATGTCCAATATGACCACCCTTGGCGGTCATGTAGATATAGGCGACTGGGTATCTCTCAGTGGTGGAGTTATGGTTCATCAATTCTGTAATATTGGTGAGCATGCATTTATTGGGGCGGGCTATTGGGCAGTGCAGGATGTACCACCTTACATCCTTGCTACGGGAACACCTCTGAGATTTAAGGGCATTAACAGCATTGGTTTAAAACGTCGTGGATTTTCTATCGAGGAAAGAAAAACTATTAAGGATATTTATAAACTGTATTTTAAGTCTGATGTAAACCGGAAAGGTTCTCTATCGAAAATAAAAAACGATTTTCCAGACTCTAAGTATAAAACCTGTATTCTGGATTTTATTCAATCCAGTGAGCGGGGCATTATTTAATTATAATATGAGATTTTATCTGATAACACTCGTTTTAGCGGGTGTAATCCTGTCTGCTCAGCAAGCGAATTTCCGGTTTGATGATTTAAATAGAGAAGCGGCTCGTAATATTGCATTTCATTCATCATACTGGCTTAGTAATCATCCGCAGTTAGATCCAAATGATAATCATCGCTTGGTGATAAACGGAGGATTTTCTTTCTATTTTAGAAAAATCCATGGTACTAGATGGGTCTTACCGGATCTTGATATAGCTGTCCGGATTACCCGAAATCTTTCTTTAACTGCTAAACTATATGGCTTTCAGGTAGATAAAGATGCCCCGCAGGTAATTGGCAGTGGATTCCAGTACTATTTTGGCAATGAGGATAATAAAGCTTGGGTAACCTCATTTCAACGGGTTGATCTAAAGGGGATCGCTCATTTTCGACTGACATCTATTACTATGAATGTCCAGAAATGGTTTTCGGGATCTTTTTTAGATTATAGTATTGGTGTTGGTGCTAATATCTTCAAAGAAAGATCTTACTATCACTCAACGGAAATACCTGGAAGAATTGAAGGCGAATCCAATTATTTTGATCTTGATGCCATAATACCTTTTAAGGGGTTCCGGTTAGGGGCAGGAATTAAAATTCATCCTGAGAGTCAACTATTTCGAACCTATATCATGAAAGATTTTTTTTAATGCAAAAAACAATATCGATCTTGGGCTCTACTGGTTCGATTGGCGTGAATGCATTGAATGTCGTCCGGCATTTATCCGATAAGTTAGATGTTGTGTATTTATCAGCACATACCAATGCAGAACGTATGATAGAACAATGCCGTGAATTTCATCCCCAGACAGTGGTTATGATTGATGAAAATGCAGCCGAAATTGTTCACACCGAACTGACCCTAGATGGAATTGAGGTTCGCTCCGGTCGGAGAGGGCTTTTAGATTTGGCCGGCAGGAAGGACGTGGATGTGATGTTGAATGGTTTGGTAGGAGCCCTAGGAATGGAGCCGACATTGGAGGCGGTACTTGCTGGCGTAGATGTTGCTTTATCCAATAAAGAAAGTTTGGTGATGGCAGGAGATATTATAACGAAGACTATGGAAAAAACCGGAGCTCGCCTATTCCCGGTTGATAGCGAACACTCTGCTATCTGGCAATGTTTAGTAGGAGAATCATTGGAGGATGTCCGTAGAATTATTTTGACAGGTAGTGGTGGTCCATTCCGAACTCGATCGATCAATACATTTGGAGATATAACAGTTGATGAAGCCCTAAACCATCCCAATTGGGACATGGGAAAAAAAATAACTATTGATTCAGCCACAATGATGAACAAAGGCTTAGAGGTAATTGAAGCTTACTGGCTGTTTCAACTTGATCCATCCCAAGTTGATATTGTAGTTCATCCCCAATCCATCATTCATTCTATGATAGAATTGAAAGATGGCTCTATTAAAGCTCAATTGGGGGTGCCCGACATGAAGGTCCCCATACAATATGCGCTGATGTACCCCCGGCATGCGGAAGCTCCCTGGGAAAGGCTGAATTTTATGGAATGCGGGGATTTGACTTTTCAGCCACCAGATTCAGAACGATTTCCATGCATTAAGTTAGCCTATGATGCAATCGATCAAATGGGGACAGCTCCAGCTGTATTGAATCTGGCTAACGATTATGCCGTGTATAGTTTTTTGAATGGTAAAATCAGGTTTACGGATATTCCAAAGATCATAAAAAATGCGATGGAAAAGCATAAATGGCTGAAAAATCCATCGCTTAATGATTTGAAAGTGTTAAACAAGTGGACAAAATTGTGTGTAAACAATTATTCCTGATTTGGAACTTTAAACCGATTTTAATGTAGATTTCACTAATGGGTAATATTTCATGATTTTTCTTTGGGCTACAATCTTAGTTTTGGGCGTACTCATCTTCGTCCATGAATTGGGTCATTATCTCGCAGCACGATCTGTTGGAGTCCGGGTGGAACGATTTTCCATTGGATTCCCCCCTCGTTTTATTTCCTTTAAATCTGTTGATAATGGCTGGGATGTACGCGTTTTCTTTTATCGTCGTCATCAAACCAAGATTTCGTGGAGACCTGTTTTTGAAACTCACTTTTCTAGCCCCGGGAGGATTGGGAGTACCACTGAATATGTTTTAGCACTTATACCTTTGGGTGGTTATGTGAAAATGGCCGGAGCCATTGATGAGAGCATGGATACAACAATAACCCATGCCCCAGATGAATTAATGAGCAAATCATTTTGGGCAAAGCTCTGGGTTTTGAGTGCCGGTGTGATCATGAATATAGTAACCGCTTTCGTTTTGTTTAGTGGAATAGCTTATGTACAGGGAAGACCTGAAGTGCTGACTAAGCCAGTAATTGCTGAAGTTCGCCCGGATATGCCCGCTGAAGCTGCCGGATTAAAACCCGGGGATAAAATTACCACCGTTAATCATGAATCAATTGCTTCGTGGAGTGAACTGCAATCCGCTATTAATAAGGTTCCTGACACCCCAATTACAATTACATTATTGCGTGGGACAAAAGAGATGGAATTTTCATTAACTACATCTCATTATATTGTTCCCAGAGAAAATGGTGTTGATACCTTAGGTGTTATCGGCATTATCCAGGAATCTGTATACCACCCAATAACACTTGGACAAGCAGTTGTATCCGGATATATTGGAACTATGAACAGCTTTGGAATGATTTTTTTAACTTTCGAGATGCTGAGCAATGGCTCTGCTTCGATGAAAGATCTTGGTGGACCGATTCTGATTGCTCAGTTAGCAGGACAATCCGCACAAGCTGGGTGGGCACCATTACTCACATTTATGGCACTAATCAGTGTTAATCTTGGGTTTATTAATATTCTACCTATTCCCGGTTTAGATGGTGGACATATTCTAATTATTATAATAGAAAGTATTATCAGACGACCCTTAAGTATCAAAGCCCGTATGGCAATTCAGCAAGTGGGCATGGCTTTTCTACTATTATTGATGGTAACAGTGATGTTTAACGATATTTCCAGATTGTTGAATTAGTCCACATTAGCCAATTCTAGGTTAAGCGACCCAAACTTCAATTTTATACTTATTTTTACAGGAAGTTTATCAATTTCTGTTGAGTACCAAATTGTTAATTGTCCTGCGTTTTTAAATGGTTTTCCATCAGTTCGTTTAGGAGTCACTTTTAGGGCATCGAATTCACCTGCGGGGACACGGATTGTTTCAATGGATGAAACATCAAATTGCAATTGAGTGATTTTTCTGCCATCAATTGTGTTCAACTGGAATTTATTTCCCGGGCTCAATGTTTTTTTCCTAAATAAGTAGATCAGGGAATAAGGATCATGAACAGGATGGGCATAAGAGATTGTGTCTTTTTTATAAATAAAAATATTTTCTTCCGGGAGAAATTGAGTGAAAGAATCATGTTTATATTTTCCTTCACGAACAACTTTTTTTACGGAAATAGGTGTCCATGTTTTTGAGTCTACATCTATATTGATTTTATCATTTATTGGGAATATATAATCAGTTACGGATATAGTTTTCGCCTGGTATAAAATGTGAATGACAGAATTCTTACCACCTATTTGTTGTTCACTGATCTTTAATTCTGCTTCTGCTACATGTATTCCACTAAAGTAGGCATGGTAATTAAGTGATTCGGTCCAGCGATCAGTTTGTCCGAACAAGACACAGTAAAAAAGTAAAGGTATACTGATTTCTCTCATCGAGTGATTATGAAATCACCATCTTGGTATTGATATATTGTTGATGCGTCTCCGGATATTTTACCATCTTCGATCATAAGCTTAATTTTATTGCCAAATGTTATTGATATGTCATGGGGGATTTCTAATGGTTGTTCTCCAGACCGGTTAACACTGGTTGTGATAATTGGCACTTTACATGATGATGATAAAGCTTTACAAAACGGATGATTTGGAATACGAATTCCGAGAGAATGGCCAGAGCCTAGAATAATATCATGGACCACCCCTGGGTTCACCGGTACAATCACAGTTTTAGCTCCGCCCAGTATTTTTAATGCTTTTTCTAGATCGGGGGATTGAAGATTAATCCACCTTGTAGCGATCTTTTTATCTGTAGCTAAGACGCTCATAGGTCCTGTTCGTTTTTTTAATCTATTCACTTTATTAATTGCATCCTTATTTGTTGCATCTGCACCAAATCCGTAGAGTGTATCGGTAGGATATATAATAACTCCGCCAGAAAGCACGATATCTAGGGCAGCTTTCAACGCATTATCATGTTGCCAGTTTATTTGGTTCAATTTGATTTTTCTGGTTTAGTTTTCCACCGTCGGTGAAACCAGAAATACTGCTCTGGATAGGCATGTATGAGTTTTTCCAGTATTACTGTATATGCTTGGGTGATTTTTTCTGTTGTATCATCTCCGGCAATGATTGGCAGGAATTCCAGCTGGTATTTTTGAAAGCCCGTTCGAACACAAACACTAAATATCATAGGAGCATTTGTATTTTTATGGAAAAGAGCCGCACCTTTTGGTGTGGAAGCCGGCATACCGAAAAAATCAATGAAGACACCTTTTTTCTTTGCATCCTGATCGCTCACTAGTCCAAGAAGTTTGTTCTCGTTGAGGATAGCGTACATTTTTTCAAGCGGTTCCTTCCGAAATATATGTTTCACACCGCTCAGTTCACGTTGTTCCTGAAAGAATTTATTTGCACCTCGATTTCGCTGACGATGGGCAACACCAACAAGTTTGTAATTATTAAGTCCCAGCCACACACCCAGCATTTCCCAGACACCAAAATGAGCGGAAATAAAGACAACTCCTTTCTTTTGTTTAAGGGCATCGTCCAACACATCTTTTCCGTGAATATCATATTGAGCGGTTTCCCATGCTCCAGGAAACGCTAAGAATTGTATAAAATTATAAGCGAAAAATTGATAAGAGTTTTTCAATGTATTTTCAATCCACCCTTCTGATTGATTCGGGAAGGCTCTCATCAGGTTTCTCCGAGCTAGATTCTTTCGTTTTGGTATGTGGTGATATCCCAAACTGGCGAGCCATTGAGCCAGGTGATATTGTGAAGATATTGACAATTGCGAGATAAACTTTCTCAGGTTCATAAGGAACTGGTATGTCAATTGTTCTGAAACTTTCATAGCCAGCGGGAAGTTTAGCTGTTAAAATCTTATCGAATCAGGGAATAAATACTGGATTGGTTGTAGACAAATTACAAGAAATAGAGTGAAATTTAGCTTACATGAGAATAGTTTTTATTTATCTTACTGTTTGGTTATCCATTCTTTATTCCCAGATTGTTTATCGAGTTCCAATTGAGGGGACCATTGATCTGGGTCTTCCACCATTTATAGAACGGTCTATCAAAGAAGCGGAATCAAACAGTGCAGATGCAATTGTCTTTGAGATCAATACATTTGGTGGACGGGTAGATGCCGCAACTCAAATCAAGGATGCTATTATGGACTCAAGGGTCAAAACAGTAGCGTTTATTAATAAACGGGCAATTTCTGCCGGAGCTCTTATTTCTCTATCGTGTGAGAAAATTTATATGACTGGAGGAGCAACGATTGGTGCTACTACGGCTGTTGATATGTCTGGAAAAAAAGGCAGTGAAAAGGTCATCAGTTATATGCGTGAAGAAATGGCTGCTACAGCGGAAAAGCGAGGCCGCAGTAAGGATATAGCCCGTGGCATGGTGGATGAGGAATTGGAGTTCCAAAAGAAAGTAAAACGAGAGTATATTACTGAAGATGGTGAAGTTGATACCATTAAGACTGTAAACTATTTTTTAATTCTCAATGGTGATACAATGTATGTTAATGATATTGAGGGCCGAAAACAGGGGAACCTGATAACTCTGACAACTGAACAGGCCCTGAAATACCGCATGGCAGATAAAATAGCAGAAACATTCGATGATGTGCTTGATTCACTTGGCCTGTCAGGTGCTTCTGTGTATGAAACAAGTGAAAACTGGTCGGAGTCCATCGTGCGATTTCTAACTAATCCAGTGGTGGCATCTCTTTTAACAACGTTTGGATTTCTCGGAATTTTGTTTGAACTGCAGAGTCCAGGCTGGGGTGTTCCCGGTACGGTTGGCCTGACCTGCCTGATTTTATCACTGGGAGCTTCATATATTGCCGAATTAGCCACCATGACCGACTTTCTCATTATTATAGCAGGATTAATGTTTCTTGTCTTGGAAACCTTGGTGATTCCCGGATTTGGAATACCTGGAATTGTCGGAATCGTAATGATTCTGTGGGGCTTATATTTGTTGTTGTTGCCCGATGTCCCTGTTGGAGAAGAAGTATTGAGTCAAGCCACCACTGGCCTGCTTATCGGAATTCTTGGGGGTATAGCAGGTTTAGTTATTTTATTCAAGGCTATGACCAGAACAAAATTTTGGATGGATTTAACTTCCCCAAGTATCCAGAGTCGTGATGAAGGATACACAACAACCTTGGGTTGGGAAAATTTAGTAGGAGAAGACGGCGTTGCTGATACAGACTTGCATCCTTCAGGGTGGGTTAAAGTAAACGATCAGCGAATTTTTGCTGTTAGCGAAGGAGCATTCGTCAATAATAATACTGTAGTAACCATTCTATCGGTCGATGGAAACCGGGTTGTTGTTCGTGAGAAATCAAAGTAGGTAAAAAGGAGAAATATTATGCCTGTTATTCAAATAGCATTACTGATTTTTGTTGTACTATTTATTATTCTGTTCTTTTATTTTGTGCCATTGGGCATGTGGGTCCAGGCGGTTGTCTCACTGGGATTGGGCCATATACGAATTGTTGATTTGATCCGAATGCGTCTACGGAAAATTTCGCCGCGGCTGGTGGTTGATGGTGTTATTAACACTCATAAAGCAGGCCTGACGAATATTTCAACAGATATGCTGGAAACCCATTACCTTGCTGGCGGAAGCGTTGTTAACGTTGTGGCTGCATTAATTGCTGCAGATAAAGCTAATATTCCTCTTCAGTTTGCAACTGCCACCGCTATCGATTTAGCCGGTAGAGATGTAAAAACGGCAGTACAAACCAGTGTATATCCAAAAGTGATTGATGCGCCCGCTTCCGGGACACTGGCCGCCGTAGCGAAGGATGGCATCGAAGTGAAAGCAAGGGCCAGGGTTACCGTTCGTACGAATATTCCTGGCCTTGTAGGAGGAGCCACTGATGATACTATTATTGCACGCGTGGGAGAAGGAATTGTGAGTGCGATTGGCTCAGCTACAACTTATTCTGATGTCTTGGAAAACCCGGATAGTATTTCTAAATCTGTACTAAACAAGGGTTTGGACTCTGGAACAGCATTTGAGATTTTATCCATTGACATAGCAGACCTTGATGTAGGTAAAAATATTGGTGCCAGTCTGCAAGCGGATCAAGCAGAAGCTGATCTTCGTGTCGCCCAGGCAAGAGCAGAAACCCGGAGAGCTATGGCGGTTGCTGAAGAACAGGAAATGATTGCAAAGACTCAGGAAATGAGAGCAAAAGTGGTGGAAGCAGAATCTGAAGTTCCTAAAGCCATGGCGCAGGCTTTCCGTGAAGGTAACATGGGCATTTTTGACTATTACAATATGAAAAATATTGTGGCTGATACTGGAATGAGAGATTCCATTGCCGGGCCTAAGGAGGGATCGACTTCTGAACCAGATGTTCACGATCATGATTAACAACTATTAAATGCCAAGTCAGATATTATAATCTAATGGGAAACTGGATCTTTCTAATATTGCTTTACCTGCTGTTTGGCTGGATGAAGAAAAAACACCAGGCCAAATCAAGAAAAGAGATTGAAAGCCAGGAAGATTGGGATACGGAAACACCACCGGCTTCTAGATTTGGTGTGCTTGATGAATTTCTGAAACCGCAGGCTAAATCGACAAAAGAGACTGAAAGCCAGGAAGATTGGGATACGGATACGCCACCGGCTTCTGGATTTGGTGTGCTTGATGAATTTCTGAAACGTAAGGGTTTGATGGATGAGGATGAAAAACCGGAAGAGCCTATCCCGCAAGAGAAAAAAGAATACTTGGATAGTCAGCCTGCTGTTGCCATGGAAGATGCAGATGATACTGATTACGCGGAGAATATCGATAGACTGGATGAGTTAGAAACGATCACGGAAGAAATAGAATCATTCAAAGATCATATCCTTGAATCTAGACTTGCATCACGTCACAAATCACAACCTACACATTCCGTATCTACATCTATTAATGCAGTGCGGATGCTGAATAATCCAGGAACTTTAAAGGATGCTATTATAATTAAAGAGATACTGGACAAACCCAGATCATTGAGACGTAAAATACGCTAGAATTTAATTAGATCAACTTATCAAATATTTCCCGGGCCTCTTTCTCCAGATCTTCCACACTGCTGTTGTTTGGGATTATAAAATCAGCCATGTGAACCTTATCTTCGTCCGGCCATTGCAGATCCAGCCGCTTCATGAAATCTTCTCGGGTCATATTCCCGCGGCTCATGGCCCGTTCAGTCCGAAAGCGTAATAATGATGTCACAACGATTACATAATCCATGTGAGTATCTGCACCGGATTCATATATAAGAGCAGCATCCAGCACAAAAATCTTATGTTTATCTTTAATAGACACATCACCGAATTGCTTATCAATTTCACGAAAAACATGGGGGTGTACGATACTGTTCAACAGTAGCTGATTATCTTCATCATGGAAGGCTACCCGGGCTAGTTTTTGCTTGTTGATTTTATTATCAGCGTCCAGTATATCCGTCCCAAATTCTGCAATGATATCATTCTGGGCAGTTTCATTGGTATCGATGATATTCTTAGCTTCCTTATCAGCGTTGAAAATGTAAGCACCCCATTGCTTGAAAAAGCGGCTTACTTCACTTTTTCCAGATCCTATTCCGCCGGTTAATCCAACTCTTAGCATATTATACCAATGCTTCCATAATGCGCTTTGTGATTTCCGGGATGGTTCCCAGACCATTCACCTCCTTTAGAAGGCCCTCTTTTTTATAATAATCTATTAATGGGGCAGTTTGTTGCCAATAAACCTGTTGACGCTTCCGTACTACCTCCGGGTTATCATCGCTCCGGCCTGACTCTTTTCCGCGTAGAACCAACCGCCTTACCAATTCATTTTCATCAGCGGTCAGACTGATGGCAGCATCAAGTTCATGATCGATATCATTCATGATGACGTTCAACCCCTCTGCCTGCGGCAGCGTGCGGGGAAATCCATCCAATAGATATCCGTATTGACAATCTGGCCGCGATATGCGATAACGAATAATATCCAGTAACACTTCATCAGGGACCAATTTTCCTTTATTCATAAATGTTTTTGCTTTCAGACCCACATCTGATTCAGTTTCTATTTCACCCCGGAGAATATTGCCGGTAGAAAGGTGGATAATATTCAGTTTTTTCTTAATGCGGTCAGCTTGTGTCCCCTTCCCAACACCCGGAGGACCCATGATCAATAGCTTCATAGATATTTCAAATTAATATCCCAGCAAGTGTGGCTGTTAACCAGGAAGCTAAAGCACCGCCAATCATAGCTTTCATAGCTAATTTTGAAAGATCTTTGCGCCTTTCAGGTGCAATGCCGCCAATCCCCCCAAGCTGAATACCTACTGACGCAAAATTAGCAAACCCACATAAGGCGTAACTGGCGATGATGGCTGATCGATCCGAAATAGAATTTGTGCTCCGTAATTCTGCCAGATCACCATAGGCAATAAGTTCGGTCAACACCAGTTTTTCACCCATAAGGGTTCCGATCGTTCCTGCCTCACTCCAGGGAACACCCATTGTCCACGCAAGCGGACTAAATATCCATCCCAGGATTTGCTGTAGACTAAGATCCATTAATCCAAGGATTCCGTTTACCAAGGCAATCATGGCCACAAAAGCAACCAGCATCGCACCTACATTTGCTGCCAATTTCATTCCATCGGTGGCCCCACGGGAAAGCGCCTCCATCACATTGTCATCTTTTTTTTCCAGCGTTATATTCAATTCACCCATGGTCTCCGATGATTCTGTTTCCGGATAAATAATTTTTGCGATAACCAGAGCAGCCGGCGCGCTCATAATGGATGCTGCCATCATGTGACCGGCAATCCCAGGGATATCTTCCAGCATTTTCACATAAATAGCCATAACACCCCCAGCCACGGTTGCAAAACCACCAACCATCATCGCCATTAATTCTGACTTTGTCATCTTGGAAACAAAAGGCCGCACCATGAGCGGTGCTTCCGTTTGGCCCACAAAAATATTTGCTGAAACACTGAGGGTTTCCGAACCGCTGGTTCCCATTGTTTTCTGCATGGCGCGGGCAATCCATTTTACAATGAACTGCATAATGCCGAGATGGTAAAACACTGTAATTAGGGAAGAAAAGAAGATTAGGGTCGGCAGAATCCGAAAAGCAAAATTCATCAACGGCGCTTCTACAACGCCTGCACTAAATGATTTAAAAAGGAAATCGCTGCCCGCATCAGAAAAACTAAGCAATTTTTTAAACACGGTATCTACCGCTCCAAAAAAGGGTTGTCCCATAGGTGTTTTTAGGATAAAAATGGCAAATAGGAATTGCAAGCCAAGCCCCCAAGTTACCAATCGCCAGGGAATTGAGTTGCGGTTGTTGGACATGGCCAAAGCAATCCCCAATAAAACTATAATCCCTAATATACCAATCAGCCGTTCCATTTATTCAATCGGTGTTTCAAAACAGTTTCTGCAGCGTGCTTCGTATATATCCGTTTCCCCAATCACCACTTGGGCGGAATCTTTAGTTAACCTTTGAGTATAAGAAGCTGGATTTCCACATTGGATACAAATGGCACGCAATTTATCCAAATAATCCGCTTCACACATGAGTTGGGGCATGGGGCCAAATGGTAGCCCGCGGTAATCTGTATCTAGGCCAGCCACAATGATGCGTTTGTTATTTTGAGCTAGTGTTTTGCATACATCTAGGATATTATCATCGAAAAATTGGGCTTCATCGATTCCAACAACGTCTGCATCCTTGGATTGATTTATAATTTCTGATGAATCTTTGACGGGGATAGACTCCAGTTTGGATTGATTATGGGAAACCACATGTCTGGAACTGTACCGGTCATCTAATCGGGGTTTAATAATAATCACATTCATTTTGGCAATCTCCGCCCGGCGTAGACGACGAATCAGTTCCTCGGTTTTACCGCTGAACATACTGCCGCATATTACCTCAATCCATCCTGTATCACTGGGTGTTAGTGTCATTTGTGGTCATTTTCTGTGGTGTGGGAAATGAAATCAGTATAGTATAGCGTCGATTTTGGTCCTTAATAAATCTATAGCGACTTTATTTTGACCCCCTTCGGGGATGATAATATCGGAAAAATATTTGGACGGCTCAACAAATTGTTGATGCATTGGACGAACAGTGTTCAGATATTGATTAATCACTGATTGAACAGTGCGGCCCCGGTCTTCTACATCTCGGGTGATTCGCCGAATGAAGCGGATATCATCGGGTGTATCCACAAAAATTTTAATGTCCATCAATTCCCGCAACACTGGATAATGCAGTGCCAAGATGCCTTCTACGACAATTACATGGTGCGGCTGAATGGAACGAATCTGATCTTTCCTGGAATGGGTGGTGAAATCATAGACAGGTACATCAACCGGTTGACCTTTCATCAGCTTAATAAGCTGATGATTAAACAGTTCAATATCGATGGCATCGGGGTGGTCGAAATTTTGTTGGTGACGGTTTTCCAATTGCAAATGAGATAGGTCATTATAATAGGCATCCTGTTCTAGAACTACGACTTCCCCTTCACCATATTCCTTCAGCAGTTGTTTAGCAATAGATGTTTTACCCGAGCCTGTGCCTCCGGCAATTCCAATTAGAATAGGTGACATACTCATGTCAAATGGGATTCATCGAAAGGATTAGGTAATAATGTTGCACTGGTTGTTTTTTCAATGCGTCCCCCGGAATCACAGATGTAAACGGGGATATCCCCACACAATTCCCAGATCACTTGCCGACAAGCTCCACAGGGCATGCCTCCATTTTCACTGGCAACAGAAAGGGCTTTAAAGGCATTATGCCCTTCTGAAATAGCCCGAAACAGTGCCACTCGTTCAGCGCAACAGGTCAGTCCATAGCTGCTGGTTTCGACGTTGCATCCGCCAACGATATCACCGTTTTCTGTTTCTACGGCAGCCCCAACAGTATAGTTGGAGTAAGATGCCCGAGATTTGGACCTCATGTGCAGGGCAGTTTGAATTAATTGATCATTTACCATTATTCAATTCGAAATGTACGAAATATCTTTTGTGTTGCGGCTCCAACTGCAAACCCGCCAACATGGGCAAACCAAGCCACTCCACCGGTATTAAGGCCGAGCGATCCTAAACCATTAGTCAGTTGTATCAGGAACCATACTCCTATCGCGATCTGAGCTGGAACAGCAATTGTTGTAATCAAGAAAAAAACAATAAGTACGTGTACTTTAGCCCGCGGGTACAAAAGCATGTAGGCTCCCAGCACTCCGGCGATGGCTCCGCTGGCCCCAACCATTGGGATTGGTGATGATGGATCAATGAGGAACTGGCCGAAAGCCGCACCGAAACCACAAAATAAATAAAATCCAATGTATCGAATATGTCCCAAGGCGCTCTCAACATTATCGCCAAAGATCCAAAGAAACCACATGTTACCCATTATATGGAATAAACCACCATGCATAAACATAGATGTTAATATGTCCAAGAAATTGAATTGTCCTGGTATAAAACCAAACACATTTATTAATGCTACACCGATTCTCGGATCAGGTAAGGAAAGCATTGTTTGACCCGTGAATACGATAATATTTAAACCGATGATGCCATAATTCACATAGGGGACCAGCACCCTGGGATTATCATCTTTATAAGGGAAGAACATTAGTCAACCGAAAATAAGACTGTCTTAGAGACTTTATTGCCGACCTGATCTCGAATGGTCACCTCGAATTGATGGTTGCCGGATTGAAGTGCCCTGTCCATCGTGTATGAAAGCTGCTTTATCACTGGTTGGTAGGCAAAATACACCGACTTTCCATCCAATATCAGGGAGAAAGATGCTTCCTTTGCATCAATTCCGGAAAGGTTATCATCCACATCAATTTTTATCTTACTGATGTCCTTTGCTTCATAATGCCCGCTATGGGCCGGGAAAGTTTTTAAGATCTTTGGGGGCACTAGGTCCTGGATGATTGTAACTGCATCAAACTGATTTAATGAAGAAGTGAGGATTTGTCGCTTAGGGTTGTTCTTTGTTGGGCTGTAGGTCCATTGCTGCTCTTTCTGATCATAATAATAGATTCCCATTTTGTTGTGACCGGAATATTGGCGCTCGTAGCGCAGTCCTACTAAAAAGGAATCCTGCAAGGCTTGATTAAAAGGTTGTAGCTGGTACACAGCAGACAGGTGATAACCCTCATCGACCGGAGCATGCTTATCTACTTTATCAATCCAGATCGCAGTGGAAGCATACACAGTACTGGACACAGTCCGAATAGAGCAGTTTCGGTCTTGGGAAAGTATAACAGTTTTTATGCCGGGTTCGGCAATGGAAGATTGAAAATTAAAGCGTGTATCCCGGGAATATCCACTATATGATAGAGAAACATCCACAAATTTGATATTCCGCAAGTATTGAACCGGCAGCATTTCAGATAGAAAAACCGTCGGCTGTATCTGGCTCAGTGGATAGGATTGAAACGTATTATCATTGGATAATTTTAGGATGGCATTAGCTGGGACATACTGGTCCATTTTAACCTGGAAAAAAATACCTCTCTCGGTATGGGATATTTCCAGATCAGGATGAATATCGATCACGCTGGCAGATGTATTATAATTTGCCCAGTGAACCGGTGTGGTCATAATCCCGATTTGATTAATACCAAGAATCTGCATGATCCTTTTTTCGGTATCTTTGACAGATAGTGACACATGGATGTTTTTTTCTACTCGTTGGGTATGGAGATTTTCAATTTTCAGATCGGGATATCCAAAGGGAGTAAAACTGTAGATTATGGCATCCCGTATTGGCAGACCGCCCCGTCTAGGGCTGATCTCCAGCGTGATCACTTTGTCATCTCGCTGTATCTCTTTGACACTGAGAGACGTGGGAAAAGCACCTACCAGAATGCCCCTGGCAACAGCTTCATTTCCAGTTGCATCCCGGATTTTTATTTCAACCCGATGGTATCCAGGGTCCAGTCGCAGCACGCCGGTGTTGTCCGTGCCGTGAATAACCACGCGGGGATGTTCCGGGAGCCGGTAAAGTTTCTGAAACTCACCCAGATTTCCCCGTTTTAGTTCAAATTGTATCAGCGTTTTAGCACTGCCGGATTGTGTATACGGTATGCGGTCATAAATGAGTTCAAAAACTGATTTTCCATCCAAGAAAAGCTCAGCGCGATGGAACTGATACACATTCTCGGCTCCTTCCCGCCTGTCCACAGCCTGAATGGCCAGGCCAAAGTCCCCTATAGTGCTTAGCGTATCCGCAAAGAGATATACACCGCTTTTGTCACGAAAGAGTGGGATGGTTTGAACCAGCGGGCTGGAATTGACCAGTGCATCTCTGGACAAGGGAACAAAAGCTAGTTTAGTGAGGATCGGGGTCACATGATCTTTCAGCAGGAACCCATTCTTGAGAGGATCCAGCGGTTCGTCACTGCTATTGCGAAGTTCAAAGTGCAAGTGGGGAGCAAATGAAGAACCGGTATTTCCCGTATAAGCGATGACATCGCCTTTCTTAACCTGGAATTCACGGGATGAAAAATTGGCATTCACCATATAGCTTTTGTTGCGAGATTGCTGAAGCTTCAAGACTTTTTCAAGCACGGGTGTGAATCTGTCCAGATGGGCGTAGACAGCAATGTGTCCGCTGACGGTTTTCAGGTATAGAGCTTTGCCATAGCCGTCGAAGCTGGATACGATCCGGGAAATAAATCCGTTTTCCACCGCATATACCTCATATCCCGTCCTGCCGTTGGTTTTGATATCGAGACCCATGTGAAAATGGTCGTCCCGGTACTCGCCAAAATTGGAGGAGTATGCATTTCCTGCGTCAGTTGGCCATTTAAGCTCCTGGGGATGCAAAATGGCTGTGGCCAGAAAGAAAAGTAGAAATCGGCTGTGGTTCATGGAATAATTGTATGGGGGCAATTTATTCAGGACAAAAGCGGGATTTCAATGACAAACAGAGAGATGTTCATTTATTAGTTTAAGCTGTGTAAAATCTTTTAGGTTTTGTTGCGCTAATATCGAGGAGAATATGAACATGAAGAAAACAATCATTTCTGGTCTTATATGTCTTTTGCCAGTATCGGCGTTTGCAATTTTAGGATTAGGTATAAGTGGTAATGCGAGCCAATTTATTGTAGATCCATCCGTAAGCCCTTTATTAGTGGACAATCCTTTAGGCGGTGACCCGCTCGAGGTGGGAAGTTTTACTCATCATGGTTTTGAAAACGGCGGTGGTGTTGGCTTTTATTTATATGTAGATGCCATTCCGTTTATTGGATTAGAAGCGGAAGTTAGTTCCATCATTAGTCCATATTATTTTTCATTTGGAAATGCTATAACATCAATAGATAGTGCTGTATTTGGCTTTTTGGCAGGGTCAGCTTATTACACAGCGTACGCAAAAGTGTTCAAATTATCTATCCCTATTTTAGCCAAAGTCCAGTTGACAGCGGGGGCAGGCATAAACCAGCATTCATCCATTCCTATGATTAATCAGGAAATGCTTGAAGCGGTCGTGGCTGGTGGTGATATCGAAAATGGCGCCTTGGATGAAGATGTATTAATAGAATATCTAACTGATAATAAAATAGATGCATCTGGTATTCACATCCAGGCAGGTCTGCAATTTAAAATCCTAGTATTGGATTGTATTGCATTAGCACGGTATACCATTGTTGAAGATTTAATTCCTGGGCAAAAAGGATTTCCCAGCCTTAATCTGCGTATTGGTCTTGGGTTTTAGTTAGAATTATTATCATTATAAAATAAGGGGCGTACCGCCCCTTATTTATTTACTGTGCTATATAATTGTTTTAACGCGTTGTCCTATTAATCAGTTGGCAGGTTCTCATCTAGGAACAGTGATTTGTTCATGGAGGCAAAGAACCTTTTGAAGAATTCTGGTTCGTGTATTCCTCCGGACTCCAGTATCTTCCCGTCCTGCTCTAATTCTCCGCTGGCGCTGACCCGAATTCCTGTGGTCTGCTGGTTTCTTTCTTCCAGGTTTACAGTAACCTTATAGCGGTAGATGCGCGGGCCCTTTGGTCCGCTATCTTTGGGATAGTATTTATTAATAGTGGTGCCTCCGCTGGAACTACTACTTGAGCCGCGCCACTTACCGGAAGAGTTTTCATCATCATCATCATCATCATCCGATTTTCCAAATAAGGCACCCAGGATAATGACAAAGATTCCGACAACAATGGCTGCGCCAATAGCTGATAAACAGGCATCCCGTTTTGCTTCTGCTTCTGCTTCATCTATTTTGGGAGAAGGACCGGACTCCACACCATCCTTTGAGACTGCTGCTTTTTTTTCTTCTGTGGTGCGGCTGGCGGTAATCAGGCCCACGTCGGAATTTAGTACATCGATCGTATAATCCAGGTCTTGGAGGGCATTGATGGATGCCTTGAGAGCGGTTTTCATGTCTGCAGAAAAATTCCGGGTCTGCAGGGTTCGAGCCACAGCCGTGGATGGTTTGGATTGGGACGGTGCAGCAAATAATGATATTGCTGATGACAGATAAATGATCAGGGACAGGTACAGGAATCTTCCATTAACTGTCCGGGGCTGAGCCAGGCAGCGCATCAACTTAATATTTCAGGCTTTGATAGGTAACGTCTGAAACATTCTTATTTTCATCGAAAGTGATAATCACCGTCAATGATTTTGACTCAGTGGTGGCACTGGCAGAAGACCTGGAGCTTACACCGCCAAATAGAAAAACCCAGAAACCCTGGTTAAGGGTACGGGATCCATAGGTGGCTGAAGCACCGGCAGATTGGCTGCTGCCTATTTTGTCGTAGGTCCAGACCTCATTTCCCTGTGCGCCTTTGGTGACGATATTCGGTGATCCAAGAACCGAGAGAACTTCTGTTTGACTCATACCGTTCTTTATCTGGCTTTGAACGGTCCCCAGAGTCAATTTGTCGATTGGCTCCGATGCCGCCGCAGGAGGGGGCATTGGGCCAGCGCAGTTGAAGAATAAAACACCAGTTACGAGAATCATAAAAAGATTTTTCATATTGATTCTACTCTCCTTTTTATTGATAAGAAGTTTACGCAATTCAACTCTATTTGTTCCAATTATCCATACCCGGGCACGCAAATATTCCCCACTTATTTTGTGTAATTCAAGGGACAATTCAGGTGGGTTAATGTTTTAGTTGGTGCTGTGATTTGAGCAGTAAATTTTCGTTTTTATTTAGCGTGGAATAATTGGAGAAATTTAATATGCCAAAGTTAAATGTTATTATCATGGGGGCCGCCGGGCGTGACTTTCATAATTTCAATACTTATTACCGGAATAATGATCTGTATCAGGTGGTCGCCTTCACGGCGACACAGATCCCAAACATTGAAGGCCGATTATATCCTCCGAAACTGGCAGGTGAGCTTTACCCAGAAGGGATCCCGATCCATGACGAGGGTGAACTGATCAACCTGATCCAAAGCAATCATGTGGATGAAGTAGTATTTTCTTATTCCGATATCCAGCATGAGGATGTGATGCATTTGGGTTCCATGGTAAACGCTGCCGGTGCTGATTTTAAGATGATGGGTATGACCCATACCGCCATCAAAAGCACCAAACCGGTGATAGGTATTTGCGCTGTCAGGACTGGGTGTGGAAAAAGCCAGACCACTAGGAGAGTCTCTGAGATCTTTAAAAACGCTGGAAAAAAAGTGGCCGTTATCCGCCACCCCATGCCTTATGGAGATTTGGGCATCCAGGCTGTGCAGCGTTTCAGTAGTCTTGATGACCTAAAGAAACACAACTGCACAATTGAGGAAATGGAAGAATATGAACCCCATATCAACCGCGGTACCATCGTGTATGCTGGGGTAGATTATGAGGCTATTATCCGGAAAGCAGAGCAGGAAGCTGACATTATTCTGTGGGACGGCGGTAATAATGATATGCCCTTTTATAAGACCGACCTGCTCCTTGTGGTTGCGGACCCCCACCGCAGCGGTCACGAAACTCAGTACTATCCAGGAGAGACAAACCTGCGTCTGGCTGATGTAGTCATTATTAATAAGATACGGACGGCCGATCCGGGAAATGTGGAAAAACTCCGTAGCAGTATTTCACAGGTTAATCCAAAAGCCACAGTTGTAGATGCAGCTTCGCCGGTCACGGTTGAAGACCCCGATGTCATAGCCGGGAAGCGAGTCCTGGTGGTGGAGGATGGCCCGACCCTGACCCATGGCGATATGAAGTACGGCGCCGGTGTGGTAGCCGCTAAGCAGTGCGGGGCGGCTGGGCTGGTTGATCCAAGGCCTTTTGCCAAAGGTTCAATTGCAGAAACGTTCGATCATTACCCGGATATTGGCACGCTGCTTCCGGCCATGGGCTACGGGGATGATCAGGTCCGTGACCTGGAAGACACGATCAACAGTGCCGACTGTGAAGCGGTTGTTATAGGTACGCCCATTGACCTGCGCCGGATCGTTGATATCAAACACCCATCCACTCGTGTTACTTATGAACTGGAGGAAATCGGCGAGCACACACTGGATGACATTTTAAGCGGATTTATTTCCTAACTGTTTATGAATTATTAGCTGTTTGGGGACAGCAATATATTTAAAAATTCGGCTGATCTGATTTTTAGTGAGCCGGGAGCTCGGCCAAAAAATCATTAATTCTATTTTTTAGTTCTTCCCGGGTATCACGGTAAGGTTCCAGGTCATTGGGCTCAGCACCCCATCCGTGAAAGGGATCATCAATGCTCCAGTGGATGCGTTTTGCATCCCCGGGAAAGGCGGGGCAAACCTGGCTGGCGTTATCGCAAACGGTAATGACAATATCAATGCCCTTATCCAGGTATTCATCGATGCTGTCTGATGTATGCCGGGAGATATCGATACCCCATTCAGCCATGACTGTTACGGATGCCGGATGCAGGCGCGAAGGGTGACTACCGGCACTGAAAACATCAAACCGGTCGCCGGCCATGTCTCGCATTAATCCATCAGCTATCTGGGAACGGCAGCTGTTGCCAGTACAGACGAAAAGTACCGATTCTTTTTTTACCATTAAAATTTTAACAAAAAGATGCCAATTTGTTTCATTATATCGATTCTATGGTACGAACTGTTTTTAGCCCGGATCTCGGCTTAAGTGCATCCGTCCAAACCATTATATTTAACATTAATAAGACAAGAGCAATGGTCCAGAAGTGCTTGCTGAACTTCATGGAACAAATTTAGTATGGTGATCATCTACAGCCATAATAATTAATTAACTATGTTAAAAATTTGGGTAATTACATTCTTTTCCCGTGCCTTATCAATCGTGTATTTAGTGCCACGGCTGACCCCATCCCAGAACGCCACCACACAATCTGCCGTTGCAACGATCAGGTCATTTCTTATGAGTCCTGCCGTTTTCCCGTACTTGGTCCATTCGGGAGAAATAGAGATTACTTCCAATCCCAGTTTTCTGGCTTCATCTTCAGCAGTCTCATCAACACCATCAGCACCGCCAGAAACTACGATAGAGCCTTTTGGCAGATCCCGGACATACTCCCTGACCTTATTCAGGTCAGGATAGTTACGGCTTCCTACAATAGCAATTTTCATTTTTCATGATTGAGTTTCAGCCATATCAAAATCTACCCATCATCCCACAAACAAAAAACCCCACTGGGCTGGTTATAGTGTAATTCGTTTCAAAAAATTATAATTCAATATGAGTGATTTTATCTGTGTTTTGATTGCAATTCTAAAAGTGATTTAGATTTCATATTACGTAAATTTCTTCATGTCGGAACAAGGAAAAGAATCCTTTAAACCACTTTTTACCAACCCTTTGGAGACCTATCCAGGACTGACCATTAATGACCTGAACCGGTATTTGCCGGCTGTCCAAACAGTGGGTGACATCTCCATGACATCTGAACAGATGAAAGAAGGACTGTTTTTGGCAAACTGTCTTGACGGGTTGCAAAAGCTGCCGGATAAATCTATTGATTTAGTCATTGCCGAACCCCCCAAAGACCCCTGGGATGGGATAGATGATCGAGGAGGCCGAATGACACTTCAGGAATATTATCAGTGGAATGAAAAATGGCTGGATGAATCTTATCGGGTACTAAAAAATACCGGCGGGTTATACTTGTTGTGCGGGTGGCAGGTGTCCGGTATGTACCACGGATTGCTCAGTGATCATTTCATGGTTCAAACCCGCATCACATGGAGAAATAAGCAGGGCAAGGTTCAGCCCAGAATTCCAACATGGAGGAATGAAATAGGCGATATCTGGTTTGTGACTAAGAGTGAGGATTTTTTATTTAACCTGCGTGCAGTGAATCTGGAATCTGATCGCAAGAAAATGATTTCGGAATCGGAAAACAAATTACAAACGAATTTTTGGATAGATATTCCCTATATAACTGATGAAGCCGGACGAAGATCAGGCAAATTATATTCTAAAATCCTGGATGCCAGCAGTTTTAAGCTGAATTGGGTTTTGGATCCTTTTATGCGCAATGGTGATGCTGGCGTGGCGTCTAAACGATGCGGTAGGCGGTTCATAGGGTTCGAGACCAATAAAGATCTTTTACTTTTATCCATGAAGCGGATAGATCAGGAGGGATAACACATTTATGTCTCTCATGGATCAGGTTCAACAGGATATGTATGCAGCTATGAAGGCAGGTGATCAAGGCAAAACCGGTGCCCTCAGGACATTGCTGTCCAAGTTAAAGGATCGAAAGATTGACAACAGAGGTGATCTTAATGATCCAGATTCTATAAAAGTGATTCAAACCTTGGTAAAGCAGCGAAGAGAATCAGCAGATGTTTACCAGAATGCGGGTAGGGAAGAATTAGCTATTAGGGAAGAATCAGAACTAAGTGTGCTGGAAACTTATCTGCCGGAGATGATGTCTGAAGATGAGGTTAGCAAGCTGGTAGAAGCTGTTATCCAGGAAACCGAGGCAGTAAGTATGGCTGATATTGGAAGGGTCATGCCTTTGGTCATACAGCGCGGTGGAGGAAAACTGGATGGCAAGACGGCGAATACTATCGTTCGAAAATTACTCCAATAAATGAACTGGTTTTTGGACGGGCTAGCTGTTTGCTTCCTGGTTATTATGGGAGCGATCGGCTTTCGCCGCGGCCTGATAGAGGAACTGGGTCGCCTCATTGGTTTGATCCTTGCTGTTTTGATATCTACCCGGCACAGCGTTTCTCTTTCTGAACAAATCATAACTGTTGTAGTCATGGATCGATGGCTTGCGGTTTTTTTGGGCTTTACAGGAATATTTTTGTTAACCTTATTAGTGATGAGATTACTAACGAGGTTTTTTCATATTGCCCTGCTCTCTAAAGCTAATCGCTGGGTTAACGATTCATTTGGGTTTATTTTTGGCGCATTGAAAGGATTTATGATGGTTATCGTTTTTGTCTGGTTGCTTGCCCTGTTGCCTATGGAAAGATGGACCGATATTATTGAACGTAATTCAATCATTGCCCGTACGGGGAACAAAATGCGCGTAGAAATAGTCGAATTATTTGGTTGGGATGATCCAGTCGCCAAAAGTGAAGCCTATATACAGCAGTTAATTCAGCCCTAATGGCCAGAATTCCCCAGGAAACAGTTGACCGTGTTCGTGACACAGCGGATATAATAGATGTTGTCTCGCAAGTGGTGGATTTGCGCCGCCGGGGAGCAAATTTTTTTGGTCTCTGTCCATTTCATGATGAAAAAACTCCATCATTTAGTGTCGCTCCAGCTAAGCAGATTTATCACTGTTTTGGCTGCAGTAATGGTGGAAATGTTTTTTCGTTCCTGATGGAATATCAGAAGTTGACCTTTCCCGAAGCGGTAAAAACCCTGGCTGATCGCTATAATATTCCGATTGAATATGAACGGGGCAGAGATGATTCAACAACGTATTCAAACTTGTATGAAATACATGAACAAGCAACCAAGTTATATATGGACAATCTTTACTCACCGCGAGGTGAACAAGCACTGAATTACCTAAAAGAACGAGGCCTGAGTGAAGACATCCTGAAACAATTCCGAATTGGATTTGCCATAGATAGCTGGGATCAGTTGAACAATTATGTGAATGTAAATGAATTATCAAAGGATGAGGTAATGAAATCTGGATTATTCACCCAGACTGACAAGGGAACCTTTGATCGTTTTCGATCCAGAATTATGTATCCCATTTTCCATCCATCGGGGAAGGTCATCGCTTTTGGCGGCCGCGTGTTTGAGTCGGACGACCCGGCAAAATACCTGAATTCACCAGAAACACCATTATATCAAAAAAGTAATGTGTTTTATGGTTTGCAGGCTTCGAGGGATGCAATTCGTAAGTTGGGGTATGCTATTTTGGTGGAAGGATACATGGATTTTCTTCAACTTTATCAAGCAGGGATTCATCCTGTGGTTTGTGTATCGGGAACGGCATTCACCCAGAGACATGCCTGGCAGTTATCTAAATTCACACAGAAGATCATATTGCTCTATGATGGCGATGATGCAGGCGGTACTGCCGCAGTTCGAGCCGGGTTTGTTTTATTGAAAGCTGGTCTGGAAGCACAGGTAGTACGCCCACCTAAAGAGTTGGATCCCGACGACTGGGTGCGGCAAACTGGTCAGGGAGAAGTGGAGACAAATATCGAGAATGCACAGGATTTCCTGGATTTTCATTTGGAATTTTTTCAAGCCCTGGCATTAAGGGGGGCAACTCGTCGGGAATATATTCATAACTTGCTTCGAGAGATAAAGGAGATCCGTGATAATATTTTTCGGGATGAATTGATTCGGATTTTAGCTGAACGACTGAAGGTAAATGAATCTGATCTAGTTAAAGTCATGCGAGGACAGCGGTCCTATCGACAAATAAGCAATGAGAATCAAACAGCAGGACTTAAACGAATTGAATTTACTTCTAGGGAGGAACGGGCTCAGATAGAGCTACTCCAGTTGTTGGTTACCCAAAATGTGGATATACGCAATATGGTGAGAACAAAAGTGACTTTAGATATGTTTACTCATCCCCTGCTTCAAAAACTGGCTGAGCAATTATTAACAGAAAAAATGGTAGTGGACACGGCAGCAATAATCGAGTATTTTACTGATAAGTTAGAGCGGGAAATTGTTACTGAAATCCTATTTAGTGAGCGAGATACCGCTTTACCTGAACAAATTGTGAATGACTGTTTGAAAACATTAAAATTGATTCCGGTAAAAAAGAGAATTATGGAGCTTCGCATTAATATTCGTGAGAAAGAGGCGCAGGGACAAAACCCAAAGACAGAGTTAAATGAAATTATGAAACTGCAGCAGGAACTAAATGATATTTAAAATAAATCGCTGGCTTTTCATTTTGATTTTTTCATCTCTGCTGGGAGAAATAAATGCCCACAAACTTCAATTGGTTACTTTTCATCAAAAAACCAATGGTCTTTTGATCCGGATTGTTGTCAGCCATGTTCCTAAAGCAGGAGATATTGCTGGATGGGTAGGACAGGAAAATTGGTTTTATTTGACTATCAATGATGCGGTATTAGGTGAAAATGTGCTTGATAACCTCAAGGCGAAATCCCATCTGTTAGAGATTGAAGGGATTCAGAATCAGCAATCCGTCCAGATAGGTTTTCTATTAGAACATCCCATCGTCGACTTTAAAATATTTCATTCACCTTCGTATCGGGTTTTTCTTGTGCAAGTTCGGCGTGAATTAGATGGTGCAGCTGTTGCCAATATGCTGCAATCAGAAAAGGAAAATATTAATAATGTATTTTCACTTCCGGTGCAAGAGGCGACTGGTCAACCCTTTTATGAATCATTTATATATGCTCGCCAGAAATATGGTCCGAAAAAATATTTTGTCTGGTATGATAACTGGTACAGTACAGAAAGCGATGAAGATTCAGTTGAGTTAGTAGAGGTAGATATTTGGGATAAACACTGGGCTGGAAGTAAAAAAAGCAACGATGTCGCTATCAAAAACCTGTCGGATAAATCTGAAAAAGAGATACAAAAAGCTGATTCGAAATTTATGCAATTTGGCCCGCCAGTTCCTGATAACCTCTCCACGAATATCACAGCAAATAAGGCTGACAAACCCGAACAAGTTTCTGTCGATGAATTAAAGGATGTCAGTGCAGCAAATGTTACGCAGAAACCGCAAAGACCACTCGCGGAAGAAAAAGAACGTCCGAAGTCAATTCCAAAGAAAGTAAAACAGAAAAAATCTGTTGTAAGTAAACAAAGCCAGAAAAAGAAGAAACAAACTCAATATACCAAAATACCGGAAACCAAGGATTTGGTATACCATTTGCTCCCTGATATTTCTGGTCGAAAAACTTTCTTAAAGATCAATTGTGATCTAATTGATGTGTTAGTTTATCTTGATGGCAAAAAAATGGGAAAAACACCATTGACGGGCCGGGTCTCTGTAAACCCAGGCTGGCATCGTGTTCGCATAGATATTCCGGGTGCGCCCAAGAAAAATCAATATGGAATACCGGTGCTTGACTATCATGATGTGTATGTCACTCAAGGGAGAACCCAAAAAGTGACCTTTAAATTTTTGCGGGATAAAGAAGAAGATTCTGGCTAACTATGCCTCATACCGCCCTGATGATTCGGCAGAGGTTTTGGTTAACATCAATCTTTTTTATTTTTTTATCTTTTACAAAAGGGCAGCCGCGAACAGAAATCATTCATGCTGATATAGTATCAGAACCCACTGGTGTAGAGGTCACCATGATGTTTGATCAACCCATTGACCGGGATGATATTTCTGGATGGATTGACGGGCAAAAATGGTTTACCCTGAGTCTTTTCAATATATCCCTGCCCTCACCTGATATATTTGAGAAAGAATATAATTATCCTCTTCTTTCTCTTGAAACCGCTGACACGGATGGGTCTGTGCAGATTATTTTTCACACTGCACGCGACCTGGATTCATATCAACTTATCCGTCATGCGAAAGGAAAAAACCTGATAGTCATTCTTGATTATGTTACAGATGAGACTGATGAAACGCAGGATGAAGGCGAGTTGGTGCAGTCGTTCATTGTTGAGGAATTACCTGACACTTTTGATGTGATGAAAGATCGCTGGCGGCATCCATCATCTTGGAAAGAAGCCAGGGAACGATCAAGTATCCGAATTCTCTGCGATACTGAAGGGCTTCCCATTTATGTAGACAATCAACTGGTGGGCAAAACACCCTTGGAATATGCGATAGATGTTCTTCCTGGCTGGCATCAGGTGGGCTATTTCCCCACGGACCCGGCACTTACGCCTGCTCCACGAACTCCTCAGGATAAAATGATGGACAATATTCTGCGTATGGGATTATTAGATGTGTTCGTTGATGAGGGACAGGAGCAGGAAATTGTTTTAAACTACCAAAGCCTGGATGAGGAGGTGCTGGCATACCAGCGTAGTATAAATGCTGGAAGTTGGATTGGATTTAGCCTTTTTTTTCTGCTAATCATGTTGATTAGCTGGGGGGTCGCATAGGCGGTCGCCAGACCTTCAGGCTGCGTTTTATTTTTCTAGGGCTATGTGCCAGTTTCTTATTTTCTTCTTCTGATAACGTAGCACAGCAGCAGAATGAGAGACGACTTAAGCCAGTAAAATATTATAGCTATTGGAATCCATATCGTCGTCTGCTCGAAGGCGAGCACTCAAGGGACTTTTATATTGCACAGCCCTTTTATGAAACTCAGTGGGACCGGAATGGCCGTATTAAAACTGTTACCCAGTACGATAAAGACGGTAAGCCCGTAGACTCTTGGCATCTGCTTTGGAATCGTTCCGGTACCCGATCCGAATATAGCATCCAGTTTCACAAGAATGGTATGATCACCAGAATTGACAGTTTATTATTTTCCCATAAATTGAGTGAGGTGAAATCCGGGTGGATGGCAAAAGTAAAAAGCACCAATGATGGCCGTCCATCCAGAGTAGATATTTTTGATGATAAAGGTATTCTGTATTATTTCTACCGGTTTTACTATCACCAGCGGATCGATTCAGAATTATCTATGGAGACCATTCGCTCATCCTATTTTCGGTCCAACAGCAGTCTAGTGGGTCGCCATCTTCTGTTCATGGAAAATGGAGAATGGTTAAGAGAAATTCATTATAAAGATTCCCAAGACCAGCTGATTCAAACAGTTCGATTTGATACTTATCTCGATCAGGAAGAAACAATTAAAACAATTTTTGATGGGACTGGCCGAGAAATTGAGAGTCGTATTATGCAACTTTCTTACCCAGACGAAAATGCCTACCGTTTTGAATGGAAACCTGATACTATAATGATCGTGGAAGATATTGAAATTGAGGAAGACACAATTACATATATCAGCCCTGTGTTAGGTGTAGGCTGGTACGGATTTCCACTATTGTTAGAATCATCCATAAGTGACTCTATTCCCTATCCAATCTTTGGAATATTTTTTGCTCCGCGGGGCAACATGACCATTAGAGGAATGAATTTAAGTTTGGGGATGGAATTAGTTTCCTATAAAATGGCCCTGGCTGATACAAATGCTTTTATCGAGGGGATCGGTGCCTTGGCTGCAATGCAGTATAATCTTGATATAAAATATGACTGGGTACCTGAAAATCTTGAAGCAGCTTTCCGGGTTGGCGCTGGTATGCTATCTGATGGGTATGGATTATCACTTAGTACGTCGATTGGCTATCATTTATTGCCCAGCCGGCTATACATGGGTGTCTATGCTCAATCATTTGCGGCATTTAACGAGTTCGGTGAGAATACAACTACCGGCTGGGGTAGCCTTGGGTTGGCTTTGGGGGCGAACTTTGGAGATATGAACCCCGATCTATTGAAACCTTATGAGGATGTTGTAGATGAGGGCGCGGTCACTGTGGCAGTAGCCAAGAAAATAGCCACTGAATCCAGCATCCTTGTTCAATGGAGCTATCCTGTCTCCGTAGATACTTTGTTGAAAGAAGATTTCGATACAACTAAAGCATCGATAGGCATATCTATTCTAACGCCCTTTCAGATGAACATCGGCCCAGTTCAAACAAACATGGTCATAGAGGTTTTCAATTATTTTTTCCAATCATCTGCCATTGACACAATCACATTTCAAGGAACAGCGTATCTACTGGGCGCGCACCTGAATCTTGATAAACTGGTGCCTTTGGGCGGAAATAGATTAAGTAAAGCTATTACATTAACTGTTGGCTCCTACCACACTGGATTTGGTATTGCGGTAGGCGGTAATTTGGATTATCATTTTGAGTCTCTGCCGGTTGTTTTTTCTTTTTATGGCCGAGGTTATGGTGTCCCAAAAGATGAGATATTCACTGGTTGGGCTTCAGTTGGGATAGGCTTAGGGCTTGATTTAGGTAAATTATTTGGATCAATAAGATCCGACTAAAATACTATCTCGTTTCTATTTATCAGATTGCTTGAAATTTAATTAGCATTGCAATATCTTTTTTGTTCAGAACAAATCTAAAGTTGATGTATCACTGATATTTATAATGCAATCCGGTGAGTTGTTTCGAGGGCTGTTAACTTCTTGGCTGACTGGGTAGACGACTAAGGGATACGGACAGGGGCCCAACATATCCACTGTATCGTTAAACGAATACGATTCCACATCTATCCAGGTTGCCATTGAAGTTGGATCCAGAATTACTGGCATGCGGTTATGTATGTGAGAAAAATCTTTCCTAGGATGCGTGGTAATGATGGTGTAGGTCAAGATTTTGTTTCCATCTGATGACGTCCAGGATGACCAGAGTCCGGCCAAAAGGAGCAGGCGTTTTTGGGGATGATGAAAATAATAAGGCTGCTTTTTATTCCTGCTGGATTTCCATTCATAATACCCGTCGGTGATTACAATACAACGATTCTTTGCCAGCAGGTTTTGAAAAGATGGTTTTTCAGTTAATGTTTCTGATCTGGCGTTGATCATTTTAGAACTGACCGTTTTGTCTTTAGACCAGCTTGGGATAAGACCCCATTGCATCGATTTTACTATCCTCTGAGAGTTTTCAAAGAACAGGATAGGCGATCGTTGCGTGGGTGCGATATTATAACTGGCAGTATAACTGTCAGGGTCGATCCATTCATCAATAGCCAGTTCCTGAATAATAGACTGCATATCACGGGTCAATGTTTTTCGACCACACATGGAAACAATCTACAAAATAATTCTTTCGCAAATAAAATAGACTGAGGAATTTTAAACGAGCACAATGTCAATAAAAGATTATATATGATAAAACTGGTTTTATTGCGCCATGGCGAGAGCCAGTGGAATCTGGAGAACCGCTTCACTGGCTGGACCGATGTGGATTTGACTCCTAAAGGCATTGAAGAAGCGCAATCAGCAGGCCGAATCCTGAACGAAGATGGATATACCTTTGATCTGGCCTATACATCGGTACAGACTCGAGCTATCCGCACACTATGGCTGGCACTGGATGAGATGGATCTCATGTGGATTCCAGTGTATCGAAACTGGCGTTTAAATGAGCGGCATTACGGTGCTCTTCAAGGGCTGAATAAAGCAGAAACAGCAGAGAAGTTTGGTGAAGAACAGGTACATATCTGGCGTCGCAGTTATGATATTCCTCCACCGACTTTAAACTTGGAAGACAAACGACACCCGCAGTTTGATAGCCGGTATGCTGATTTGGATACCGAGGACCTTCCCGTCAGTGAATGCTTGAAGGATACAGTGGAACGTTTTCTACCTTATTGGCATGGATCCATTGTTCCGGTTCTTCAAAAAGAAAAAAAAGTGTTGATTTGTGCCCATGGCAATTCGTTACGGGCATTGGTAAAATACTTGGATAATGTATCTGATGAAGAAATTGTAACCCTCAATATTCCAACTGGAACTCCGCTGGTATATGAATTGGATGATGAGCTAGGACCGATTCGGAAGTATTATCTGGGAGACAAGGAAAAGATTAAAGCGGCAATGCAGGCAGTGGCAGACCAAGCAAAGTCGAATAAATAATTTTACTGTTTCAATAATCCCTGAACGTTTTCCAGCTTTCCATCAATCCCGGAAAATGGCTCCAATTTCAAAATGTGGGCAATCAATGGATAAATATCGATATTATTTATAACAGAGGAACTGTAGTTGATCTTGAAAGCAGGCCCTTGAGCAAGGAAAATGGCATGCATGCTTTTTAGATCATTATCATAACCATGGGTTCCTCCCGTGTGTACATATGCACCCGCTGTGGAAGAAGTGCTGATGGCCTGGTTGTTGATATACCAGCCCTCGTCAGCTAATACCAATGCATCCTTGATGCGATAATGATTTTTAAAATGAAACCGGTCCGGGATCTCATTTTTCAGGTAAACGGAAATATGGGGCACTTTTTTCAAAGCGATGACTGCTTTTTCAACCTCTGCTTTATTTTCACTGTACAGCATGGCGTAAGGGTCGGTTCCTTCATGAATGATGGCTCCCATATTCGTATGCTTTGAAAGATTGACCGTTCTATCCGAACTGATCTCTGCCATACCGTGATCGGACACAGCGATAATATTTAATTGTGGATAAATTTCCAACTCGCTCGTTTTTTCAATAAGAACACCAAATAAGGAATCCATTTTTATTACCATTGCTTCAGTCTCGGGGCTTCTGGGGCCAAAATCATGACCTGTGGCATCAGGTTGATGAAAATAGAGTAGGCACAGTCTTGGCCTTTCAAGTATCGGCAGGGCAAACCATTGTACAATCGAATCTATCCGTCCAATGAAAGGGAATCCATGATCATAGCGCTTCCATCTGCTGGGATAAACACTGCCAATAGGTGCTTCGGAACCAACCCAAAAAAATGATGCTGCTTTTACACCCTGTTTTTCCGCTGTAACCCAGATTGGTTCTCCATCATAAAATCTAGCATCTTCCACCTTATCCCTTTCCCGTAGGGTATAGTAATCATCCAGTTGCTGATCATAAAATTTATTCCCGATTAGACCATGGTTTTCAACATACATCCCCGTGGCAATGCTGTAATGATTCGGAAATGTCTTAGTAACAAAAGAAGGTTTCATGCCAGAAGCACGAACTCCATTTTTTGAAAACCTGTCAAAGTTAGGTGTATCATACCAGTCTAAATAGTCAGCTCGGAATCCGTCAAAAGAGATTAACAGTACATACTGATCATTTTTTTGCTCACTGGCTAATAAAAAAGTAAGAAGTACAGTTAAAAACAACAGGTTATTGTGTATTGATTTCAACGGGAACCGAATGGTATGAAAGCAAGTATCGTGGTTGGGTATTTATCTGTAGCAATCAGGAATCCTTCATTATCATAACGGGCTAAAGCCTCCCATTTTCGTGAAATCTTTTCACCTTCCAGTTTAAGCTCCAATGGTGCTGTTCTGGTTAAAATAAATTTTTTACCTGTAAATTTAAATTCAACCAGTCGTTCAACCCGGTCGGATTTGCTGTGGGTTGGGCCCTCTCCATATTTTTTTGCCAATAAATCTTGCGCTGGTCTGATAGTTTCTCTGTCACCGGGATAGAAATAATTTATGATCCAAAAACACTTCCTGCTATCTAGCTGAGTTGCGTCTGCTATCCGGTATTCCAGGGGAAAAATTGGAATTTTCTCGAGTTTGTCTCCGGGAAGCGAACTCGCGAGGGCATAAGGATCATTTACAAGGCTGTCGCCATTTGCTTCAAAGAAAGCATAGATGGTGTTTTGATCAATCACAAGTGACTCGTAGGACATATTGTCTACAAATGAAGGAACAGCGAGTTCAATCAGGTTTTGTTCTGGGATAGTAACTTCCATTGTATTTTCATCAATATGCCCTCTAGCGAGTACAGCTGCCATGCTATCTGGGTACCTGATTTCGATGGTTACATATACTTCATCACCTCGAAAAGCAATCGCTTCGAAAGAATCAAATCCGGGAAGAGTTTTCCCATAATCCGGAGTCAGAAATTCAACTTTTTTAGGAAGGATAGCCGATGTGTCTTGATTATGAATTCTTGCATCCAGTTCGGATTTTGGTATGACAAATAGGTAGCCATTCAAATTCTCCGGAAGCAGAATCAGGTTATCACCATACCAATCCATCCCGGATATTTCCTCGTTTCTATCCGTTATTGGACCGGACAGTGGAATGTTAATAGGGTCAACTTCTTCTGGAATTCTATTGGTACATGAAAATAAAAAATACAGTACAGATACCAGGATCCATCTTGCGTAGAATAATGATTTTTGGCCAAAGAGTGAATTCATATTGAGAAATTAGATTAAAGTTAAAATGTATTTAGAGTTTTTAATCCTGTTTTTCTTCACATAGTGATCGTAATAATTCAAAAGAATATATACCGGTATTATGGCCATCCATCCAAAACGGCCTCAGGGCATAATAACCAATTGGTTGAATGCCCGATAATGCATTACTACTTTCTGTTTTTGGTTCTGGCGCCCCTTTGTAGATATTGCCGAATACGTCTTTTTCACCAGCGCAGTGAGCACAAGGGCAATGTTCCCGAAGGGTTTTAAGTTCCAGAACTGCTTCAAAACCATCTTCCCATTTCAAAAGCAACAGATCATTTACAGTTTCATGATGAATTAATATGTTTTTTTTATTGTCAGCTGGCATGGGGTTTTATTTTATGATGGTGATTTTTTGGGTGTGAACCTCCGTGCGGCTTTGCAATCTGATAATATAGATTCCGCTGGGAAGATTTTGTCTGCTGAATTGTATGGAATAATTCCCGGGCTGATGGTAAGTATTGGTCAAGGTTCTGATTTTTCCTCCATTTAAATTGAAAACAGAGATTTCCAGGTCCTGCTTCATATTTACACTATATGAAATGGTTGTTTTGGGGTTAAATGGATTTGGATACACTCTACTCAAGTGTAAAAATTTTGGTACTGGATCCTTCTCAGCAACAGCAAGGGCTGGCAGAGCAACTCTGCTAAAGTGAAATTCAGCACTATCTATATCGATAAATGAAAAAAGCGGTTTCCACAAACTGCAATTAAAATTTCCCGAAACAGTAGAATCTGTTACTTCACTGATTTCTAGGTCACCATCGATGCCAAGGTACATATCATCCAATAATTCGGTAAAAAAAACCGTTGTTAATGAATCAAAACCCAACGAATCGTTGATGTTAGTTGTATCTGTAAAGAAATCCAGCCATAGAGTAACGAATGTTGAATCCAGCCCAGGTAGGAAAATGAGTAGCGCTTCAGCGCTTAAAGGGTTTTGCGGGTCAACGATACCAGGAATATCCCATGTCCGTTCTTCTACAGGGAAACTGGTATCCTGTAACACAGCCACAAAGAGATCAAAATCATTTTCAGTCTGCGGAGATACACCCATCATTATGAAAGAGGATGAGTCATCTCCAAAAAAGTTTAAGGCACCTCCCAGGTTGGTCGAATCATCTACCACCGTATTAAAATCTCCACCTTCACTGCCGGAGTAGGAAAACATAATGGGTCCCTCATAGACATCCTGGGCGAAGAGAATGCAGCAAACATAAGGAAAGATTCGCTTCATACTTATCCGTATGAAAAAAAGAGAATTATAAGGATCAATTAATAATGATCATTCGCCCCGTTTTAATACAACGATTAATGCTGCGCCAATATTCCCAAAACCAGTATAATTATCGTTAGGCTGTCGAATCATATAACCATTGCCAAAAAAGCGCAAAGCAAGGGGAAGATCAGTAAACCAATAGTCCATATTCCCTCCAGCAACCACACCCAGGCCTCCTGCGTAATCCTCCTGCCAGCCTATTGCATAGATTAATCCTCCTTCACCACCAACATGAA
>DTUG01000039.1:0-3678 GCA_012964275.1 Fidelibacterota bacterium | reverse complement strand
TAATCCTCCTGCCAGCCTATTGCATAGATTAATCCTCCTTCACCACCAACATGAATATTTTCCCCTAGAAAGGAGAAGATTGGCTTTAGATCCACATTCATAATACCGGCAAGTGTAATCGATTTTATTTTTTGAGGATATTCATCATCTCCGTAGTTCGTATCAAATCCTATTGTTACCACACGACCACCCAAAGATATATTAACTGGGCCAATAGGGAAATATGGCAGTGAAAACCCACCGCCAAGGTTTGGTAGAGAAACTGGGTTGGAACCATTAAAATCCTGTTTTCCTTTGTCATCGATGAGCAGAGATGTTCGAAAATAAACCGGCAGACCGCCGAAACCGTAGAAGGAAAAATAATCCAGGTTGGTTAGCTCTACATCCTCGTATTCATCTTCAAAGTCGACCTCTTCAAATTCTGGTTCATCTTCTTCCACTGCCGCAAATTTTCCATCTTTGTAAGTCTGTTTGGCTACACCGTCATCCACCATCACAATGCCGTTCTCCAGTGTCAGGGATTCAATATCGGGTATGGAGATTTGTTCCGGCAAGACAAGACCATTTGGAATAATGAACACAGAATTTGTATCGGTAGATGTAACCTCTCCTTCCAATGTTGTCCCATCGTAAAAAACTATTGTCCCATCAATGGAGAAGGCAAAACACATTAATAAAAAATATATAATTATTTTTCGCATGATTTTTCCTCAGTTTGGAGAATAAAAACTACGTTAAAAGTAGCAGTATTAAAAATACAGTGGGCCCACAGGGACTCGAACCCCGAACCAACGGATTATGAGTCCGCTGCTCTAACCATTTGAGCTATGGGCCCCGTCGATAATAACTTAGTTAATAGTTACTGCCTCTCGGTTGAATTAACCCGTGAATTAACCCGTAAATTTATAACACTAAACCTCATTACGCCTCGGCTCTTTGTCTCATTTGGTCCATTATTTCACCGGATGCACCAACCTGGCTTATATGGGTGTAGCGTTCGGTGACTGAACTTGATGAATGTCCCATAATGACCCGCGTTTTTTCAATGTCCCCAGTAAGGTCATGCACCTCAGTACAGTACATATGCCGTAAGCTATGAAACGTTTTCACTTGTCTCATGGCCACTCGCATTTCACCGGGTGTTAGCTGATCGGCGTTTTTACCATGCTGCACACAGTAACGGTCGATCAGTAGCGGTTTAATGAGCCTGTACGATTTCCTGGACCCAATATCCATAATATCATCTATCGAATATCCATTCGGCAGATACTGAGGATTTTGGGCCAGTACGTATTTCCGGTAAGCCAAGGTAAACGCCTTTGAGACGTGCTGAGTCATATAACCGGTTTTCTGAATCAGTGCATAATCTTTAAGCAACCAATCCCGAATGATTATTGACCTCTTTTTACCACGCTTACCTACCGCATGATAGTTACCGTCCTCACCGTGGTACACTTTTGGGATCTCGCTTAAACGGAATCCAGTGAACCGAGCAAACCGAATCCAGGAACGGATTACATCATCATCAATGTAAGCCATCAACCCATCGTATTCAGTTTCGGTAAGTTCCTCTCTCCGATACTTCTCCTTGACCATTTTGATCTCAGGCACTTTATCCAACGGTATGTTGTTCTGTTTAACCATCCACCTTAAACAGGCTTTGATAGAACGTAACCGTATGTTTACAGTAACCGGAGTGAGGTTGTGAACGAGGTGGCGTTTCATTTCGTAAAGCACCGCTCCCCGTTGTTCGGTACTCCCGAGCTCAGTAACTGACATTTTATCAGCACAGAACTCGAGAAGGTTTGATGTTGCCAAACGGTAATCTTTCACCGTTCGGGGGTCTGTTTCACCGTCCCCGGCTTTATGATCCAGGAACTGTTTAACCGCGATATGTACAAAAAACGGATTAACTTGATTCAATTTCTCATCAATCCATTCTTGACATCCGCCGCGCGGACCCAACCATTTATTCATAAAGGATTCAGCTTGGATTTTATTACTCAAGCCGGTGGGATATTCGCAACTCGTTTTGAGTTCCTTTATCCAAACCTTTATGTAGAACTGAGTCCCGTTTTTGTATCGTTTAAGTGACGCCATTGTCTTTTTGCCTTTCTGAGAGGCCCCCGAATTTACGAAATAACCGGGTGAAATAACGGGTTAATTATCATTTTGTCGAGAATGACGCAACGGATTCATCGTTCGTTGTTCCACGTTAATCACTCTATTACGACCTCATCCATTACGGTTAAACTGGAAGTATTGATATACTGCTTTTCAATGTATCCGCGTATCTGTCCTTTGGTTTTCAAAAAGAAAATAACGGCGGTCAAATTGCCGTCCTGGATGTGCTTGAATAACTTGGATTCAGCGTAATCCAAAAGGCTCTCACGGATATTTTCGATTTCAATCTGGAAACCTTCGTCCTGGTTGTACCAGTTGTAAAACGTCGTTCTGCCGATGTTTGCCTTGAGGCATGACTCACCTACATTACAGGCGTTTTTCTCGAATATTGATAGGAATTTCAACCGTATAGAGCCTTTTTTTAAGCGTTCGGGATGTACCGATTCAATGGTTCGGGGGTCTTTCGACCCCGTCACCACCTTGGCGTCACTCTTTCGAGGACTTTTAATAGATTCGTTCACTGGCCGGTACCTCATTCACACCAAGTTCTTTAAATATTGCAGTTAACTCTTTCCTGGACCGGTCGTAAACGTTCTTGGCGTTGGTAAACCACACGTAGCGGTTTTCATCTCCCGGATTCATATGGATCACGTTGGCGGTCATAAAGCCGCTTCCGGATACATAGTGTTTACCGTTCTGATTATAGGAATAGTGCTGCACCTTGTTCTTGCGTTGTCCATCCATATCCAAAGGAAAATCCTCATAGACCTTGAAGTCCGGATATTTTCGCTTGTCCTGGCTTGTCAGCTTGGACTGTCCGGACGGAACAAAAGTATTTCGAAAGTCTGAATACTCCTGCATCTCCATCTGTTGCAGAGTGGAGTGCCTAATACTGAGCAGTCCGGGATCATTAGATTTGAACTTCTCAAAGGTCAAAGGAGCATCCGGTACGATCAGGCCTCGTTGCCGGAGTTCATCCACTAAAGGAGAGAACCTTTTATTGAGTTTTGCCCATCCGAGGTCGATATAACCTCGTGAGAGCATTTCCTTTACTTCGCCTTCGGTCATTGGTTTTTTCTCAAGCTGCTTAATTAATTCGTTCTCGGAATCGAATCGGTGTTTATGCTCAAGGAATTCGGTTGTTACTGTTCTTTCTTCATTCATCATTTCACCTCATTAGTTAAATTTTGAAAGTTCACGTCACCGTGAAATTCTTTGTTCGGCAGTTGCGGTTTATTAGGCACAAGTTCCGCTCCACAGCATGGCGAACCTTCACGAAGTTGAAACTCATTGTTTGGCAGATGCTTCTCACCACATTTCTTACAGTAGGCAATAATATATCCTGTAAGTGTATGCCTGAATACTTTCCGTTTTTTGTTTAACCCGTTCTTCCTATCTTTATCAAGCCACCTCCGAAAACTCTCCTCTGATGGGTTATCATGGTATGATATATATTTCTCGTATGATTTGTTTACATCAATATCCTTGTATTGCTTTACAAATGAATTCAAATCGAAAGAACTCGGGGATACCCTCTCTTTATTCTTATTAATC
>DTUG01000038.1:357-4113 GCA_012964275.1 Fidelibacterota bacterium | reverse complement strand
AGCAAGTGAATGGGATGCATTTATTAATAACCTCTCCACACTGGGACCTGCGATTATTATCTTAGTATCCGTTATGCTGGTTATAGGCTACAATAGTGCGCATTTGTTTAAAATGAGTAAAAAAAGAGCGGTGACAGTGGCGATTGAATCAGAAATACAGAATGCAACTGTCGGAATCACTATTGGAAACCTGATCCTTGACCAGGAGCGTTATTACAGTTACAATACTGACTACGGCGGTGTAGGAAATTGAAAGCGCGATATCTCCCCTGGCCAGTTTTGTAATTATATTGGACGTCACTCCACCGGGGCAACAGGCAAGTATCATCATGCCGACAGCCATTTCTTTTGTTAATCCCATCAAAGAAACGATAGAAAAAGCAATAATAGGAAGGAGAACCATCTGATTCAAGATGCCAACTCCTAATGCTTTTGGTTCACGGACTACTTTAATAAAATCATCTACGGTCAAACCCAGACCCAGGGTAAACATAATGAATATCAGTGATAATGGTAAAAAAATATCAATAATCATCGCTCACCCTAACAAACCTTCTGCTCCAAAACAAAAAAACCCGCTATAAAATCACGCTAATCATACAATACAGCATACTAAGGTTTTTATAAAAAGCATCTTTATAATCAACAGGCTATTATTTGCGTTTCATTCTGCGTACAGGAGCATCAGGCAATTTCTTCTGATTTTGCATCACATCCACTATCTTCCATTTTAATACATTTTCCCCTTCCAGGTTCAGTTGCATGGTATAATCTGTGTAGGTGCCGTTGATGGTAACTTCCTCAATATCAAATATATATTTTTTCCTATCTACCGTTGCACGGCCATATCCGGTCCAATACACGGAACCATCATAACCAAAATTGGTGGAAACAATATTTTTAGTGATGGGATCCAAGGTAAAAATACTGGTACCGATATTAATAACAGTCTTGCCGTCGTCTGCGAGCGTCTCCCATTCCCGCTGCACCGCTGTCCTATCTACCAACCATCGATATGTCGTTTTATTAATCGTCTTTTTTGTACCCCGATCAGGCAGACCTTCAAAAATACCTAGAGATTCACTCTTCCCTTCCCATTCACCGATCAATGGTTCAAAGACTTTTAACGCTTCATAGGCGGGCTTACCAGCATCTTCAGCAACCAAGACACTACAAATAACCAACAATAGAAAAGTGCTACGATTATTTTTCATTATTTACTCCTGCTAATAAGAAAAAATTACAATTAAGTACCCAATTCCCATATCAATTAATACTTTATTATGACACTACTACTTCAGTAACACCATCTTTTTGATTTCTATAATCTGGGATCCCAATACAAAGGAACTAAATATCCAGTTTACTAATCTATATTGTTTTGAGGATCGCCTCTAAAGAGTTAGGGAATAATTCAATGAAATCCCCAAATCCACCCAGCCGGTAATACCACCTTCACTCTTGGTAATTGCATTCACTCTCACGTATGTGCCCAAACCAACAGGCACATTACCCAGCTCAATTGGAATTTTTGTATCTCCCGAAAATATAATACCGGTACCGGAAGGGAACTTACCTGTTAAAAGACTGATGCCAATATCGTTATCCTTAATGACTAATTCTCTTCGTAAACCTATTAAAAAAGAGAATTCCCCCCCCCCAATAGTACTTACAATGCTATCAGCTACGATCTGATCAAATCTGTAATTCCTCAGTTCGACAATGATAGAAGGTTCCAAAGATCCAATTTTAATAGTCAATGGTGTATTAATGGATATTCCATTAATACTGTATCTTTCATAAAGTTCAATTGTATACGACTTAACGATTGGAGAAGACATGTAATAACTGAAAGTGTATTGCTGAATGGATTTCTTTTTCCGGGTTTTATTCTTTCCTTTTCTTGATTTATCAATTTTCTTTTCATCCTCATCATCTGAATCGGCATACTCGGGATCATTATACCAAAAATCATCAACATACAATTCGTCTTCGTCATATTCATCGTCTTCGTCATATTCCAAAGATTTTGAATCACTTTCATCATCTAAGAGACCCAGGAGTCGATCGATATTATTATCCAAATATTCCTGAAAACCCCAGTACCCTCCAATAAATTCATATCCATCTATCAATTCATCTTCTTCAATCCCAAGGAACTCTATTTCCTGAGCTAGAATCTCATAAGTTCCCGCGTTGAGTGGGCCATCAGGCTCCAGCCCAAGTAATTCCTGAAGTCTTTGTTTTTTATCTGTTAATGTTTCATTATTTGATTGTGCACCAAGTGAGATAAAAAGGCAAAGAATAACCAGTCGAATAGTAGTATTTCGGGTAGTCACTTTATTATAAATATTTTTTAGAATATAAAAATAGCGAACTCTTTTAACATGCACTACACTTATATGATTGTGAATTTATAGAATAAGATCGCTCGAAGCGCCACATCTCATTACATTCATTGGTATAAGATTTACCAGGTAAAAAAGTATTATATAATCATTATAATTAGTGTTCACCTAAAAAGCGGTATATACTCTCGTTGTTTATATTTTGACTGCCTACTTTGGATTAATTGGCTGGTGATGCTCTACACCATATGTCTTCTTTCAGCCTTTCGTCTTTTTTGCTCAATGATAAACAAGAAATGGAGTAAGAATGGTGCATAAATGATCAAAGTCCCTACAGCGACAACTACTCCATACGAGATGGGGTGATTCGTTTCAATTAAGAGGTATTCACCGAACTTTACGCTAAGACCTGATGCTAAACCCATCAAACCAAAAAACCAGGGTCCATACGCAGTCACGATTTTGACTGCATTATCGCGTTTATAGAATGGGCGAATGTAGACCTCAAGTAACCGATAATGCACAACCACAACATCGAATAAAGAACCCAAAATAGCTCCAGAGATAGCCATCAGAATTGCAGTCAATACCGTTAAGCTTATCGAAGACGGAGGGGAAAGAAGTTCGCTAAATGTCAAAAGCAAGATATTAATGACGGATGCGTAAACCAAACCGATCTGGAACGGTACTCTCTTCACGGTGTATTTGAGATTAAATCCCCATAGTTGTAGCCATCCAGCACCCGTAGCGATAATAATGTAAGCTGCAAGAGCAGGGACGGAGATAACGTAGAATATGAAACCGGACGTCGCCCAAGATACTGACTGCCAAGACCAATATTCGATCAGCAACGCAAGAGGAAGAATCCAAAATGCAGCAATCTCAACAAGAACTTTCATATGATTTCCGTTGTTTCCGATGATTTAACGCTTGACTGAACTGAACCCGTAGTGGAAACGTATACAATTATTCTAAACCCAAAAGCGGTAATAAAAATTAATAATGGTAATACTTTTTTCATGTTATGCCTAAATCTACTACCATAGTTAGAAACGACAAACCTCACTGGACGGTGCTGGAAAAATATTTTCCTAGTTAGGGTTTTATTCTCATGCTTGGATGTTTTTTTGTATGACAGTTAATTAAAAATTAAGCAGTTTGTATGTTGGTGGACTGTATAATGAAATAACCCCGCTACTTGCGGGGCTTGATGGTGTGAAAAGGGTAGAATTTATTTAAGCAGCACTATCTTCCTGGTCTGCCTGAAGTCTCCTGCTTGTATCATAGAAAGATATAATCCAGCGGATACGGGTGCACCAGCATTATTAGTAGCGTTCCATTGAATTGATTTGTAGCCGGCACTTTGCTGATTGCTGACCAGTGTTCTAATTATTCTACCCATCATATC
>DTUG01000038.1:0-347 GCA_012964275.1 Fidelibacterota bacterium | reverse complement strand
GGTAAATCGTAACGGAGCGTTGTCACAGGGTTGAATGGATTAGGGTATGGGTTGGATAGATTGTAGGTGATTGGGAGTGCTGGTTCTGTGATTGATACTTGGTAACAGTTTTGTTCTCCTACATAATCTTCAATACATTCTGGATAAGGGGGACAGAGTTTGTTATTGGCAATGTTAAAATAAGATGAACTACTCCAATTCAAATCTAAATCACATATACTCTCTGGTATCCATCCTGTGAGTTGATTATTGTATAATCTTAAATAAGTCAAATTGGTCAGATTCCCTATCTCAGACGGGATTGAACCTGTGAGTCGATTAGTGTATAAATACAAATAAGTCAGATT
>DTUG01000037.1 GCA_012964275.1 Fidelibacterota bacterium | reverse complement strand
TTACCAGCAAATTATCCACACTATCAAAATATTTATTTGGCACAGAACTTAATACCATCCAGTCAGGATAAAATTCTGAACTTTAAAAAGAAAGGCGTCAACCAATGCCTTTCTTTTTTCAGGTGGCGTGCGATTTTAACTGCAAGTCGTTTCGATAAGGGCAGCGCAAACTTTATATGGCTCCCTATTGGCAGGGGGGTGACGGTCTTCAAGGTATCCTTTACCATCATTGGCAGTGGCTCTAGGAATTCTGATTGATGCACCTCGATCGCTTACTCCGTAAAAGAACTCAGTCATCTTTGCGGTTTCGTGCAAACCAGTAAGCCGTTCGTCATTCTTGTCTCCATAAACACTGATATGTTTATCAATATTTTTACCAAGCTTTTCACAAGCTTCTACAATCACATCATACCCGCCCGCTTCGCGCATGGCCTTCGTGCTAAAATTGGTATGAGCGCCTGCACCGTTCCAGTCACCCTTCACTGGTTTAGGTTCTAAAGTTACAGTCACTTCATAATCCTCTGCGACACGGTGCAATAACCAGCGGGCAATCCACAACTGATCACCTACTTCCGGTGCACCCAAAGGTCCTACCTGGAATTCCCATTGCCCCGGCATGACTTCAGCATTGATCCCAGCAATCTCTAAGCCTGCCTGAAGACACAATTCCAAATGCTCTTCAACTATGTCACGACCGAATACGTTTTTAGTCCCAACACCACAATAATACTGCCCCTGTGGGGCTGGGTATCCTTTCGATGGAAACCCCAATGGATTTGTACCATTATAAAAAGTATATTCCTGTTCAATACCAAACCATGAATCATGTTCACTATGTTTGCTTGATATATCAGTACAGGCTGCCCGTGTGTTGCTTGCATGGGGAGAACCATCAGCATTTAATACCTCACACATTACCAGCAAATTATCCACACCTCGAATTGGGTCTGGTACATAAAAAACAGGTTTTAGCGCACAATCGCTATTATCACCGCTCGCCTGTTCTGTGCTGGAGCCATCAAATGCCCAGTCCGGTAGATCACCAAGATCGCTAACAGGCCCCTCAACAATTTTTGTTTTGGATCTTAGATTAGCGGTTGGGGTATAACCGTCAATCCAGATGTATTCAGCTTTTAATTTACTCACTAGTGTTTCTCCTTATTAGTGTGGGTTAGGGTTAGGGTATTAAAGAAATATTTTGAACTAATTTATATGAAGACAGAATGACCTGAGTTTCGGTACGTATGACACCTGGCCAGCTTTGCATTTTGCGTAATAAATCCTCAAGTGATTGGGAATTTCGTGTTACGATCAGCAAAGTATGCGACCCCTTTCCTGTTGTACTGAAACAAAGCATCACTTCAGGTGTTTCTTTTGCAGCGTTTGTGACCTCTTTATAATGAACTGACGACTCAGATATAAGAGTAATCAGTGCCGTCACGTCCAGGCCTAGTCTTTTTGGGTCTAGAACGGCCTGAATCCCTTGAATAACGCCTGATTTCTGTAATTTTTTTATTCGTTCTGTCACCGTAGGTATAGAGATGCCCAATTCATCGGCCATATGACTGGCAGAAACACGCCCATCCTTTTGAAGAATACTCAGAATACTGCGGTCCGTATCATCAATTTTCATTATATAATAGGGTAATTTTGTTGCTTATATTATTAAATATACTATTATAATTACAATATATTATTAGCAATAATAAATATTTATTTTATAAAAATAAATAAATTATTTAATTTATATGAATAATATTCAATTATAACTGTAAAATCCGTCAGTAATTGTGTTAAATAGAGGTAATACTGCACTAAATACGATTGTGGGATGCCAATAATCGTTATTAGAAATGTGATGGACTTTTAGGGCCGAGAGAAGCCGGTGAAGTCTTATTTAATATGTATTTGGAGTTCTCGGAGTGAATTAGATTTACTGGGGTTCTGTTAGATCTACAAACAGGGGTTTATCAGTTGAAAATATCTTTTTTAGTCATCTCAATTACCTTTCCAAACTCAGCAAGTTTTTCAAGATCTATTTTTGTCTTATCTGTAACAACCGTGATCACAATTGGTTCTTTTTTGATATTTGAGTTGTAAAAAGATAAAATATCTTCAAAAGCTAATGTTTTATACTTTTCATAGGAGAACTTATTTGGATCTTCTGGATAACCCTGCTTAATCCAATTGCTTACCGCCTGTCCCTGGGCTCTGAAACCAGGCCTGCTGGAATTGATGGATTGAACAAGGCCGGATCGAATAATATCGATTCGATTCTCTTTTTTTGGCATATCGTTTAATAGATCCAGATATATATGGATCGCTTCGATCGACTTATCTGCCTGGGTCCCCATATAGCCACGGAAATAACCTCTTTTGTCTCTGTGGAACCGGTTTACATAATATCCTGAAGATGAATAAGCCAGGGATCGGAATTCCCGAATCTCCTGAAAAACAATGCTTGCCATACCCCGGCCAAAATATTTACTAAAGGCATTAGATGTAATACGCTGATCCATATCCAGCACTGCCCCTTCTGTTAACAAATAAATCTGGCTCTGAACTGCTTTTTTGTCATGTATTAAGTAAACAGTATTTTCTATGTAGGTCTTATACTCCTGGTGAACGGGGGAGTTTGAATCAGTAAGGTCTTTATCGAAACTCAGATTTCTTGAAATAGATTGAACAACCGCATCTTTTTCAAGGTTACCGGTATAAAAGATATCTGCTTCATATTTCATGGCTTCATTGGCCTGCTGAATGAGGTATTCAGGAGCCATCTTTTTTACCTCTGCTACAGTGGAACGTCTTAGATACGTTGATTTTTCGCCCCAATAGCTATAATCCCTGAGAGCTCTGCCAACCGTGGCCGGGTCCTTCTTCTCAGCTTTCCTACCCAATTTGCTATTCTGGATTAGTTTCTTGATCTTCTTTTTGTCTTTCTCATCGGCATGCATTGTGGTCATAAATTCACTCGTCATTTCCAAAGATTGATCCAGATTTTTATCAAATCCAGTGATATTAAATCCAAAATAATTATTGTTAGAATAGACATTAACCTTGGTACCTATCCTTTGGAGCGCTTCCTTATATTCATTAAAGGATCTGGTTTTCGTACCAATCATATTTAGGTACTGGGCTGCCTGCATCAGTGCCGGATTTTCAATGGTTCCAAGACCAAATTGGATTTTCATGGTAAAGATGCTGTTAATTGGATTTTTAGTATAGTAGAAGTGCAGATTATTTTTCAGGTCTTCTATCAAGACATCATTGCCAAACTCAACGAATCTTGGATCTATCTCCTTTGGTTTTATTTTATCAAGCTCTTGTGCATAAGCCGATTTGGCTTCTGTATTTTTTGGAATGACCGGATCCAAGGGCGGTTTTTCTAGTTTCGTTTTTTTAGGAAAACCCATTTTAGACCGCACAACCAAGTAATTATCACCAAAATATTTCTGAGTTACTTCCAATACCCGTGCCTTATTAATTGAACTGACCCTTTCAGGATAGGACCTGGTGTCGTCCCAGGATTTATTATTCATAACGGTTGATAAAATTAGCCATAATCTTTTCTGCATGCTTTCCAAGTTAGATTCATGGCTCTGGATCATATTAAGCTTGATGGATTCGAGCATTTCTTCATCAAACTCACCATCGCGCACTTTATTAATTTCGTCGAGCACAAGATTTTCAGCTGAGCGGAAAGACTGGAAAACTAGTTTTGGAAGGAATTGGAAACCTAGACCCCCATGGTCGATTCCTCCTAATGAAAAAGCGTTTGCACTTAGAATTTTATTCTCAACGCTTAACCGATCCAGAAGACCTGTTCTGGATGAATTATTGAATAGGTTCCGTATCACATCTAAAACTTCATGGTCCTTATGGTTGGGGGGAACTGTTCGAAATCCCATGATACCAAATCTGAAAGGTGTTAGCCGCAGGGTAACAGCTTCCCTGCCATCAAAAGGCTTTTCAATTATTTCAATTGGTGGAATTATTTCGCCACTTTTCAAACGACCGAACTTTTCAATAATAACAGGTTTGATATCATCTGGGTTAAAATCTCCAGATAAGATCAGGTACATATTATTAGCAATATTTTATTTTAATCAGTTTCCAGGAAC
>DTUG01000036.1 GCA_012964275.1 Fidelibacterota bacterium | reverse complement strand
AGCTGTTTCTAAAACTGGGGGATTATCATCAATATTATATAACAGTGATGTTTTATTTTTTGCCATGAAAGTCTTTTATTAATTTCAAATTGACCATTTTATTTTAATCATAATTCGCTGCAAGACAAGGTGTGGTTTCTTTGCCCTTTTTATGTATTGTGAATATATTTCGTTCTCCCAAGAATTTGTTGAAAGTTAATCATACAATAAAAATGAAATCAGCCAAATCTCCTAATCACGAACAAATGCTAAATGTTGCTATCCAAGAAGCCCGGAAAGGATTGGATGAGGGCGGTATTCCCATTGGGGCTGCTCTTTTTCACGCGGATGGAACTTTGCTCGGAAAAGGTCGAAACAGACGTATCCAGAAAGATGACCCTTCCCTTCATGGAGAGACGGATGCATTCCGGAATGCGGGAAGACAACGATCCTATTTCAATACCATCATGGTCACAACCTTGGCTCCCTGCTGGTACTGCAGTGGGTTGATCCGGCAGTTCAAAATAAAAACAGTCGTTGTGGGTGAATCGGTTAATTTTTCCGGTGGGGTTGAATGGTTAAAACAACATGGTGTTGAAGTAATTGATCTTCATTCTGAAACATGTATTGCAATGCTTGCGAATTACATCCGGGATAATCAAGAGATTTGGAACGAGGATATCGGAAAAGAATAATTTCTATCCCCCATTCTTTCCAAACCACCAGTCTTTATTTTTATGGTCATAATCGATAAAGATGTGTTTCGTTTCACGAAATTCTTCTAGGGCTTCGATTCCATGTTCCCGTCCGATCCCGGATTGTTTCATACCGCCAAAGGGAGCAGCAATATTTTCCATCAGTGGATTATTGATACAGAATGTTCCTACTTTAATATCGTCCGCAGCAGTCATGGCGCGTTCAATATCCCGAGTGAAAATGGTGCATCCCAATCCATATTTTGTTGAATTCGCCATCTGTATCGCTTCATCCATGGATTTGATACGTTGAACTGGGATCACAGGGCTAAATGCCTCTTCCATAACAATATCCATTCCCGGTGAAACTTGATCAAAAACAGTAGGTTCATAAAAATACCCTTTTTCGAATTGATCCGATCTTTGTCCACCAGTCAATACACGTGCACCTTCCTTTTTGGCCAAATCCACCTTATTGATCGTGTTTGAAAATTGCGTTTTGGATGACATGGGTCCAACATCTGTACCTTTTTCCATAGGGTCGCCCAATTTCACTTTTTTTGCTTCTTCTACTAATGCCTCCGTGAATTGGTCTGCGATATTATCAAAAACATAAACCCTTTCAACCGATGTGCAAACCTGACCAGCATTCACAAATCCACCCCAGGCCGATCCTTTAGCAGCTACTTCCACATCTGCATCATCGCAAACGATTACCGGGTCTTTTCCACCCAGTTCCAAAGATATCTTTTTCAGATTATCCGATGCTAATCTTGCAATTCTTTTCCCAGTTCGGATAGATCCGGTAAATGCAATAATTGGAACATCCGGATGTTGAACCAGCGCTTCACCGGCTTCTTGACCTAAGCCTGTAACCACATTCATGACGCCGGGTGGCATATCTCCACCTGCCACTTCAATCCAATGTAAAATAGAGAGAGACGTAACCTCGGATGGCTTCATAATAATGGTATTCCCTGCAGCCAACGCAGGAGCCAGTTTCCATGCCATTAGAGATAGAGGGTAATTCCAAGGGATGATACACCCAACCACACCGTAAGGCTCATATCGCACCAAGGACATGGAATTTCTCTCTGCTGGAGCAACAATTCTCCCCACCTGGTCCCGGGCCAGTTCGCTGTAATATTCAAGGTATTCCGCCACATCTTCGATCTCGTTCAATGCATTACTGTATGGTTTTCCCATCTCAGTCGAAATAGTCTCTGCCAGTTCTTTTGAATGTTCACGGGATTTATTTGCCATGCTTCTCAGGTAGTCTCGACGCTCGCTTGCGGTCAGTTTTCTCCATCCAGAAAATGCAGCTTTGGCAGCTTCCACTGCTTTGTTCACATCTGTTTTATGACTGGCAGGAACCTGTGCGATAATCTGCTCTGTGAATGGATTCTCCACATCGAACGTTTTACCCGATTCGGCATCACACCATGCATTGTTAATATAATTTTGATAATTCATTATTTCTCCTTTTGGAATTTTTTCAAGATCTGTCTGATATCTTTCACGAAAAGAACAAAAACAATGATAGACCCAAAACTAAGGATTAAAACGGTGATCCAGGTAAATGTTTCCCAGCTACTCATGACCTTCCCCCTTTATCCAAAGCCAACCCGATAAAAAATCCAATTAATGAAATTGGGAGGGTGATATACATCACGAATTCCTGAAGGAAATCTATCCCCAACCATTGAACAATATATGTCTCTTCTTCTAAATCAAATGTTCCGTTCATCATAATGTAAACATTCAGAATGACCGTAGAAAATAAACCCAACCCAGCACTTAAAAAACCGGCTAAAGGTTTCCTGAACTTCGGCACATAAAGTCCCAAGAGTATGGGCACCAATACACTGGAAATCAGGATGGAAGCCATAAAAACCCATAGCCCCAGCATCTGTTCAAATGAAACAGCCATGGCAAACCCAAGGACCCAGGATAAAAGAATTCCATAGCGTGTAGTTTTAATCAATTCCTGATCGGTGGCATCTGGTTTGATTGCCGGTTTATAAATATCGTAAGCCACATTTCCACCGGCCACCAGACAATACGAATCCAATGTGGACATCTCCGTAGAAAGTACGCCTGCCATAAATAATCCGAGAGCCCCTGCAGGAAGCGCTGCAACCATTACAGTTAATAATGCTGCATCTGGCGCTACTCCCGGATCAATAATAGTTTTTTGAATTAATTCTCCAGTACCTGGATCAATGATAGTTTTTCCAATCAGAGTTCCAGTTTTAGCAGCCATCGCCAATATGGTAATAATCCAATCATATGATCCCCAAATAAAAATACCAATAATGAGAGCGTTTCTAATATTCTTATATGATTTTGCCGCAAAAACACGTTGGTAAAATGTGGGTTCAACAAGTATAGCTAGGCCTGTAGAAGCGTAGATAATGATAAGCCAAATAGAAAGATCACCCATTGAATCAAAATAACTTGGTTCAAGTTTTTCTATCATTATGTCAAATCCACCGATCAAATTCATAGCAAATGGAAATGCCATCGCTAAAACAACACACATCAGGACAAACTGAATCGAATCTGTCAGCACCACAGCCCAAAACCCACCGGTGAGCGTGTAAACCAACGCGATTCCACCAAGAACCAACATACCCACGATAGGTTCCCAACCAAGGATCACATCACCCAACATCCCGAACCCATAAAGAGACAACGCAGGCAGGGAATAAATGAAAGATGTTACGGCACCAACATACCTGGTATTTTTTCCATAATACTTGTCTAGGATGTCTGGGAGACTCTTGAAGTCTTCTTCCCGCAACCGCTGGGCCAATAAAAATGCCGCGATCAGAAAAAATGCATAGGTTGGCCGTGCATAGCCAAACCACGCAACAACGCCATCTGTAAACCCCAGTTGCGAATCTCCAAACAACACGTCAATACCATAGTAGGTCGAGATCAAGGTTGTGATCAACAGTGGCGTCGTGAGCGATCTTCCAGCCAGAAAAAAGTCGTCGAAATCAGTATGCTTTTTTGCAAACCAAAGGCCAACGCCCACCATTCCGGCAAGGTAAATAGCGATAATCACATAATCGATTGTGGAAATAACGCCCACGTCTTTAAGAAATCCAATCTAAAAAGCGATAATAATAGGCTGCAAATGGTAGAAACCAGGGCTCTTTTCTATAAAAGAACATGGTTTGGTGCGATATTTCTTTATAAGGGCTTCGGTCTTTTTGACCTGACATAAGTAATCCCAATTCTGTCCCAAGATAGGTGGCAATGGACAAACCATGTCCACCATAGCCAAAGGCATAATGAATTCCATTAATCTCTCCAATATGAGGCATAAGGTCAAATGTAATTCCCAGCTTTCCAGTCCATGTATGTGTGATTTCAACATCATTGAGTTCCGGAAAAACTTTACAGGCCTGGTTGGACAGTATTTTGGCACTTTCATTCAGGTCTAGGTCTGTACTCAAATCATTTCGCCCTCCCCACAGCATCCTTCCGTCCGGTGTAAGCCGAAAATAATTAATGAACCGTTTTGAATCATAGAACATACGCTGTTTCGGACTGAGTTTGTCTTGCAGGTCTTGCGGCAGAGGCTCTGTCACAATAATATAGCTGCCGACTGGAAAGACTTTAGGCTTGAGCCCAGGCACCAGCATATCTGTATATCCGTTCGTGGCGATGACAACATCCCTGGCTTTTAGATCACCTTTGGAAGTCATTAACTCATATCCACTACCTTCCCTGTTGATCTTTTCTGCCCGGGTATCTTCACAGAGAATAACACCAAGACCTGCAACAGCCCTGGCCAATCCATCTACATACTTGGCCGGCTGCAGACCACCACTGGACTTATCAGATAATCCTCCAAAATAGGCATCCGTTCCAATTTCAGACTTGATCTCTTCTTTTGGAACGATCGTTTTTTCATGGCCCATTTCCCTTTTGATCCATGCTGCATATTCCGGAAAATCGTCATAATGAGATTGCTTACATGCCAAGGCAACGTGGCCTTTCCGGGACCAATTACAGTCAATGTTCTCTTCAATGATAATCTGTTCTAATAAGTCAATTGCATCGACAGATGATTTCCAGAATTCACGGGCATAATCCATCCCATATTTTTTATGAACTTTGAATATGTCTTGCTTAAGGCCCGGTGTTGCCATACCGCCATTACGGGAACTGGCACCCCATCCGATTTTATATTGATCCAAGACAGCAACTGAGCTGCCTGCTTTCGCCAGTACTCGCGCTGCAGTGAGTCCCGTATAGCCGCTACCAACAATAGCCACATCAACCTCCGCTGGCAGGTCCACGGACACTGGAAGTGGATTGCTGGGAGAAAACTGATCAGTCCAGAAGACTTCGGGTTTCATTTTATGAATGAACGGCAGCCTGTACTGAATCCTGAAATCTATTCAAAGTCTCATCAATGATCTCATCTGAATGCGCTTCACATAAGAACCAAGGTTCTCGCGGGTCGCTTTCTGCCCAAACGCCACGATCATACATATTGCCCATGATGGTTTCATACATGGCATCATTGCTATGTGCCAGGTCTCTAACTTCCTGAACGGGTTTTTCTGTGATCAAGAAACCCTGAATGTTTGGATGACCCGCCATTTGATGTGGAAGACCTGCGTCAGTGAGGATTTGATCCAGGCCAGTTTTTAGTCTTTTCCCACGTTCTGCCAGATTTTCTAATACGGGTGATTCAGATAAAATATTCAAAACAGCATTTGTTGCGGCCATACTCGCACCATTTGCACCAAAGGTACCGGCATGTGTCACGCTGCCTCCGCCAATCACATCCATAACTTCCGCCCTGCCGCCAAAAGCTGCTACAGGAAATCCATTCCCGAGGCTTTTGGCATAAGTGGATATATCAGGGATCACACCATAGGCTTCCCTCGCCCCACCATTTGCTAACCTGAAACCTGTTTTCACTTCATCAAAGACAAGGACGATATTGTACTCATTGCACAATGTTTTTAAATGTGCCAGAAACCCATCTTTCGGTTCAATACCCACTATATTTCCAAGGCAAGGTTCTACAAACATAGCAGCTACTTCACCATGGTGATCCTTCACGCATTGTTTTACAGCATCAAAATCATTAAAAGGAAGACAATATACATAATCCCGTATCTTATCAGGAATTCCGGTGCCAACCTGAACAGGAATTGGAGAAGTCCGTGGCCCCATGGCGGAAATGGGTGAAGAGGCTGTGCTGAATAAAACATAATCATGGGCACCATGATATTGTCCTTCAAACTTGATGAACTTTTCTTTATTGGTATAACCACGTGCTGTTCGCAATGCGTGCATGGTTGCTTCAGTTCCTGTGTTGGTAAACCGTAGTTTTTCCATACCGGGAACCATTTTCACAATTTTTTCCGCCACTTCAACTTCAAGTTCCGTGGTTGCAGCGAACGTTATTCCATTCTTGATGGATTCTGCTACTGCTTGGTTTACTCGATCATCTGCATGGCCCAAAATAATCGGCCCCCAGCCCAGGCGGTAATCAATGAATTCATTACCATCCGCATCCCAGACCCGAGCGCCCTTGCCACGCTTTAAAACAGGTGTATTATCGGGTCCCGAGTACCTGAAGTTGGAACTGACGCCCTGTGTTAAAACATTCATGGCACGATTGAAAATAGATTGAGATTTTTCTCGACTAAGCATGAAATGCTCCCTTAATAAAAATAATATTTAGTAAAAAGCGTAGGAATATAATTGGCATGGGTTGGGTTGAGCAAGAATACTAAATCAATGGAAGACTGATAGCGCCCGTTCCTACATTTGGTACCTATGGCCAGGAGAAACAAAACAGGTAAATCAAAAATGCGGTTCTGGACTACGGTCTCCGCCATGTTTGTCATCTATTGCGGCGGGCCGTATGGAATCGAGGAGGTGGTTGCTCAGTCTGGCCCCACCCTTGCCATTTTTGGTCTGTTGTTCATGGCTGTCTTTTGGGGAATTCCCGGGGTGTTGCAAAACAGTGAATTAATCAGTGCCATCCCCATGGAAGGTGGCGTGTACCAATGGTATAAAAAAAGCTGGGGAGACTATTGGGGGTTTCAACTGGGGTGGCTGGAATGGCTCACCTGGATGTTTGATGCGGCGCTTTACCCCACACTTCTTGCGGAATATTTTGTCATTTTCATCTGGCCGGAAGCACCTGTCTCTGTGTCCTGGGGATTGACATTGAGCATGATCTGGCTGACAGTTATTGTTAATCTTCGCGGTGTTGAATTGGTTGGTCCTTTATTCAATGTATTGACTTGGTTACAGATCATTCCGGTCATTTTATTTGTTTATTACGGCGTCGGATTGATCGACCTGGATGTTTATACATCTCTCCATTTGCCTCCGCAAACAGACTTGACTACAGCAGTGGTTTTTGCATTGATATTTGGAGTGTGGAACTTTTCCGGATACAGTGGGCTCGCTTCAGCTGCCGATGAAATAGAGGACATAGAATCCAATTATCCAAAAGCACTCACTGTTACTTTAATGCTTTCTGTGGTAGTCTATGTAATCCCTTTAATGATTGGAATTGCTGTGAATCCAAATTGGAACCTTTGGAGCGAAGCTCAACTTAATCTTGTGGCTTTGGCATTGGGTGGCACCGCATTTGCCTGGTGGTTTAATCTTGCGGCACAAACATCCAATTTTGGTCTCATTAATGGTGAAATGCTGCTTATGTCACACTTACTAAAAGCCATCTCTGATGATGGGCACTTACCAAATTTTATTTCAAAAACCAATTCAAAATATGATACACCTGTGGGCGCATTGGTCACCCAGGGACTGGTATTGAGCATCATGACAATGAGTATGAATTTTGTGGATCTCCTGGTGGTGGGGACCTGGATCAGCATTCCCCTGTACATCATCGGATTTTTCGTTTTTATTTCATTACGCTACACCCACCCGGAGTTGCCTAGGCCTTTCAAAGTTTCTGGTGGAATGATATTCCCATGGATCACTGTCATAGTGCCTACTTTTATCGCTCTTTTCATTTTTATTTACACACCTAACCAATATCTCTTTGAATCTGTACCACTGCTTTTATCAGGATTTGTTATTTACTGGGTCTGGAACCGATTCAAATCATCAAAATAATAGACTAATTTCCTTACCAATCTCTTATGAATAAAAAAGCAGTCATTCTTCTTTCAGGGGGGTTGGATTCCACTACCTGCCTGGCCTTTGCCAAAGAACAGGGATTTGACCTTTTTGCACTGACGGTCAATTACGGACAGCGTCATGCCTTTGAATTGGGATCGGCAAAAAAGGTGGCACAAATATTTGGCGTTGAAAAGCAGTCTGTGGTTGATATTGACTTAAGGCAATTTAGAGGCTCTGCTCTGACAGATGAGGTCGAAGTTCCCAAGGATAGAGTTGAATCAGAGATGACAGATATTCCGGTTACATATGTTCCGGCCCGTAATACTATTTTTCTTTCCCTGGCCCTGGCTTGGGCAGAGTCGCTGAAAGCATACGATATTTTCATCGGTGTGAATGCACTGGACTACAGCGGCTACCCCGACTGCCGCCCGGAATATATAGCATCCTTTGAGCAAACCGCAAACCTAGCTACCAAAGCTGGTGTCTCCGGAGAAGAATTCAAAATTCACACTCCGCTCATCGAGATGACCAAAGCAGAGATCATCGAAAAAGGTACCAAATTGGGCGTAGATTATGGATTGACTTCCAGCTGTTACGATCCACAGGGAAATGGCGATCCCTGCGGCCACTGCGACGCCTGCATATTACGTTTAAAGGGATTCAAGGAAGCATCCATTTCCGATCCATTGAATTATCCAAATTAAACATGTACACCATTAAAGAGATTTACTACACACTCCAAGGTGAAGGATTTCACACCGGTCGGCCGGCAGTCTTTATCCGCTTTACGGGCTGCAACCTCTGGACAGGATTAGAAAAAGATCGAGATGGTGCCATCTGCGACTGGTGCGATACGGACTTCGTGGGAACGAACGGTCCCAGCGGCGGAAAATATTCCGCAGAAGAAATAACAAAAATCATTACAGACCTTTGGCCGGAAAATCAAAATTCAAAACCATATGTAGTTTGTACCGGCGGTGAGCCGCTCCTGCAAATGGACGCTGAATTTATTCAAGCTATTCATAACATTGGGTTCGAAATCGGGATTGAAACCAATGGAACAATCATACCGCCTGTGGGAATCGACTGGATCTGTGTAAGCCCTAAAGCCAACGCAGATTTTATTCTACGGAAAGGCCACGAACTGAAAGTGGTTTATCCGCAATACGGGATGAATCCCAGACAGCATGAAGGTTTAGATTTTGACCATTTTTTTATACAACCAATGGATGGTTCAAACCAGGCAGAGAACATTAAAAGATCAGAAGAATTCCTGGCAGAACATCCCCAATGGAAGTTGAGTCTGCAGACTCATAAGATACTGGGGATTCCCTAAATTCTATTATGAATGTATTCAAAACATTTACAATTGAAGCAGCAAGATCCCTGCCTAATCTGCCGGATGGCCATCCCTGTAAAAACATCCATGGCCATTCATTTAAAATCACCATTACAGTCACCGGCAATGTGGATAATAAGACCGGATTCGTCATGGATTTCGGTGATATTGATGAAACTTTTAATCCTCTGCTTTCAAAATTGGATCATTCTTATTTAAATGATATTGAAGGATTAGAAAATCCTTCCAGTGAGAATGTATGCCAGTGGATCTGGGAGCGATTGGCGCCTTCCCTGCCCGGACTATCACAGATCGACATAAAAGAAACAGATTCCACAGGCTGTATATATAAAGGGGAATGACATGACCAAGGCCGAAGGAAAAACATTTGATTTTTTAGATGAAAGTCACATCAACCCGCAGTTACTAGAGATCTTCGATTTTGACAGCCCGGAACAATACATTAAGACTGAAACAGATGAATTCAGCGCTGTTTGTCCTTTCAGCGGCCTGCCGGATATTGCCTATGTAAAAATCGAATATTATCCCACTGGCGGTAAGTGCATAGAATTTAAATCACTAAAATATTATTTTGTGAGTTTTCGAAATGTCGGCATCTACCAGGAAGCAGCAACCAAGCGAATCTATGATGACCTGAAATCTGCGCTGGAGACAGATAAACTGCAGGTGACTACTGTATATAATATCCGCGGCGGATTCGAAACCACCTGTATAGAAGGCTCATTTTCTTAAGGAGTATCTATGGCCTGGATCAATATGATATCAGAATTTGATGCTAAAGGAGAATTAGAGAGATTATATAAAAAAGTGACAGAACCTTGGGGAGGAGTTGATAATATTATGAAAATTCACAGTATCAATCCTGCTTCTCTTGATGCTCATCTTACACTTTACAAGACAGTGATGTTTGGAAAATCACCGATTCCTCCGGTAGACAGGGAAATGATTGCGGTGGTTGTTTCCGTTCTAAATCATTGTCATTACTGAATTGTACATCATGGGGAGGGTCTCCTCAGAGCTACAAAGAATCCCCAGCTGGTAGAACAATTAAAAAAGAATTATACGGAAGCAGATATTTCATCCGCTCAACGAGCTATGCTGGATTATGCTGCAAAACTCACTAAAACACCAGGTAAAATGAATGAGAAAGATCTGGTTCCACTTAGGGAATCGGGATATGATGATCGTGCTATTCTTGATATTAACCAAATTACTTCCTACTATGCCTATGTCAATCGTGTTGCTGATGGACTTGGTGTCGAGCTTGAGGATTTCTGGAACAAAATGCTATAATATCATAAGTTTCATCCACACCAGTTTTTGATATACTATCTCCACAAATAGCAGTTTTTAAGTCGTCAGACTGCTTGAAAAAATGACTGAATTTCAAACAAAATTCGCCAGTTTAATTAAAAATCATCATAATGAAATTATTGAATTCATTCAATCAGCGATACGTTTACCAAGCCTTGCCAACAATGAAGGCCCAGTCCAGGAACTCATTGCAAAAAAGTTAAGTTCGTTCGATTTACATGTAGATCATGTTCCCGTCCATTTTGAGACCATCAAAGAACATCCAGCATTTTGTGATGACGGTTTTTCTCCGGACTCGCGCTACAACATTCTTGGTAACTGGCAAAATAACGGAAATGGAAAATCACTAATTCTTAATGGACATGTGGACGTTGTCCCCACAGGGCCGGAAGAAAATTGGAGTGAATCACCCTGGTCCGGCTCTGTTAAAAAAAATAAAATATACGGTCGCGGCGCTTGCGATATGAAAGCGGGATTAATCGCTGGAATCTATGCGGTAAAGATTCTTAAAGAATCAGGGTTTAAACCAAATGGTAATGTCCAGATACAAAGTGTGGTCGGAGAGGAATCTGGCGGTTGCGGCACATTGACTAATATTGTGAAAGGGTATACCGCTGATGGTGCAATTATTTTAGAGCCTACATCAATGAGTATCTGCCCAATACAGTCTGGCGCGCTTACTTTTCGTATAACCATTAATGGCCGGGCTACCCACGCTGCAACACGCTGGGAGGGAATAAGCGCTATTGAAAAATTTGAACCGGTGCATCAGGCAATTTTAGATCTAGAAAAGGATCGGCATAAATTATTTCGGGTTAATTATTATGAAAACACAGACCGGGTTGCACCCATTAACATTGGAACTATCCATAGTGGAGACTGGCACTCAACTGTGCCGGGAAAGCTTACTGCGGAAGGGAGGCTGGGAGTATTCCCGGGAGAAAGCGCCGAAGAAGCCCGTAACACACTGGAAGACGCAATTAAAAAGATTGCTGCGAAAGATTCATGGCTTAAAAATTCACCTCCAGTTCTGAAATGGATTGATGGACAATACGAATCAGGTAAAACCCCGGTGGAACATCCATTGGTGAAAACACTGACAGCCTGCCATGAATCTGTTTCGCATAAAAGGGCGAAACTTAAAGGTGTGACCTACGGCTCAGACTTACGGCTGTTTACAAATTATGCTAAAATCCCCGCTGTGCTGTATGGTCCTGGTGATGTAAGGACAGCACACTCCGCAAATGAGTATGTTCAAATTCAAGATGTAATGAAATCAGTGGAAGTTATAGCCAATTTTATTGTGCAATGGTGCGGCGGACAATTTGAATAGGATATCAATTTTTAGACCTGGTTTCTAGTTTTTCGGCAGTTTTTTTTATCATTTTCCAAGCATGATCTACATGCTCTATTGTTGTTCGTGTTTGACCAATACAAATCCTGAGGGTATAATATTCATTCAGTTTTGTATGTGTCAAAAAAAGATCCCCGCTCTGGTTCAAGTTATCCAAAATCATCTTATTAAATTCATTCGATCCACTGTAGCGGAAACAAACCAGATTCAAGGGGACTGGTGCCATAAGTTGAAAACGATCATCATCTTCAACCCAACTAGCGAATTCCTGCGCTAATTCAACATGCTTCCTTATATATTTCCGTAATCCTTCCACACCATAATAACGAATCACGCTCCATAGCTTTAAGGATCGAAATCGCCTGCCTAGGGGTATTTGCCAGTCACGATAATCAAATACTGCGCCTGATTGAGTTGCTTGGTTTTTCAAATATTCCGGTGAAATGCTCAAAGAATTAATTAACTCGCTTCGATCAGCCACGTATAAACAGCTGCAATCAAAATTGGTTAACATCCATTTATGAGGGTTAAAGGTATAACTATCGGCAAATTCCAGCCCTTCCTGTACATATCGATATTCCGGACAAAGAGCCGCTGTTCCTGCCATGGCAGCATCTACATGAAGCCATAAATTGTATTGTCTGCAAATCTCCCCTATTTCCTTGAGTGGATCGAAAGCAGTGCTGGACGTTGTGCCAACTGTGGCACATACGTAAGCAGGTGTAAATCCGTCTTTAATATCTTGTTCTATTTGTACTTTTAAATTTTCGGACCGCATCGCAAAAGACTCATCCACATCGATGAGTCGCATATTATTCTTACCTAAACCTGCGATTATAACAGCTTTTTCAATAGATGAATGGGATTGGTTCGATGCGTATGCTGTCAATTTGTTTTTACACCCATATTTATTAGATCTACCTTTTGTTGCTCTTTCCCTGGATGCAATTAAAGCACATAGGGATGAACTTGATGCTGTATCCTGAATAACTCCGCCTCCAGATCCTGTGGATTTAAAGTGTTTGGGGAGGTCCAGCATGTCAGCCAGCCAATCAAGCACATGAGTTTCCAATTCTGTACAAGCTGGGCTCGTAGTCCACAGCATTCCGTTGATCCCCAGTCCACTGGAAAGAAGATCAGCCAAAATCGCAGGGCCGCTTGCATTGCAGGGGAAATAACCATAAAAGTTTGGTGATTGCCAATGGGTGATCCCAGGCATGATAAGTTGGTTCACATCATTAATAATTTTATTCATGGATTCCCCGTTTTGGGGCGGTGCATCCGGAAGACTGGATCTTATATCTCCAGGCTTAACCTGTGATAGAACCGGATATGAATCCACTTTTTCATAATAATCGGCGATCCAGTCAATCACCGCATAACCTGTGTTTCGAAATTCTGCGGAAGACATATGTAAGGAATTTTCTTTGCTCATGGTTATTTCATCCATTTTTGGTTTCATAATAGTTCTGGAAAAAGATACCAGTACTTACTAGTCCTAAAAAACTGTTTTTATATTCGGGCTCAAATTCAATTTAAACTGGAAAATATTCGACCTCCTATGACACCGAGTACAAGTAGCATAAATTGGTATTAATTTTCAGCATGGTAACCCTGGACAATATAAAAGTAGCCCATATCCGAATATCACCCTTCATTCACCGGACACCTATACAGACGTGCAAAAGCTTGAATAAGCTCACCGGAGCAAAACTATATTTCAAATGCGATAATTTTCAAAAGGCGGGATCTTTCAAGATCCGCGGAGCCACAAATACAGTCCTGCAGTTATCACCAGAAGAACTAATGCGCGGAGTAATCACTACATCTTCAGGAAATCATGGCGCAGCACTTGCCTTAGCAGCAACCAGGCAGGGGGCCAATGTACAGGTAATTATGCCTCATAACAGTTCGCAAATAAAAGTACAAAATGTAGAACGGTATGGAGGAAAAATTATTTACTGTGAACCGAATCACGAGTCCCGAGAGAGTACGCTTATTCAAATGGTTGAAAAAACAAGTGCTATAGTGGTACACCCTTATAATGATGAAAGAATTGTTGCCGGGCAGGGTACTGCGGCTAAGGAGTTACTTGAGGATATATCTGCCCTGGATGCAATTATATCTCCAGTGAGCGGCGGTGGACTTTTAAGCGGAACACTTTTAGCCGCTAAAGGCATGAACCCAAATATAAAAGTATATGGGGCTGAACCGATTGAGGCTGATGATGCCTATCGATCATTGCAAGAAAGGAAAATTGTTCCAAACAAAACAGTCGATACCATTGCTGATGGACTGCGGGCTCAGATCGGAACAATTACATTCCCAATTATTCAAGAACTGGTAGATGAAATCATCCCCGTTTCAGAAGAAGCGATCATAGATTCTATGCGAATGATCTGGGAGAGATTAAAAATCATGGTAGAGCCATCAAGCTCGATCGTTCTAGGCGCCTTATTAGGTAAAAAAGGACTTTTTAATAATAAGAAGGTTGGATTGATTTTATCTGGGGGAAATGTAGATTTGGACAATATCCCCTGGTAGTATCGATCTCCCAAGACTGTCTAAAAACCAGTGCTTTATTCGTTTTTTCACCGAATTGCATTATTTGCGATAAAACTCTTTTTTAATACGGTCACTGTAGAAAACAAAGAGATGGCTTTAATCGATGGGCCGGTTATTTTTGTGGCAAATCACCCTAATTTTTTTATGGATCCACTTATTGCTGGAACGTTTTGTCCTAGAACTCTTCATTTTTTCGCTAAGAGCACAATTTTTAATACCAACCTTAAAAAGAAGATCCTTACAAAGCTGAACCTGGTTCCAATATATCGAAAGATTGATGATCAAACCAATATGGACAAAAATCGGGACACCTTTGAAAAAGGATATGAAATTCTTGAAAAAAATGGCGCTTTTCTTATTTTCCCAGAAGGGATATCAAAAGGGAAGCGGGTTCTTGAAAAAATCAAAACCGGTACGGCCAGGATTGGTTTTGGAGCAGAGGTAAAAAATAATTTTTCATTAGATGTTGTAATTATTCCTATAGGACTGAGTTACTCTGATCTATTGCGGTTTCGCAGTGACGTAATGGTCCGCTTCGGAAATCCTATACGTCTTGCTGATTTTGAAGAGGAATATCGGAATGACCAATTTGCAACAGTGCGCAAAATAACAGAAAACATCGAAACAGCATTAAACAAACTGACCAATTATATTCCAACAGAAGAAATAAAGGATATCGTTGAAGGTCTGGAGTTGATCTATAAGATGGAATTAATGACTGAAATGGGGCTGGAACTGGATAATAAAAAAGATGATTTTTTAATTACAAAAATGCTGACAAATGCTGTGAAGTGGTATCAGGATAAAAATCCTGAGAAAGTGACCCAATTTCGAGAAAAATTAAAAAACTATCTGAGCCTTCTTAAAGAACTCAATATTCGGGACGAGTTTCTCGATCCGGCAAGACAAAAGAAACGAGGCTGGAATCGAACTAAAACTATCCTATTCCTTATCGCAGGTTTTCCATTATTTATGTGGGGAATCTTAACAAATTATCCCCCTTATAAACTTCCGCGCTTGATTATCAAATGGTTTCATGATTTTCAAGTAGAAGAAGCCAGTTGGAAAATGATGTATGGTATGGTCTTTTTTATTGTTTATTATGGGTTCGGAATCGGAATTGTGTGGTACTTAACTCGTGGTCTCTTATGGGTGGGAATATTTACTATCAGCCTGATACCCAGTGGAAATTTTGCCTTGTATTATAGTAAAAGCATAAATAAATACAGACAGCATGTTAAATTTCTCTCCATTTTTTACCAGAAGAGATCAATTATTTTTCAAATAATAGAAAAACGTATGACCATCATGCGCTTTCTCCAAATTGCTAAGGATGAATATCCAGAATCAGTGCAACTTGAAACATAGTTTATAAATATATTTCACATTAATACATTAAATAGGTGCAATAGAATAAAACATACTTTATATGAATTTTGGCTGTCAAAACATGGTGGATCCCCTTTGCAAGGTCCTGATCAAGCATCCAAGGGATGCTTATCAAAATCAAACCACTGTTAATCATCAATCAACGCAACTCAATTATACCGGAGTCCCAAATTTCGAGAAAGCACTTGCAGATTATGAATCCTTCAAAGATCTGCTAGAATCATCTGGTGCTGATGTGCATTTTCTTCCCGGAGATGAATCCACGTTCCTTGATTCAATATACACCCATGATCCCTGTATCATTTCTAATGGTGGTGCAATCCTATGTGCCATGAGGGAAAAAGAACGATTATCGGAACCGGGTACAATGGAAGCCTATTTTAAATCGATCAATATTCCAATTCTTGGCAGAATTATAAGCCCAGGCATATTGGAAGGTGGAGATGTGGTGTGGATTGATGAATACACCGTGGCCGTTGGGGAGGGCTACCGTTCTAACGCCGAGGGTATCCGGCAATTCAGGGAATTGTTGGGCAAGTTGGTAAATGAAGTAATTTCAGTACCACTTCCTCACTGGAACGGTCCTGATAGATGCCTGCATCTTATGAGCAATGTGAGTCCTATTGACCATGATCTTTATCTGGTCTATTCCCGTTTGCTTCCAGTTTCTTTTCGCCAATATTTGATCAATAGAGGTATCAAACTGCTGGAAGTTCCCGATGAAGAATACAATTCAATGGGCTGCAACGTTTTGGCAGTGACACCACGAAAATGCATCATGATTGAGGGAAACCCTGTCACACAAGGCAGATTAGAAGCGGAAAAAGTGAAAGTTCATACCTATGATGGATCAGAAATTTCACTGAAAGGCGCTGGGGGACCCACATGTTTAACCCGACCGTTTTTAAGATCAACCGCATGAGTTTTGGTAATCAATTCACGGCTCATACCCAGCTCAAACTGTCTCCCTTTTTCGAGCGAACTTCCAAGCTAAATGAATCCCAAGAGTGGCGCCGATGGTCTGGTTATCTTGCAGCCACCAATTATGAACTCACCCACGAAAATGAATATTTCGCTATCCGCACCAAGGCTGCCCTTTTAGATATAACCCCCCTATATAAATACATCATTGAAGGACCTGACGCCCGGCGATTCCTGGACCGCTTGGTAACAAGAAATATTAAAATCTGCAAGGTAGGGCAGGTCATGTACACCCCCTGGTGCGATGAAAACGGCAAACAGATCGATGATGGCACGGTACAGCGATTAACCGACCAAAAATTTCGCATCACCAGTGCTGAACCCAATTTAGAATGGATTGAATACAACGCAGCTGGTATGGATTTATCTATTTTGGATGATTCATATACGACCGCAGCCCTGGCTATTCAAGGCCCGAACTCCCGGACTATCCTGAATTCGATGGCAAGTGATTCATTGAACAGCCTCAAATTTTTCTGGATGATGGATACGACTTTTGGCGATATCCCTGTCTCCATTTCTCGAACCGGATATACGGGAGACTTGGGATATGAGATCTGGATGAATCCGGATGATGCTTTGGCTGTATGGGACCTGCTATTGGAAAAAGGGAAACAATATGGCATCACCCCAACGGGGCTCCATGCATTGGATATGGCGCGGATCGAAGCGGGGTTGATCCTGTTGGATGTGGATTATATCTCTGCCCGTCATGCCATTATTGAACCACGAAAATCTTCTCCCTACGAACTTGGATTAGGCTGGGCGGTGAAAATGAAGAAAAAAGATTTTATAGGTAAACAGGCATTGCAAACAGAGCTTGCGCGAGGACCGGAATGGCTTTTTGTAGGCATCGAGATCCAATGGGCGGAATTGGAAGACCATTATCGAAAAGTCGGTCTAGCGCCGGGACTACCCGCCACAGCTTGGCGGACCAGCACACCCATTTATAACGGCAATGATCAAGTTGGATATGCCACCAGCGGTACCTGGTCACCAATCCTTAAACGATACCTTGCCCTGGCCCATGTGAAATCTGATTATGCTACACAAGGATCCGCGTTACAATTCGAATTAAAAGTGGAACACTTCCGGAAACTCACCCAAGCAAAAGTGGTGAGCACCCCTTTCTTTGACCCGGAAAGGAAACGGTCATGCCCGCAGTAAAGAAATATGATGCCATCGTCATTGGCGGTGGACACAATGGACTGACTGCTGCGGCTTACCTGGCCCGTGCTGGTAAAAAGGTACTGATCCTGGAACGACGTTATGTGTTGGGTGGCGCAGCCGTAACAGAAGAAATTTTTCCGGGATTCAAATTTTCTGTCTGCTCTTATGTGGTGAGCCTGCTGAAACCCAAAATAATCCAGGAACTGATGCTGCCCAAATTCGGCCTGGAACTCCTGCCGCTGGAAAGCACCTTCACCCCGTTGGATGATGATTATCTCATACGGACAGCCGATGCGGACGAGACGTACAGGGAACTCTATCGCCACTCCCCCCGGGATGCCGAAACTTATTTCCGCTTCGGGCCGCTAATGGGCCAGATTGGGATGGCTGTTCGACCCATCCTGGAGACGATTGCTCCCAATGCTATCTCGCCATCTTTATCAGACTTGGCTGCCACTAAAAAATTATTAGATCATTTTAAAACGCTATCTGATGAACAGTTTGAATACTTGACAAAACTCATGACCATGAGTTCTGCGGACTTCCTTGATGAATGGTTCGAGTTTGAACCCCTAAAGGCCACCATGTCTTCTAGTGGAATCATTGGCACATTTATGGGGCCACGATCACCGGGTTCAGCCTATGTAATGCTCCACCACTATATGGGCGATATTGATGGCGCATTCCGAGCCTGGGGATTCCAGCGTGGAGGAACAGGTGCTGTGAGTATGGCCATTGCACGCTCCGCAGAACATTTTGGGGCAGATATCATGACCGAAGCTCCCGTTGAAAAAGTGATCGTAAAAAATGGCCGTGCCGTTGGTGTCGCTTTGGAAAATGGCGATGAATATAGTTCTAATATTGTTATCTCCGGGCTGGATCCAAAACTATCATTTCTTAAATTGGTGGATGAAAGTGAATTGCCACAGGACTTTGTAAGTGACATTAATAATTTTCGTATTCGTGGTTCATCTGGAAAAGTGAATCTTGCTTTGGATGGACTACCCGATTTCACGGGTTTACCCGGTCAGGGGCCCCATTTGCGCGGTGCTATTTCTATTAGTCCAGATTTTGACTACATTGAGAAAGCTTACGATGATGCCAAGTATGGTAATTTTTCCCAGAATCCTTACATCGATATTATTATCCCATCGGTACTAGACCCTGAAATGGCACCACCGGGGAAACACGTTATGTCTTGTTTTGTCCAATACGCACCTTACGATATCAAAAGTGGGTGGGATGACCATAAACGGGAAGCATTCGGCGATGCGGTAATCAATGCACTTGCCCGGTTTGCGCCCAATATTAAAGATATTATTCTCCATCGGCAGATTCTGACACCAGCGGATCTTGAATCAACATTTGGTCTTACAGAAGGAAATATTTTCCATGGAGAATTAACACTTCAGCAATTATTTGTCATGCGCCCTGCTGTAAAATGGGCCAACTATAAAACACCTATAATAAATTATTATCAATGCGGTTCCGGGACACATCCCGGTGGCGGGATCACCGGATCTCCCGGGGAAATGGCCGC